>LKNA01000028.1 GCA_001564065.1 Chitinophagaceae bacterium T5-Br10_B2g13
GCACACCTTCCTCCGGTAACAAAATTATTCCATTTAAAATATTGGTCCGATTCAAAATCGAGTTTTCCGCGATCGTAAGTTCTCAGAATCATTACAGAACAGTTAAGACCGGTATTGCTAACACTACTAAATTTGGCCAGTTGACTGTTAAACTTTAATGGCTGTTGCTCCTGCAAATACCATTTACTGCTCTCTTCAATCAAGGAACCCCGAAGTGAAACCATTAATGAACTGTTTCCTTCACTGATTGGGGTTTCGAAAAACAGATCAGAAATGAATGGGCTAACCGATGCAGACCAATTTCTTTCATAGAGATTTCCGTTTTTCAAGCGAACATCCATCACCGATGAAGCTCTGCCGCTGTAACGCGGTCCAAATCCGCCCGCATAAAAATCTGCCGATGCTATCACATCCTCCGGAAAAACAGAAAAGAATCCCACGATATGAAATGGTTGATAAAACAGTGTCCCATCCATCAAGATTAAGTTCTCAGATGGCATACCTCCCCTTACAAATAGCTGGCCACCCCGATCTCCGGTTACCAAAACCCCGGGCTGTGTCTGAATGAAACTAACAAGGTCTGAACTGCCCGCCGGCGACGGTGCCCTGCCGAAATATTCCGGACGGACGTTAATCCGGCCCGATCCCCCTCTTAATCCTCGATCAGAAACGGTCACCTCCTCCAACTCTTCGCTTGATGGATTTAGTGAAACATTCTTAGAAATTACTCCTGAATTCCTGTTTACTGATATTGTATCCTGATATGTTTCATACCCAACATATCGAACCTGAAATAAGTACTCTCCGGCCACCAGGCTTCCGGTTTGATAAAATCCATTCTGGTCTGTGGTTGTGCCCTCTACTTCTCCCTCAGGCAGCCGTTGGATAGATATTGTTGCACTGCCAAGAGTCTGCCCCGATTGTCCATCCGTGACAACTCCCCGAATGATATTTGATTGTGAAAATAGTGTTTCAACCGGAGTTAGAAACAGTATAATAAAAACCGCTATTTGATATCTAAACGTCATTTTTTAAAGGAATTAAACAATGCATCAATATTCATAAATAACTCTTTATAGTTTCATGCTACCCTTCACAAGGAGGAGTCCTTTCAGAAATTTCAACTTTACGCCTGGCAATTCCGGCTACCAACCCTGTCCCTCCCTCAACATTCGATCTAACCTCCGGTAAACTTTTTTCAATATCAGTTAGCCCCACATCCTCCGGCCAGTCCGGCCCGGCAGTAACCAAAACAAATTCTCTTCGATTTACTCTAAAACTAAATGCGGTAACTCCTAACTCTCTTGCTAAATCTTCTCTGTTCTCAGAGTTGATAGTGTACTCGTCCTCTTGTGTAAAATTCATTTCATCCAGGTGAGAAATAATTATCTCCCTTTCGGGGGCACAGCCAACGGATGTTAAGGCTTGAGCGAGATACCGGGTTTCTGCAACAATGATGGAATCTAGAGCAATACCTGTAACACCTATGCTTTCAAAGTTTTCAGAATATTCTACATTCGGTTCCGGTAATGGTGATGGGGTAGCTACAACAACCCGGCTTTGGCCACCATCCGATGATTCCGCGACAACTTCATATAGTTCATCACCGCGAATATCCTCCGACAGCCAGTAATTCCAAACGTAGATGTCACCCCCGAACTTAAAAAGAGAATTTTCAAGCGCAACAACTTCTCCTGTAGATTGCCTTGTGAGATCTACTCTGGTACCATTCTGCTCCGGATCTGTAGGAATTAAAGATTGGCCTATCGGCATAACCCTCACCCATTGAGTATCTGCATGTATGTCAATGACACCATTTATAGAAAAAGTCAGCTCATCATTTTCCTGTATTGGATCAAAGGAACTCTCACATCCAACAAATATCAATATGCCTATCGCTGATATGTAATAGAGAAAATTTGGCATATTTAACTCTTTGATATTTCCGTCACGTATCCTAATTGCTAACATGGCTCTTGTGGGGGTGTAACTTGAATGATCCGGCCTGCGATTCCGGCAACATAACCTACACCTCCATTAATATTGTCAACTGCATCAGGCAGAGTTGATTCAAGGTCCATTAAATCTGCAATTTCGGGCCAGTCATCCCCGGACGATACTACCAATAACTCTCTCCTGTTAATTCTGAAACTATCGACAGACGGCCCCAGGGCCACAGATATCTCAGATCTGTTATTTACCACCAATCGATAGCTGCCATCAGCATAAGTGATCAGTTGATCTAAATGCGAGATGACAACCTCCACTTCAGGGTCACATCCCAGTTCATTCGTTGGCTGCACAATATATCGTGTCTTCACCGATACAATTGGATCATTACTTTCCCCGATGAATATTCCGGATTCAAAACCGGTATTGTATTCTTCTACGACTGGTAAAGGCAGATCCGATGGCAGATTTACTTGGGCGTAACTGGACCTTCCCTCCGGATTTTCCGCTATAAATCGATATCTGTTGTTCGCCTGGAGCTCTTCTTCGGATAAATAGTTCCAAACAAAAGTATCTCCACCAAATTTAAATAAGGAGTCTCTAAATGAAACACTGTGCCCGGTTATACTATGAACCAGTGTGGCTTGTGTCCCATTAGGTTCAGGGTCTCTGTTGATCAAACCTTTCCCGATCGGCATAACACGAACAACACTAAATTCTCCATGTACATCAACGGTTCCATACATCGAAAATATTAAATCATCATTTTCCTGAAGAGGCTCAAAAGTATGCTCGCAACCGGTGAAGATGCAGAATAGTAACCCAAGGAAACTGAAATTCAGGCATGACTTACGTGATATTACCATCATTGTAATGCATTTAATTTACATCAACCCTTCTTTTCAGAGTTAATCATTAAAATACTCATTTCAAAAAAACCGATAATCTAACACGTTCTCGAAATATTGCTGTTTTGATACGTGTAAAATCTGATGAATCAGACAAAGTGAATTCATTTTTTTGAACAATCATCTGTTGCAATACACGATAAATCCCTTTATCTTTTTCAACTTTCCAATTTTGCAAGAAAACAAAGAGAATATCGTGAATACGATCAGTAATAAAACATACAACGCAAATTCAGCCACTGTAGACAAAAAGTGGGTAATTATTGATGCAGAAGATCAGCCGCTGGGGCGTTTAGCTTCGCGTGTTGCATCTATCCTTCGTGGAAAAAACAAACCGGAGTTTACCCCGCATGCCGATACCGGCGATAACGTGATCGTTATCAACGCGGAAAAGGTAGCTTTAACCGGTAAAAAACTGACCAACAAGAAATACTTTAAGCACACAGGCTACATCGGTTCTGAAACCTATACCTCTGCGCTCGATATGCAGAAAAAAGATCCGACATCCCTGATCACCATTGCTGTGAAAGGAATGCTGCCTAAGAACAAGCTTAGCCGACAGATTATGAAAAATCTGCGGGTATATGCAGGATCAGTTCATCCACACACTGCACAACAACCTGAAATTTTAGAGATCTAAATTCTCATAATGGCACAAGAAAATTATATCGGACGTCGTAAAACGTCCACAGCTCGTTTATACATTAAAGAAGGAAGCGGCGAGTTTATCGTTAACGGTAAGCCGCTCGAAAAGCACCTGAACACTCAGGCTCGTGTAAATATTGCACGACTGCCGCTGGATGTTACCGAACTTGATGGCAAATACGACATCAAAGTAACGGTAAGCGGAGGCGGAGTAACCGGCCATGCCGGAGCAATCTCTCTGGCACTGGCTCGTGCACTCGACGACCTGAATGAAGATTTACACGGTGTATTAAAAGAGCACGGACTTCTTACCCGAGACGACAGAATGGTAGAACGTAAGAAATACGGTCAGCCAAAAGCTCGTAAGAAATTCCAGTTCTCTAAACGATAAGAGATCCGGGCTTCAGGTTTGCAAGTTTCGGTTTTATATTGAACCACTTGCTCCCTCCTTTCGACTCTTACACTTAAGAAACTTTTTAACACTCACTCAGGCTTCGGCACACGGCCGGCAGCCTGAAATACACATACACAGCGACCCTTCGCCGAGTGTTCTGCCCCGATCGATCAATCGGGGCGGAATTAGCGCCTTGGGAATGACCTGTGTAGAGGAAAAACTCAAAACAGACATACAAATCATGCCTAAAGCAGCAAACGTAGAAGAACTATTAAAATCAGGTGCTCATTTTGGTCACCTGACCCGCCGTTGGAATCCAAAGATGAAAGAGTTCATCTTTATGCAACGAAACGGCATTCACATCATTGATCTTAAAAAATCCCAGCAGTATCTCCAGGAAGCCTTAGACGAGGTAACCAAACTTGCCCGTGCCGGCAAGACGATTCTCTTTGTAGGTACCAAGAAACAGGCTCAGGAGATTGTGAAAACAGAAGCGATCCGTTGCGGAATGCCTTTTGTTACACACAGATGGCTGGGCGGTATGCTCACCAACTTCAGCACTGTTCGTAAGAGCATCTCCCGCATGGAAGAGATCGAGAAAATGAAAAAAGACGGTACGTTCGAAGAACTGACCAAGAAAGAGGGATTGATGCTCGACAGAGAGCGTGAAAAGCTTGAGCTCACACTTGGCGGTATTGCGAACATGACTCGTATTCCGGGTGCCATTTTTGTTGTGGATACCATTAAAGAGCATATCGCTATTAATGAAGCTGTGAAGCTGAATATTCCGATTATCTCTATGGTTGATACTAACAGTGACCCTGATATTCCGGATCACATCATCCCTGCCAATGATGACTCAGCCCGAACCATTCAATTGGTTACAGCTCAAATCGCTGATGCAATTATTGAAGGAAACGCAGAAAGAGAAGCGATTAAAGAAGAAGAGCTGATGGAAGAAGCTGCCGCAGAAGCCAAGAAAGATACAGGCTCCGATGAAAGCAGTGAAAAAACAGAAGTGAAAGCAGGTAAATCAACCAAACGTCGTAAGCGTCGACGAAAGGCATCTGACTCTGATACCGACTCTGCTGATTCAAATGAAAAAGCAGAATCTAAAGATGACGACAGCAAAGAAGACGACAACGATTCTGAAAAAGAGTAAACCCGAACTGAAATAAATTTATCTGATCCCATGAGCATTAGTGCAAAAGATGTTAAGAAGCTCCGCGACGTAACCGGAGCGGGCATGATGGACTGCAAGAAAGCCCTCACAGAAGCAGATGGTGATATGGAAAAAGCCATCGAGATACTTCGTAAAAAAGGACAAAAAGTATCTGAAAAACGAGCCGAGCGTGAAGCCAATGAAGGTTTAATCCTGACAAAAATCAGCGATGACAAGAAAAAAGCTTCCGCAATCGAAATTAACTGCGAAACAGACTTTGTTGCGAGAAACGAAGATTTCCAAAATCAGGCCAATAAATTCCTCAATGCTGCTTACGAAAATAACATCAGCAGTGCAGAAGAGCTGATGAGTGTTGAGATTGACGGCCTAACTGCAGAAAAGCACCTCGAACAGATGGTTGGCAAGATTGGTGAGAAAATCGAAATTGCCCGTGTTGTACTCGTTGAAACTGACGGAACCCTCGTTGACTACATTCACCCGGGCAATCAGCTTGGAGTGCTGGTAGATTTTGACGGTGACCTTTCCGACGATAACGTGGGCAAAGATGTTGCAATGCAGATTGCGGCTATGAATCCACTGGCAGCTACCCGTGACGGTGTTGACGCATCAGTAGTCGAGAAAGAACTCGAAATTGCAAAAGAGCAGCTCATCAACGAAGGAAAACCTGAAGAGATTGCTGAAAAAGCAGCGAAAGGAAAACTTCGACGTTTTTACGAAGAGCGAGTGCTACTCGAACAAAAATTCGTTAAAGACAACGGAATTTCCGTTAAAGAGTACCTGGAGCAGAACGATGCTCCACTCGTCAAATCATTCAGTCGAATGCAGCTTGGCGAAGCTTAAATATTTATCTTCAAAAAAGGCTACCTTAAAAAGGTGGCCTTTTTTATATCTATGAACTTCTAAATAAATTTCAAGTGGCAAATCAATATAAGAGAATACTACTCAAGCTGAGCGGCGAAGCACTTTTAGGAGAACAGGGACATGGAATTGATGCAGATATTCTATCTCAATACGCGGAAGAAGTTTTTGCGGTTCAGGCAGAAGGAGTTGAAGTATCAGTAGTGATTGGCGGCGGTAACATTTTTCGCGGTGTGAAAGGTGCCACCGAAGGAATGGACCGGGTACAGGGAGATTATATGGGAATGCTCGCTACCATGATCAACAGCATGGCTTTTCAGGATGCTCTTGAGAGAAAAGGGGTCCACACAAGGTTGATGAGTGCTATTCGTATGGAAGAGATCGCCGAACCGTATATTCGCCGCAGGGCCATTCGTCACCTTGAAAAAGGACGCGTGGTAATCTTCGGTGCCGGTACCGGCAATCCATACTTCACAACCGATACGGCAGCCTCACTTCGTGCCATTGAAATTGAAGCAGATGTTATTCTAAAAGGTACACGCGTTGACGGTATTTACGACTCTGATCCCGAGAAAAATAACGAAGCCGTTAAATTCGATACCATTACCGGTGATGAGATTCTGCGCAGAAGACTGGACGTTATGGATCTCACAGCATTTACACTCTGTAGAGACAATGAGACTCCGATTATTGTTTTCAACATGAACACGAAAGGAAATCTCAAAAAAGTTGTCTGTTCTGAGGATGCCGTTGGAACAACGGTTGTTTGGGATGAATAACCATTTTATTAAATTCAGTCTTTGCCAACAAAGTTGCTGAATTTGATTCAGATACGTTATTTCAGTAAATCTTTTCATTTAACTTGTACAGACTGCCATGATACCAGAAGAAATTCAGTTAATAATCGACGACGCCGATGACAAAATGAAAGAGGCTGCAGCTTTTTGCAAGAAAGAGCTGTCTCATATTCGAGCCGGAAAAGCCACTACCTCTCTCCTTGATGGAATTAAAGTGAACTATTACGGTTCTCAAACGCCGCTCAATCAGCTTGCTACTGTTTCAGCTCCTGAAGCAAGACTGTTGGTTGTTCAACCATTCGACAAATCATCAATGGAAGACATTGAAAAAGCGATCATGTCGTCCGGATTAGGTTTGAATCCTAACAATGATGGAAATATTATTCGCATTCCTCTTCCTATGCTTTCTGAAGAGCGCAGAAAAGAGCTTGTAAAACACTCTAAAGATGTTGGGGAAAAAGCGCGCATCAGTATTCGTAATACTCGCCGTGATGCCAACGATGAAGTGAAGAAAACCGTGCAGGAGGAGTCACTCCCAGAAGACAGCCGGTTTGAAGCTGAAGATGAAATTCAGAAACTGACCGATAAGTATATCGCGCTGGTCGACGAAATGCTTGAAACCAAAGAGAAAGAAATTATGACGGTTTAGTCATTTCAAGAATTTCCTGAAACATGGTATTTCATCTTTACTCCTTATTCAGGTTTAGAGGTGGTTTAAATACCATGTTTTTTTATTTTTTGCCGTCCCCTTTTTATACATTTTAAAGCATGTACATATCTGATTTAGAACTTCACGGGTTTAAAAGCTTTGCGCACAAAACGCATGTAAAATTTGACAGTGGAATAACTGCTATTGTCGGCCCAAACGGTTGTGGAAAATCGAACATCGTTGATGCTCTGAGATGGGTTTTAGGCGAACAGCGTCCAACCCTGCTCCGCTCAAGCGCTATGAGCAACGTGATTTTTAACGGTACGGCTAAGAAGAAAGCGCTGGGGATGGCAGACGTTTCTCTCACTTTTGTGAACAACAAGGGAATACTGCCTGTAGAGTACAGCGAGCTAACCATCACAAGAAGACTCTATCGTTCGGGAGACAGTGAATACCTGATCAACAACACACACTGTCGATTAAAGGATATTATGGAGCTCTTCATGGATACCGGTATGAGCTCAGACGCCTACTCCGTTATTGAGTTAAAAATGGTTGAAGAGATTCTGAATGACCGGAATAACGATCGACGGCGATTGTTTGAAGAGGCAGCAGGTGTTACACGCTATAAAGATCAGCGTAAGAAAACATTCAGAAAGCTGGATGAAACGCTTAAAGACCTTCAGCGGCTCGAAGATATCCTTGTAGAAGTTCGCAAAAAGACCCGCTCTCTCGAAATTCAGGCCGATAAAGCAGCCAAAGCGAAAGCCTATCAAAAAGAGCTTCGCAAACTGGATTTGGGATATACGCTTCATCAGTTCAATTCGGTAAAAAACGAGCTGGAACCGCTGAAGGAGAGAATAGACAACGCAGATAAAGAGAAAAAAGAGATCTCTCAAAAAGTTGAAGAGCTTGAGGGTAACGAGGAGAAAGCCCGGAATCATCTGCTGGAAAAAGAGCGTAATCAGGCTGAAGCCCAGCGGCGAGTGAGCCAGTTACACTCATCCATCCGGGAGATGGAAACCAATCTTCGAATTACAAAAGAGAAGATTGTAAATGAAGAAGGAGTAATCAAACAGCATAAGAATGATATTGAGCAAGCTTCAAAAGATCTGACAGAACTTGAGCAGCTCAAAAAGGAGAGCATCGATAAACTGGAGAATTTCGATGATGAAAAACAGAAGTCAGAAGATACGCTGAAAAACTCTAAAGAGCGGTTTAATGAGGTACAGCAGAAATTCACAAAAGTTCGCCATGAACTGTATGAGCTTGAAATTGAGATTAGCGATGTAAATAAAAAACTAACCGCGCTGCAGTCCAATCGAATTAAACTGGAGTCTAAACTTGAGAACAGCGAGGATGATCGCCTCAGAATAGATCGGGATATTGAAGATCTTGAAGATGAAATTATCAATGCGAAGGGCGAGCTGAACCTGGTAAAAGAGAAGCTCGGTGAGGCTAATCAACAACTGGAACAGCACGAAGAGAAGCTGGAAAACACCGTTGAAAAACGCCAGAACCTTGAAGAAAAACGGGAAGAACTCAGAGAGACCCTGCGATCACTGAAAAGTAAGAAAGATGCTGTTCAGTCAGAAATCTCACTGATGGAAAGCCTTGCTGAGTCGAACGAAGCACTGCCATCTTCTATTTCATATCTGACTGAAAACCACTCGTCTGAATTTGAAACGCTTACTCCCGTAGGAGAAGTTTTACATACATCTGAAGAGCTCGCTCCTGCTCTCGAAATGGCTCTGGGTGAAATGATCAACTACCTGATTGTTGACTCAATGAATGATGCCGTCCGTGCATCAAAACTGTTGAAAGAAAAAGGAAAAGGCCGGGCAACTTTCATCCCTTTACAGGAGTTAAAGGCAAGCTATAAAGTTTTTGACAGTTCTATCTACAAAGAGGTTCATCCTGAAGGAAAATTTGATGTTGTAGCACAGCTTCTTCTCGGTTCAACGATTCTGGTTGAATCTATAGAAGATGGATCAAATGCCCTGAAAAGCGGAGCTTCCGCAGCCGTTACGGTTAGTGGCGACCTGATTACCGCAGATCATTTCCTGAAGAGTGGCAGTAAAAATAAACAAGCGGGAGTTCGACTCGGCCTGAAGGATAAGCTCGAAAAACTGAAGAGCAAGTTTAAAGATGCTGACCAATCACTTGAGGCAAAACAGAAAGAGCTGGATCAGTTAAATGGTGAGCTGGAAAAACTCAATTCAGATTCAATTCGTCACCAGATCAAGGAAATTCAAAAATCTATTCGACAGTTTGAGCAGCAAGCCAGCCGCTGGCAGTCGAATATTCAGTTGTACGAAAAGAATGTCAATGATTTAAAAATCCGAAAGTCTAACCTGCAGTCGAACTTGGACAGTGCTCAGGAGGAGCTCGATGAGCTGCATCCCCAACAGAAAGAGTTACAACAAAAAATTACCGAACTGAGCAAGCAGCAAAATCAAAAGAAAGATGTTCTGCAGAAACTGGAGGATGAGCGGGCAATTGCACAGAATCGCTATAATGATGCACAGCTCAAGCATCAGGACGTGAAGAATAAAGCTCAAAACCTGGAACGGGATATCGACCGAGCTGAAACCGGAATCAAAAATATTGGCACCCGGCTCAGCTCACGGAAAGAGCTAATGAGTGAGAGTCGTGAGAAGATCGAGAAATATAAGTACGCTTTAGAGCAGACAGAAAAGCAGCTTGGCATCAAGAAAGAGAGTAAAGAGGAGGCTGATGAAAAGCTGGACAAAGCTGAAGAAGCGAGCAGCAGGCAGCGCGGTATCATCAACGAAATTGAGAAAGAGCTGAAAGAGCTCCGCAGACGTAAAGAGGTCAATCTTGAGCTTGTCCACCATCTTTCCATGGCGCACGAAAAGCTGGAGATGAAATCTCAGGCGCTTTCCGATCACGTTTGGGAAACCTATGGAATTTTAATGGACCAGGTGGAAGAATCCCTCCCTGAAGATATGCCGGCCGAGGATGCCAAGGAGCGCATAGCCTGGTTAAAACAGAAGCTGAATCGAATCGGGGATGTTAACCCGCTGGCCATTGAGGAGTTCAAGGAGGAGAAGGAGCGACTCGATTTTTACGAAGAGCAGATCGAGGATTTACAGAAAGCTGAAGTTGAAATGCGGGAAACCATCGATGAGATCAACCAAACGGCTACAGAGCGATTTAATGAGACGTTTGAAAAGATCCGTGCTAATTTTAAAAATGTATTCAATACGCTTTTTCACGAAGATGATTACTGTGACCTGTTGATTGAAGACGAAGCCGAAGATCCGCTGGAAGCTAAGATCGATATCAAGGCAAATCCAAAAGGAAAGCGCCCGTCGAGTATCAACCAGCTATCGGGCGGTGAAAAAACGTTGACCGCTATTGCCCTGCTCTTTGCTATCTACCTGGTGAAGCCTTCACCATTCTGTGTCCTGGATGAGGTTGACGCCCCGCTGGATGATGCCAATATTGAACGTTTTTCTGCTATGATCAAAAAGTTCAGCGACGACACACAGTTCATCATCATTACACACAACAAGAAAACCATGTCGAAAGCAGAGATGATGTATGGTGTAACCATGCCTGAAACCGGTGTAAGCCGATTGGTTGGAGTTAAGCTGGATGAAGTGGCAACCGCGTAAGTGATGGATACCGGAGATCAAAAGCCGAAAATTTCGGAAACCAAAGATGGTTCAACAACACTCTACTCCCCTCTTTTTGATCAGCACTATCACAATCCAAACGGCGCCGTAGCAGAAAGTAAAATTGTCTTTTTTGAAACGCCGGGACTTCTCAAAGAACTACAGAGTAGAAACCATCTCGCTATCTTTGAGATGGGATTCGGTACCGGGCTGAATTTCATTCTCTTAAAGCACTATTTAGAAGAGCTGCAAAATCCCCCGACTGTTGATTTCTATTCAGTGGAAGCTTATCCGGTTGATCCGGACACGGCAGCTCAGTTTGATTTCGGAGAAGAGCTGAACCGGCATAAACCGGGTGAAATTCTGAAATCGATTTTTACTGAAGTAAATCCCGGAGCCAACAGTTTTTCAATTTCGGAATCACTGACACTTAATCTCTTTATCGGCACGTTTGAGGAGTATCCAAAACCCGATCAGCCAATTCATTTCTTTTTCCAGGATCCTTTTTCTCCCGATGTTAATGCAGAGCTGTGGACACCGGAAGTTTTCCAGAGTTTGAAAAGCTATGCTGACTCTTCAGCTACCCTGTCCACCTACTGCGCAGCTTCATCGGCGCGAGCTGCGATGGCTGTTGCCGGATGGAAAATTGCAAGAGCCCCCGGTGCTCTTGGAAAACGGGAGATGACATTAGCATCACTCAATGAAAAGAACCTTGGCAGTTATAAAAGAGTTAATGAACACAGGCTGATCGAACGGTATCAGAAAGGTGACTTCGATTAGTCCCGTTATTTATGAATCCTTCAAAATTTGATGATGCAAGAATTTGATAAGCTGGCACAATCTCTTCAGCCACACTATTCCCATTTTAATGTAGCCAATCGACTGCTTTTTACGGGGCACTCTCATCAGGCGTGGCCCGATGTGGCATTTGACGGAGTAAGAGAGTACATGCAGATTGTCGCTGATCAGGTAGACACCAAGTGGTCGGCGGCGTTCGAAAAAACGGAAGTGCTTCGCACCTACCTCCGGAACTATTACGACGATCCCACCGGCAAATATTGCCGTGAACAGAATACACACGTTCTGATGATTTCCTGGCTTTCAGCACTGGATCTGAAAAACCGGCCAAAAATCATAACCACAAACGGGGAATTCCACTCTATGTATCGCCAGCTGCGCCGATACCAGGAAGAAGGATATGATATTGTTTTTCTACCGCACGAAGATGACGACCAACTGCTAAGCTCGATCAAAGAAGAGATGGATGACCGAACGGCCGCTGTGATGTTGTCCAGGGTCTATTTCGAAACTTCAGAAATCAACACAAAGCTTTCCGAAATAGCTGCTGCAACTAAGAAAGCAGGAGTTCCTCTCCTAATCGACGACTACCATGGAACCAACGTAGTACCACTCTCCATCACCGAAGAAGGCTTAGAGCACTGCTACATGCTTATTGGAGGCTATAAGTACCTTCAGTGGGGAGAAGCCAACTGCTTTTTACGATATCCCGCAGATTGCGCACTCCGGCCGGCAGTCACCGGATGGTTTGCCTCTTTCGAAACATTAGATGAACCGAGAAATGATAAGCCGGTATCTTTTGATAAAGGTGATCAAAAATTTGCATCAGGCACCTACGATCCTATCTCACAGTTTCGGGCTGCAGCTGTGGCAGATTTCTTCCAAAAAATGGGCCTGTCGCCCGAAGTACTCCGGCAGCAATATTCTGACCAGTTAGCATACCTGCGTGAAATTTTTGATGAGCAATCTTTTTCACCCGATCTGATTCAGCATGCCAACAAGAGACCTATCGTGGAGTCAGGCGGATTCATGGCACTCAAGTCTACACATGCCAGAGAGATAAGAGCACAATTACTTGAAAAGGGTGTCTTCACAGATGCAAGAGGTGATATCATTCGGTTTGGCCCTGCCCCCTATACAACTGCAGTACAATGTGAACAGGCCATTCAAAAGCTCGGTGAAGTGATTAGCCGACTTTAGACCTGTCTCTGTGTACTTGATCGCGATTGTAAAAGTCCCTTACAGAAGGGGACCATTCATAAGCAACCTAAAACAAGTCAGTCACCCCTCTCCTTTTTAGGGTAGAACACTTTTTGGAAGCTGATTTGGTTTATCCATAAAACTGAAGTTCCATTAAAGCGCACCGGACATCTCACTAATCCGCTGTATGGCAAAAATCATGTAGCCAATAATTGACGCTGCAAAACCGGTCAACACAGCATAAAGTACATACCCTACTATGTAAGTTGATATAATCCGGATCCACGCCATAAAGGAAGAGTCCATAATATAGGCCTTATAAATCCATAGTGTGGGGATGGCAATGGCTACGGCGGGAAGTGTTGCATTGGCAACCGGATCGAGCATACTCACACCTGAAAACATCCAAAATGGGATTAGAAGCATTTGAAACAACATCGTTGCCCCAATTGCATAACTATTCATTACCAGCAGACTATAAAAACCTGTAATGTAATCTCTGAAAAAGAACAGCCCCGCAATGGATAGCATTGGAACCAGTATCAATGCAGATGAGATGGGTAAAAAATGGGTTGTTGATCGAACTGTACTTGCCTGAATCCACTCAGCAATCTCACGCATCTGCTCACTGTCTGCATCAAATTCACCAAGCACCGGATCAAAAGAGAAATCTACCAGCAAAGTATTCACTGCCGTTACCACGATGGCACCTATCAGTAAAAAAAGAAAGGGATGACTAAAATCTCTTTCCTCACTCTCAAGAAACTGATCAATTACATTTCTGGGGTGATTATAAATCTCTTTGAAGGTTGATATAAATTTTGGAAACATTACGCTAACTATCTTCAGTTTTTTCAAATGTGCTTACTATAGCTACAGGACCTGTAATCAGGTGCTTAATATAAGATCTTTGGGGTGAATGTTTTTTTGTTGATGGAACTGTTTTTTAATAAAAAGCTTTTTATATTTAGAGTCTGTAAAAAATTCAACAAATACTATTTACACACATGATCGGAGTAAAAGTTAAAGATAACGAAAGCATCGACCGCGCAATCAACCGCTTTAAGAAGATGGTAACTCGCTCAAGAGTATTGAACGAATACAAAGAGCGCCAGCAGTACACCAAGCCATCTGAAGAGCGACGCGAAGCTCTTAAAAAGAGCATCCGGGAAGAGAGAAGACGTCAAAGAGACAACTACTAAACGGTTGTCTCCTCGGGCTGCTACTTGAGAGCCTTCATCAAATGATCCGCGGGGTTCAAATTCATTTTAAATGTACCCGCGGTGTCGCTGACTGGCAGAACAGCATTTTTAAAACCCATCTTTTCTGCCTCATTTAATCGCTGTTTGAGAAACGGTACTCTTCTCACTTCGCCGCCAAGTCCTACTTCACCCACATAGAGTGATTTTTCGGGGACCGGTTTATCTTTTAAACTGGAAGCGAGAGCCGCAATTACAGCCAGATCTGCAGCAGTGTCATTGATCTTCAACCCTCCTGCAACATTCAGGTATACATCCTGGCCGGCAAAGCTCATGACTGCCCTCTTCTCCAGAACCGCAATCAACAGAGACAACCTGCGCTGATCAAAACCGCTCGCTGTGCGCTGAGGCGTGCTATAACTACTGGGCGTTACCAATGCCTGAATTTCAATCAAAATCGGTCGGGAACCCTCCATCACGCAGGTAACACAATTTCCGCTGACGGAACTGTTCATTTCAGCTAAAAACAGATCTGATGGATTATTAATCTCATGCAAACCTGTGTCCCGCATTTCAAAAACCCCCACTTCGTTTGCAGGGCCGAATCGATTCTTAACACCCCTTAGTAACCGATGCAGCTGACTTTGATCCCCCTCAAAATGGAGAACCGTGTCTACCATATGCTCCAACATTTTAGGCCCGGCAATATCTCCCTCTTTGGTCACATGACCAATCATCACCGTAGTAATTCCCTCTTTCTTTGCAAGCTGCTGGAACATAGCGGAGCACTCACGTATTTGCTGAATACTCCCCGGCAGGCTGCTCAACTCTGAACTGAATACAGTTTGTATGGAATCGACAATCAACAGGTCAGGTTTAATTTTACGCGCTTGAGAAATCACGTTTAATACGTCCGTGTTGTTATAGATAAGCAAATTCTCTCCGCTCATCCCAATTCTGTCTGCTCTCTGCTTTATCTGGGACGCCGACTCCTCGCCGGCAATGTAAAGTATTTTCAGATTTGGACATTTCTGCGCTACCTGCAGCATCAGTGTACTTTTGCCAATACCGGGGTCTCCACCTAAAAGGAGGAAAGATCCATCTACTAGACCACCGCCAAGAACACGATCAAATTCAGACAGGTTCGTACTGATCCTCTCCTCTTTCGATTGCTGTACATCTTTTAGCGCAACGGCTTCAGTCTCTCCGTTTTCCGAAATATCTACTTTATGCTTTTTAGAGCTTTTCTTCTTCTCACTTATTTTCTCTTCAAAGGTATGCCACTCTCCACATGCCGGACACAAACCCAGCCATTTTGGAGATAGATGACCACAAGCTGAACATTCGTATTGAACTTTAGTTTTGGCCATGATCAACTGCGCTTTCTTTTGGTTTGTTTATTTCATCGAGCTTAGATGATACCGATGTGTTTACATACCATAGCATGGCGATGATACCAATACCGATACTGATGTAATAGGTGATTATTCTCCAAACAAATACAGCCAGTCCAATAAATCCGGACCGATCAATCAATGGGCCCAGGAAAACAGCAAAAAGCCCCTCTACCCCGCCGGAACCACCCGGTGTTGGGATAATCAGGAAGGCGAGGTTCATGGCCAGACTTCTAAGAATGAGCAGAATTTCGTGTGCCGGCAGCAGACTTAAAACTACAATGACCGGCAGTGCCACCCGGCAAAGCCAGCTAAGCGTTGATAGCAAAAATGCCTTTACAACAAAGCTCATCGGTTTCTGCCTGAGCTCTCTCGAATAGTCGACCAGGTTATCGGCTTCTGCATTTACCTTATCCGCAAACTTTCTCAGTACAGGAAGCCTGAAAACCAGTTCAATTATACGTTTCATGGCTTTTGGATTGACCAGCAATCCATAGGCGAGCAGAGCCCCATAGATTAAAAGACCGGCATAGATCAAAAACATCGTTATGTTTCCAACCATCCCGATCTCGTCAGGAATTACATTGTAGTAGATGCTGGCAATGAGTAGAATCGGAACTGCCAGCGCATACCAAAACTGATCCAGCAAAACTCCATACAAAACAATTGCAGAAGATTTACCAAGCTTGATTCCTTCGCGCGTCATCGCATATGTAGCAACCGGTGCCCCGCCTATGGTTGATGGTGTAACAGCAGAAGCAAAATCCCAGGTCAGTGCAATCCGGATAGATGCCATCCAGTTAATGGTCTTGTCGGCTAAAAATCTGATTTTTGCAGCAAAAAAATAGACCTTCAAAAAGGTTACGCCTATAGCTATAAAAATTCCGGGAAGCCTTTTAGGAGCCAGATGCTCCAGAATACCCGGTGAATAGGTAAGGTAAATCACAATTCCCATACTAATGAGGCTCAATGCTATGGAAAGAGCCATGTACCTGAAGGATATTAATGAACCGCTTTTTTCAGTATGTACTTCAGAATCTGACAATATAGATGTGTTTCTTAACGGGGGTTAATCAACGCCCATTATATTAACTAACTCTCAAAATAAATAGTAAAGCCATACAGAATTAACTGTATGGCTTTTTTTATAAAAATAGGAAATTATGCGATAGTAATCTCTTCATTCAGATAAACATCCTGAATAAAGTTCAGTAATTTCACACCCTCTTCCATTGGACGCTGGAATGCTTTACGGCCGCTAATAAGTCCCATACCGCCGGCACGCTTATTAATGACCGCTGTTTTCACTGCGTCTGCGAAATCATCACTACCGGAAGCTCCGCCTGAGTTAATCAAGCCTGCCCGGCCCATGTAACCGTTAGCCACCTGGTATCGCGTAAGATCAATTGGGTGATCCGTTGACAGTTCAGAGTAAATGCGCTCATCTAGTTTTCCATAGGAAGAATCGCCGGCATTAAGCGCCTTGTAACCACCATTGTTTGTTGGCAGCTTCTGCTTTACGATATCCGCACCAATGGTTACACCCAAGTGATTTGCCTGACCTGTTAAGTCTGCAGAGGCGTGGTAATCTTTACCGTCCACTTTAAATGCTGAGTTTCGGGTGTAACACCAAAGCACAGTAGCCATTCCCAATTCGTGAGCATACTCAAACGCTTCCGCCACTTCAATAATTTGTCGTGAAGACTCCTCGGAACCGAAATAGATGGTTGCACCTACAGCCGCAGCACCCATGTCGTAAGCTTTTTGAACTGAACCAAACATGATTTGATCGTATGTGTTTGGAAACGTTAGCAGCTCATTATGATTGATTTTTACCAAAAACGGAATCTTATGTGCATACTTTCTGGATACAGATGCTAATACTCCAAATGTAGAAGCTACTGCGTTACAACCGCCTTCGATGGCTAGTTTTACGATATTTTCCGGATCAAAATAAGCCGGATTTTTTGCAAAGGATGCGCCGCCGCTATGCTCCACACCCTGATCTACCGGCAGGATAGACAGATAACCGGTACCGCCTAATCGGCCGTGATTTAACATCCATTCTAAATTTCCTAAAACTCTGTTGTTTCGGTCTGAATGATACCATACGTCATCAACGTATGACCCTGATGGCAGGTGTAGTTTTTCTTTTGGAATAGTTGTACATGTATGATTGAGCAGCTTATCGGCGTCATCGCCTAATAGCTCTTCAATTCCTGAAATTGCGAGTGCCATTGTTATTACTCCCGTTAATTTGTTGAAATTATTTTTTAAACACTCATTAATATACACGTTCATTTATCAAATGGCTATTGATCTGAGTGGAAACAGAACCATGAAAGCGCTTTGTTTTTCATAAATTTGCGCCACAGTGTGAGATAGATTTAAAAAACCTGTATTTTAGACATCTCATTAATTAACCCCTGTTATGAAGATTGATCAAATAGATTTAGGAAACAGACCTCTATTTTTGGCTCCGATGGAAGATGTGACGGACTCTCCTTTTCGGCAGATTTGCCGTAAAAAAGGTGCTGATATTGTCTACACAGAATTTATCAGTTCCGAAGCCATTATTCGTGACTCAGACATTGCCCAGCACAAAATGGATTTCGCTGAAATGGAGCGCCCTTTCGGTATCCAGATTTTTGGAGGCCGGGAAGAAGCCATGGAAGGTGCCACTAAAGTAGCTGTTGCCAACAATCCCGATGTGATTGACATCAACTTTGGCTGCCCCGTTTATAAAATTGTTAAAAAAGGCGCCGGGGCGGGATGCCTTAAAGATCTTGATATGATGGAGAGAATGGCAGGAACCGTGGTAGATGCTGCCGGCGACTATCCGGTTACTGTAAAAACCCGCTTGGGTTGGGATGATCAATCAATACGAATACAGGAGGTAGCCCTGATGCTGCAGAGCGTAGGCGTGAAAGCGCTCACGGTTCATGCACGCACGAGAGCCCAAAAATATAAAGGAGATGCCCGCTGGGACTATCTGAAGAAGTTAGCGAATACGCCTGGCCTCCAAATTCCAATTATCGGAAACGGGGATGTCGACTCTCCCGAAAAGACCAAGCAATTGTTCGACGAAACCGGTGTGGATGGCGTAATGATCGGTCGAGGCGCGATCGGGAATCCATGGATTTTTGAACAGAGCCGCCACTACCTCGAAACCGGAGAGCTGCTGCCCGATCCTACCATTCAAGAACGATTAGAGCTCTGTGCCGAACAGTTACGACTTTCGGTTGATCACCATGGAGAACGTTACGGCGTTATCATCATGAAAAAACATTACGGCAAGTATTTAAAGGGCATCCGAAACGGAAAGAAACTTCGCGCTGATATCATGGATGAGAAAGAGATGCAGCCGATTCTTGAGAAGTTACTCAACTTTAAGGAAGAAAAGCTCTACGCGGTTGCATAAAGGCAAGCTCACATCATTTACAATAAGATGTAGACAATCAGCAATCCCGGAAGACTTCCTGCAAACCCAATAGCCAGGTTTTGAATAAACCTATCACGGCTTGCAGGCTTCCAACCTTCGTCTGCATGCCGGTATAGTGAGGCATAAAGTATACCCGGCCACCAAAATCCGAACCCGGCGTTAAGATCAAAAATACGTTCAATCAAAAACCCGGCAGGGAGATTGTGGTATGCCCTGTACCAGAAAACAGCAGTACAAATCAAAGCGGTTAGAAAAATGATGAGCCCGTCAAAAAGCGTAGACTTCTTTTTAACTGATTTTGAAGACTTTACCGCTCTAACAACCGAAAAAAGAAGGGCTATTACAACTCCTGCAATAGCCCATTCGTGAAAATACCTTGCCTCCGGGAGAGCGACCAGACCTATAAAAATAAAAGAGATCAAAACGTTGGTTCGATATGTCCAGAACTCCTTTATCATTGCAAATATTTTGTCCGGCGAAAATCAGTACCGGAGCCGGTTTACATTGTATTACTCATCAGAAGCTTCATCTTCTTTCTTATCCCGATCCCATGGCTCCCAATCCAAACCTAAGGTATACTTTTGCACCCAGCGAATCTCCTCTATATCCCGAGTTCTTTGGTTTCGTGGCTCGCGTATTCCGTGCCCTTCTCTTTGAAACTCAATATAGCGCGTATCCACTTTTCCAATATCTTTCAGGAAGGTGAAGAAGATCAGGCTTTGCTGCGGTGTATCAACACGGTCTCGATTTCCGTGGAGAAATAACGCCGGTGTAGTAACCTTATCGGCATGCATCGCTGCCGACCGTTCCCTGTAACCTTCAGGGTTTGTCCACGGCTCTCCACCAATGTACCACAGTCTTACGTCGTGATTGAAGCCCATGGCATACTCAGATGTCCAGTCAAATACACCCGCGCCAAGCGATGCAGCCTTAAACCGATCTGTTTTGGTGATCGTGGTTCCGCCCAGAATTCCGCCATAACTCCATCCGCGAACGGCCATTTTATCTTCATCAATCCAGTTTTCCTCGACCAGCATATCCACACCGCTCATCAAATCTTCATAGTCGCCATCTCCGATATCGTACATGTTTCCTCTCAGAAATTCATCGCCATAGGCTGTACTTCCGCGAACATTCGGTGCGAGCTGCACATACCCAAGGCCTGCCCAAACGTGATACTGGGGACTAAAGGAGTTGCGAAAAACTCCCGCCGGACCTCCATGTATATGTAGCAGAAATGGCGCTGATCCATCCTGAGCCAGCTCCTGTGGCACATACTTTAAACCTTCAATTTCCAGGCCATCATAGCTTTCCCACTGTACAACCTCATGATATGCAAGAATCAGACTATCACGAACAAATGGGTTCAGATCTGTCAACCTTGTTTTATCCGACAGATTTCTCACAGAAGCTGTGTAGAGATCCTGTGGCGTCTGTACATCATCATAGGTGAGAAGAACCCGGTCTCTGTTTTTGTTCATATCCACGATATTCACCGTCCCCTGCCGGTTAGTCAATCTCCGAACAGATCCATTCTCCAAATTAAGCGAATAGATATTCGTGTCAGTTTTTACCGTACCTGAAAAGTAGACCTGCCCCCCATCAGGTGTAATGTAATACGATCTCATATTTCCGGGAAAATTTCCGGAAATCATCTCGTGCTCTTTGGTATCCACATTCATTCTCCAGAGCTTACTTTGCCGTAACTCCCACTCTTCATCATGTGCTGCGGTATAAAGAATGTGTTGATTATCGGGGAGCCAGTTCAGCCCTCCTTCAGGAACTTCATTATCTGTCAACTGAACGGCTGTGGAATCACCCACTTCAAGCAGGTAAATTTCAGATTTATATTGCTGATTTCTTCGATTTTCGAACCTTGCTGTATAAACTACTCGATTCTGATCAGGCGATACAGAAAAGCTTCCGATTATTAAGTCACCGGCAGTTATCCGAGTCTCTTCCTTACCGTTCACATCAAACTTCCAGAGATGACTCCAGCTACCCTCAGTTTGCCCGTGAGGGGGCTCATCTACAAAAAGGTGGTCATACCCCGCCTTATACTCCTTCTCCTCTTCAGAGGTCTTTGGTACATTCGACACAAAATAGATCGTATTACTGTCAGATCCCCATTCGTAAGACCCCACACTGTTTTTATGTTCTGTGAGCTGAGTTGCTTCACCTCCTGTAGTTGGCAGTAAAAACAGCTGCTGCTTTCCATCTACTGATCGCTTTAGTGAGATGTATTTACCATCCGGAGAGTACTTCATATCACTGGCACCGGCTTCACCGATATATTGATAAACGGCACCGCTGTCGGCCGGGATGTAGTAGTATTTGGTATCCCGTTTGTTTTCGTCCCAATCAAGAGTAGACTTACCAAAAATTACGGAGTTACCATCAGGTGAGATCATCGATGAACCGAGACGGTCCATGTTGATAATATCGTCGGTTGTCATTGCCCGCTTTTGAGCAAAAGCAGTTGTGACGAAAAGCGAAATAATGAGAAAAAGAGCAGTTCGTTTCATAGTGAGCCAATTAGATTAGTTTATTGGCACATAATATAAGGGAAGCTTCAAGAAATGAAACAACCGGTTTGAAAAAGTTGGTTAATTGGATCTATTGAACAGGGAGAGGTTACAAGTGAAAAAAACGGGGCAGTTTTCTAATCCCGGGTTCCGCTTTACTCCACTTGGATCTATAAACAGAGTGATCCTCCGGAACTTTTTACCTATTAGGAGAAGAGAGAGCTTCTCAAAAAATATTACCGTTGACTTCAGTCAACGGAATAGGACGCAGCCTAAAACTCCCGGGCTTTAGCCCTTTTTACTCCGGCTCTATATTTTTTCAGCTTTAAATAACCTCAGCACCCATAAACGGCTGAAGTACTTCCGGTACTTTCACATCTCCGGTTTCGGTTTGATACGTTTCGACGATAGCCGCAACCACTCTTGGAAGTGCCAACCCGGATCCGTTCAGCGTATGAAGCATTTCGGTTCTACCCTTCTCGTTCTTGTAACGAAGCTGCATTCTTCTGGCCTGAAATGAACCAAAGTTTGAGCAGGAGCTCACCTCCAGCCATCGTTTCTGGCCCGGACTCCAAACCTCCAGATCATACTTTTTAGTCTGTGTAAAGCCCATATCGCCGGTACACATCAGAAGGGTGCGGTACGGCAGCTTTAGCTTCTTCAACAAAGATTCTGCGTACTCCCGCAGAGATTCCAGTTCATCATCGGAAGTATCCGGATGAACAATCTTTACCAGCTCTACTTTATCAAACTGATGGAGGCGGTTCAGGCCACGAACATCTTTCCCGTAGCTTCCCGCTTCACGTCTCCAGCAGGGAGTATATGCCGCATATCGAACAGGCAATTCATCTTTTGAAAGGATCTCATCCCGGTGAAAATTGGTTACCGGAACTTCAGCAGTCGGTATCGCAAAAAAACCATCGCGAGGAATCGTGTACATCATATCTTCCTTATCCGGAATCTGTCCGGTTCCGCGGGCTGAATCCTCGTTCACAAAATAGGGGGCCTGCAGTTCTGTATATCCCTGCTCTACCGCTTCGTTTAAGAAGAAGTTGATCAGAGCCCGTTGAAGGCGCGCCATTTTACCCACATAAAATGGAAATCCGGCGCCGGTTACTTTTGACCCGCGGTCAAAATCAATCCACTTTTTATCTTCGGCAATATCCCAATGGGGTTGTAACCACTCATTCTCAGCTCGCTCCCCCCAGGTTTTAAAGGTTTCATTATCCTGTTCTGTATGACCAACCGGAACGGATTCGTCCGGCACATTTGGGATGCTGTAGAGAAGTTCATCCCGTTCTTTTGCAACTACAGCTACTTTATCTTCCAGCTCTTTGAGTTTCTCCTTGCCGTCGGAAGTTGCCTTTATAATTTCCTGGGCCTCCTCTTTTTTCCCCTGCCCCATCAGCTTGCCAATCTCTTTCGATTTGGCATTATTCTCAGCTCGTAACTGATCGATCTCGGTTACCAGTGACCGCCACTCTTCATCTTTTTGGATCACCTTTTCAACAGCCGAGGAATCTTTTTCTCCTTTGTTGATCATTCCGGTTTTTACCAGCTCCGGATTTTCTCTTATAAATGTAATATCGAGCATCGAAAAGAATTTAAAATATGTTCACTATTTCCGTTTAATCGGTAAAGATACGAGTCGTTTTACAGGCATTGAAATTTTTCTGTCACACCTTCCAGAAACAGAAAAAAACTTTTTCGATTATCTGAAAATAGACCATTGATATCCTAACTAATTAAGGATATTTTAAACACAGATTAGAAATTTTAGGTAAAAATTGCTGTTATGAGCCATCAACTGGATGAAACCGACATTAAAATTTTAAACCACCTGCAAAAGCATGGACGCGCTCAGCGCAATACTATAGCTGAAATTGTCCATCTATCTGTTCCCTCGGTATCTGAACGAATGCGTAAACTCGAAGAGAAAGGATTGATTGAGAGTTATAACGCCATTTTAGATTCTAAAAAATTCAATTTTGATATAACTGCCTTCATATTTGTGGAAGTAGACGGATCAGAACGATACCCCAGCTTTGTTGAACACGTTACGGAGCATCCCGAAGTTTTGGAGTGCCATTCAATTACCGGCGACGGATCTCACATTTTGAAAGTTCGCACCAAAAACACCGAATCTTTCGAAAAGTTTCTATCACTGGTTCAATCCTGGGATGGAGTCGGCCGAACCCGGTCAAACATTGTGCTTTCAAGTTTTAAAGAAACCCGAGACCTTCCGATTGAGCGAACCGTTGAAACCAAAAAATAGCCTCAGGCCATCTTGCTGCCACTGATTCTCGCCCTATTTCTATCCTGGCTGCCACTTTCACCGCAAAATGTGGACGGACAAAGTACCTCTGAGAGCAGTTTTGGGAATCGGATAGCCATTTCTTTCGATTCAGTTTCAGATCAATACGATAAGCAAGAGTTGCTGGCAAACGCCTCAGAAATGGGAATCGACATAATCCATTTCACAAATTCGGATCAACTTACCGGCATTCTCATCGATGATTTTTATCTGATTTACCAGCATCCGGCAAACTACACAGCTGCACACGAATTAAGACAGCAATCGGGTGAGATCATATCAGATATTCGCAATTCACTGAGATCACTGATGGATCAGTATCCCAATAAGATACTTTCCACCGGGCTGTTCCGCTACCCGAATGAAACTAACCCACAGTTTCCTGTTATTGCAAATCAAATTGCAGAAAATATCCGCGAATATTCAGGGCTGCCCCTCTACTATCAGTCGGCTGTTTCGGGCAGAACTGATTTAATCGAGAATTTTGATTTTGCAATTCAAACTTTCACCCCCGGAGATACAAATCCAACTGCAAGCGCTCTTTTTTTTGAACCGGGAAAAAATCTACCCGAATCAAAACAAGCACTAGAGAAGCTCTTCAAACAAACTCTTGAGCTCAACGAAAGTTTACTGATCATCCCGGCCGATTGGTTTCGGACTCAAATTGTTGATGATAATGATTACACAATCATTTTTTCTGAATATCTCGGAGGCAATTTACTGCCGTTTCCAATACCTCAATCTCCGGAAGCCACGCCTTCCATAAATTGGAATGTTGTGTTTCTTTTTCTCATTCTCGGATCTATCCTTATCCATATGAGATTCCAGCCGGTATACACTCAAGCTCTTCCCCGGTATTTTTTCAATCACTCATTTTTTTTAACCGATGTTATTGAACATCGAATTCGAAATATTTTTCCCGGGCTTATTATTCTGCTCCAGCACTCCGTCATTACCGGCATTATTTTGTATCTGACAGCTGACGCGCTGTTTAACGAAAGAGGGTTAAACGCTCTCGCTCACCATTTCCCTGCAGTTTTCTGGACATCCAGCCCCTTTCTTTCACTCTTTATGAGCGGATTTTTGGCCTCGCTTTTCATGCAAATGATTTCCGTTTTATGGCTCCATTTACCAAATAAAAAGCTCCAGTTCTTTAACCAGACCCTTAACCTCTATGCCTGGCCGCTTCATATCAACTTTTTAGTGGCAACCATATTAATTGTATTTCACAATCAATCCCCCAGCCAGACACTTATATTTCTCCTGCTCTCAACTTATCTGATCGTCTGGTTTATGAGCTTCAATCTGGCCGCCTTTGATGCAGCTAAATTTTTAGAACGATACAGCCTGCTATATATCCTGTTTACAATCGGCTTGCACACCCTGCTTTTTATCTTTTTGATCTGGTTTGCTGCCTATTCACCGGTCATCAGTGAGCCTTTACAAATGGCTCTCTCGTTCTCCTCTTAAAATCCAATATTTGTGGGTAAGAGCTATATGATTTGCTTTCTAAGCCTGGCCACCGGAAGCTGAAGCTGCTCCCTGTATTTACTAACGGTTCGTCGCGCAACTTTATACCCTTTTTCCTTAAGCATATTCGTCAGTGCCTGATCGCTGTAGGGTTTCTGTTTGTCTTCATTCTCAATAATCTCCTGAAGCTCATTTTTAACTTCTCGGCTTGATACATCCTCTCCGCTTTCTGTCTCCAGACCTTCGCTGAAAAAGTATTTCAGCTCATATACCCCAAAATTTGTTTGAACATACTTCCCATTCACAACACGCGATACGGTTGAGATATCCATTTTAATTCTTTCCGCAACATCTTTAAGAATCATCGGCTTTAGGCCGTCACCATGCTTAAAAAACGCCTCCTGCAGCGACACAATGGTTCGCATTGTTTTCATCAGGGTGTTCTGTCTCTGCAAAATCGAATCGATGAACCATTGAGCCGATTCAATTTTGTCTTTTATGAAATTTTGTGCCTGTTTCTCTTTTTTATCCTTTTTATCACCTTTTTTAAAATTATCCCACATCATTTTATACTCAGGGGAGATTCTCAAGGGAGGTGTATTTCTCTGGCTCAGCTTGATGACAAACTCACCATCCTCATCATCCTTTTCAGAAGGTTCATAGTAGACTTCAAAGTCAGGCTCTACATACTGACGGTTATCTTCATCCGGATTGGCTACTCCTCCAGGTTTTGGGTTCAACCCTTTGATCAGTTCAAAAATTTCCCGAAGCTGATCGTCATCAATATCCAGCTTGGACTTTAACTTACTGAAATGCTTTTTCTCAAAACTCTCCCAATAATTTTCCAACATCCCAACAGCCAGCGATTTAATCTTCCCCTCATTATTTGATGTTTTAAGCTGAATCAACAAACAGTCTCTCAAATCGCGTGAAGCAATACCCACAGGATCCAGTTTTTGAATCATCTTACGCACCCTCTCAACCTGAGCCCGGCTTACGAGCGTACCGTGGTTAAAAGCAATATTATCGATCACGGCCTCCGTTTCGCGCCGGAAATATCCATCTTTATCGAGAGAGCCTAAAATCTGATCTGCAATCAACATCTCTTCATCATCCAAATCCAGTAGAGACACCTGGTGCTCGAGTTCTTCCAAAAGGGTTTGATGGTATGGATTTGGAAGGTCGCGCCAATCCTCATCACCCGATGCCTGTGAAAACCCGGAATAACCGGTTCCATCATACTCCGTATTATGCAAAAAAGAGTCCCAGTCAATTTCGTCGTTCTTATCCACCGGGTCTACCTCCGTTACCTCCTCACCCTCTTTTTTTGCGTCATCCTCATTTTGCTTCTCCCAGTCCTGTTCACTCTCCTGCACGGTTTCTTCCATAACTGGGTCCGCTTCCTCCAAAACCGGGTTCATCTCAATCTCTTCCTTAATACGCTGTTCCAGGCCAATGGTAGGAAGCTGCAGCAATTTCACAAACTGAATCTGCTGAGGAGACAGTTTCTGCTGCTGACTCTGTTTCTGCGATATGTTTTGACCTGTTTTAAGCACTTACCTACTCCTTACTTCTTTACAAGCATCAATAAATTCTGTGTACCACTTTTCACCGTACCTGCGAATCAAAGCTGTTTTTAGAAAGTCTGAAAGGTAAATTCCTCTTTCTTCACCATTTCTGCAACCCGCCGAACATAAATCCGGAATATATTCGTAATTGGCGTAATCAAACCCTGCAATATGTTTTAAACGAACCGGGTAGAGATGACAGCTAATCGGTTTTTCCCAGTTAAACTCACCTTTATAATATGCGTTTTGAATAGCGCAGGTTGCAACACCATCCTCCGTTTTCTCAACAAAAATACATTCTCCGGAATCGATGCAGTTTATCTCAAATCCATTTTTTGCATTTCCAAGCACTACCCCTTCTTGCTCAGCTTTTTGAACCGCTTCTGGTGCCAGTACACCCTTTAATTTCTTAAACGCCTTTCTCAGCACGGGGATTTCATCTCTGCTGACAGGTGCTCCTGCATCTCCCACAACACAGCACGCTCCTTTACATTTACTGATATCGCAGGCAAACTGTGCCGTTGCGATATCTTCACTTAATATGACGTCCTGTACGCGAATCATGAGCAAATTATGTTTATATGAGAACGGACTTTATCAAACAGTTAACAAGCCTCGAAATACTTTCCGGCTTTTTGTACAACAGCCCCTTTTAATTCAAGGGTAAGCATTTTGGAAAGAAGCTTAAAGGTCGGTTGCCCCAGCTTTTCACTTATCTGGTCGATGTGAAGAGGCCGGTTATCCAGAAGTTCGCAAAGTGTAGCTTCATCGTCCGATAATTCCAGGGATTTCCATGTAGAAATCGTCTTTTCAGAAACTGCTTCTGAAGCTGCTTCAACTGAAATCTCTTCCAAAATATCTTCAATAGACTTGACCAGTTTACCCTGCCCGTTTTGAATCAGATAGTTACAGCCTTCACCCTTCATATACCCCAGCTGGTGGGGAACAACAAAAACTTCTCGGTTCTGGTCTAATGCATACCGGGCTGTTATCATGCTTCCGCCCTTCACTCCACTTTCAATCACCAGTACGCCATGACTCATGCCGCTGACGATTCGGTTTCGTCCCGGAAAATTTCCCGCATCAGGCTGGGTTCCCGGGGGGAATTCAGTCATGATTAAGCCGCAGGATTCTACTATTTTTTTTGCCAGCGGTTTATTTTTTGCGGGATATATGACATCAATACCCGACCCCAACACAGCAACTGTTTTACCGCCATTCTCTACTGCGGTTTGATGAGCTTTAGCGTCAATACCATAAGCGAGACCGCTATTTATACATATCCCTTTTTGAACCAGACTTTTTGACCACTCTGCTGCCTGAGAAAGTCCATAGCTTCCCGGATTTCTGGTTCCAACTACAGCTACACCGGGCTTCTCTAGTGCCTTCAAATCTCCTTTATACCATAATATCAGCGGAGGGTCATAAATGTGCTTTAGTAACTCCGGATACTGTTCGTCATCATAGGCCAGAAGTTTCGCGCCGGTCCTTTCTGTACGTTCTAAAATTTTATCTACTGAATCCCAATCCTCAAAATCAGACAGATTTTTTGAGATCTGCTTTCCAATTCCATCCACCTTCAAAAAGTCACGAATGTTAAGCTCAAAAAGCTGATCCGCGCTATCCACATTCGACAGCTGAAGCAACCTTCTTGCCCTCCCCAAGCCCATTTCGGGAACCAGGTTTAACGCAATTAATGCTCTATGATGTTTCTTCCGGTTCAATTTCTTTCAGCTTTTTCCAGATCAGTTCTTTCAGTTCTTCAATATTGTGGCCTGTGGCAGATGAAATTTCGATGATCTCTGCTTCATCTTCCAGTTCAACTGGCTCTTCCAGTTCATAACCCTCAATGAGATCCATTTTGGTAATTGCCAGAATTCTGGGCTTATCCAATAAATCAGGGCGGTACTCTTTCAATTCGTGAAGGAGTGCATTGTACTCCTGTTTAATATCCGTATCACAACCCACCATAAACAGCAGTACATTATTCCGTTCTATGTGACGAAGAAACTGCAGCCCGAGTCCCTTCCCTTCATGGGCATCTTCAATAATTCCGGGAATATCGGCCATTACAAAACTTCTATAATCCGAAAAAGTTACTACCCCAAGGTTGGGTTCGAGGGTTGTAAATGGATAAGCTCCAATTTTGGGCTTGGCTTCAGATAGCGCTGAAAGTAACGTGCTTTTTCCCGCATTAGGAAATCCGACCAGCCCTACATCCGCAATAAGCTTCAGCTCAAGTTCCACAGCTCGCTCTTCGCCGGACTCTCCCTGTTGCGCGTGCTGTGGCGTTTGATTGGTAGCACTTTTAAAGTGCCAGTTACCCAGTCCGCCTTTTCCGCCTTTGGCAATTACTATTTTTTCATCTTGCTCGGTAATCTCTCCAAGGCGTTCGCGTGTATCTGCATCGTAAACAACGGTGCCCAGCGGTACTTCAAGAATTTCATCCTCACCATCTTTTCCGGTTTTTCGGGAAGTGTGCCCACGTTCACCGTGATCGGCCTTTACATATTTTCTGTAACGAAGATCGAGAAGCGTATTCAGCTGACTGTTTCCTTTCAGAACTACATCTCCGCCACTGCCTCCGTCACCGCCGTCAGGGCCTCCTTTAGGAACATATTTTTCCCGCCTAAAGTGGGACATCCCCTCACCGCCGTTACCTGCTGTTACATATATTTTTGCATAATCTGCAAATCTCATAATTCAATCTCTTCTTCAAACTAAAAACTCTGCAATGGTTAAAAGCAGAGTTTCAGTATTCATTTAATTTTCTGTTTCTCTCGTCTGTATTTACACAACCGGTGTTACTATTTATTCAAAATCTTCAATAGCCTTGAAAGCTTTGATTTCAGTTTAGTACGCGGCACAATAAAGTCCAGGAAACCGTGCTCTACCAGGTACTCTGCAGTTTGAAATCCTTCAGGCAGGTCTTGTCCGATAGTTTGTCGGATCACCCTTGGGCCCGCAAAACCAATTAACGCTCCCGGCTCTGCAATATTAAAATCACCCAGCATCGCGTAGCTGGCAGTAACTCCGCCCGTAGTCGGGTTGGTCATCAATGAAATGTATGGCACTCCTTCTTTATCGAGCTGAGCAAGCTTGGAAGAGGTCTTAGCCATCTGCATCAGGCTTAAAACACTTTCCATCATTCGCGCTCCACCGGACTGAGAAATAATCAGAAGCGGATATTTTTTCTCCCGGGCATGATCAATTGCGCGGCTAAGTCTTTCACCTACAACCGACCCCATGCTGCCTCCAATAAAGGAAAAATCCATACATGCAATCACGATATCCTGTTTCTTCAGCTTTCCTACCCCAACCCTGCAGGCATCAGATAAACCGGATTTCTTCTGTGTCTGCTTGATGCGATCGGAGTACTTTTTCCGGTCCTCAAAGTTGAGCGGATCTGAAGGCAGAATATCGTCTGCAATCTCTTCAAACTCACCATCATCAAAAAGAATGGAGAAGTACTCCTTGCTTCCAATTCTAAAGTGGTAACCGCTGATTGGATCAACCCAGAGATTCTCTTCGAGTTCACGGCGATGAATCGTATCTCCCGTTTCCGGAACTTTAATCCATACGCCTTCGGGCATATCCTTCTTTTTATCAGTATGTATGTTTGAATCTTTTCTTTTAAACCAAGGCATAGCACAAAATTTAATTTAAGTAGCTTCCAAAAATAACGAATTCACACCGAAGCAAAAATCTTTATCCTTTTATCGGTGAATTATTTATCTGAGACATTGTCAGGTATTCCGGCTCAAAGAGTTCAACCTCTGCCTCTTCATAATGTACTTTCAACCCTTCATAATTCCATGACCATATAAGGTTTACCGCAGAAACTCCCTCCAAACCAATCCGCCGAACCGTTTCTTTATCGGGAAAATTTAGTCTGTTCCAGCCTGTCCCGATCACAATATCAGCGCCGGAAATTTTATTTTCGATCTGCTCCAGTTCTAAAACTGCAGGGTCAGAAATAACTAAATTTTCTTCATTTTTTTTGATCTGCTGGTAATAAAGATGATTTCTTCGCGCGTCAATTACAGCGTGAACCGTAATACTTGCATCCCTCTGAAGCTGTTGCCCCGCGAATGAGATCAAAGTCGGATAGGTATAAAGGGGAACACTTTTCCCAAAAAGCAGACCTTTAATAACAGAAGCCCCGATTCGTAAACCTGTATACGAGCCCGGTCCATTACTGAACAGTACCGCATCAAGGTCATCAACCTGCAGTCCTGCCCGATCCAGCAGCTCTTCGATAAATAGGACCGTGTATTCGGAGTGTACGCCGCGTCCTTCAATTCGCTTCTCCTTTACGCGTCCGTCTCCGGTTTGAAGGGCAATTGAACAAACGGCCGTTGAAGTTTCTATTGCTAATAAATTTTCCATCTGCACCAAAGATAACGGTTATCAATCAGTTTCTATAAACCACACGTCATTACTCAACTCCACCCAGCGTTCGTAAATTCTTCGAAGTTGAGAGTAGTCATCCGAAGAGAATTGTTTTCTTTCAATATTTACCCCAAATGAGTAGATCAACGCTGCATCTCCAACATTGTACTCTTCAGTCAGCTCAGCGCCCTCAAGTTCTGTAATTTGCCTGCCGCGTAAACTCTCCATCGACGCATTATCGGGCAAGCTAATATTGTAGTTTACAAAAAGTTGTTCGGGTGCATCCAGCGTGATAGGCACGCGCCGGTTGGTCGCCTCAAACGGGTTTTGATAGAGATAACCTACAGCTACCGGCCGATACTCCAAGCCTTCGGCAAAAGAGACCGCATAGTTCGAAATCTCAAAATCAGCACGAATTGAGATCACATCGGGATTCATTTCGTTAACAGTAATTTCTGAGTTACTAAGCTCGATTTCCGGATAGATATCCAGAAAATTATTTTTGATGATTTCATTCTCAGGCTCGGCACCTGCCAAACTTCGCCTGATCTCCCTCGAAGGATAACCTCCGGTTTGGGCCTGCAATGTCCCTCTCAGTGAACCATCCCGACTCAAATCTCCTTCAATGTCTATTTTTAGATCAAACACACTTTTTTCGGGTCTGATGTCAGTCCAGCCAAAATCATCTTCCCGAAGCAGTAAACCCTGGATATTAAACGAGTTCACAGAAATTAAATTTGGCAGACTATGCGCAAATGATGCATCCATTACATAATCCATACCATTTATCTCTGAGTAGACCAGCATTTGATTAAACTGGAATAATGAAGGAAATGAGCGATTAATGCGCCCAAATTCACGGCCTGAGATATATAACGGATACGCTTTAATTCCCGCCTCTCTGAGCATTCCCAGCAGTAACGTGTTGATTTCGGCCTGATTGGATGGCTCACCCTCAGCCACTCCATTCAGTGCACCCTCCGCATATATGGCATTTAAACCATTGAACTGCATGGTTCTATTGATAAAATGAAAGATGGAGTCCTGCCTGTCTTCCGGGTTATGAGTGTCTTCCAATTGCTCCAAAAGATTATCAATCAGTTCGCCATTCTCCGCTATGCGATCGTACGGATTTGAATTTCTGCGCATCTGTGCGGCGATCAACTCCCAGCTATTATCAAGTGGCTGACGTGGCAATCCAAATTCACTGATCTGAAACTTCAGTTTCGCCCGAACATCATCAATGGATGAGATAAAACTTGTGGCATCAATTGCCGGAACTTCTTCTGCCCTCCATACTTCAACATTCACCGGATCAGGCCTCTCATATGTAAAAACGTAAGGAATACTGCTTGTGTCCACCTCAAACTCCTGGTAGTTCAGCTCAAAATCCACATTCTGGTCAATAACATCATACCTTAAAAAGTCAGCATTTTTCAAAAACAGTACAGCTTCACGAACCGGTACTCGATCTGAAATGTAAAAGTCAGGCAATTCTTCGATGTACCTTCTTTCGAGCGTGTATTTATACTCCAAAACGGCTCCGGCATCCACCTCAGGCATCTCAAACTCAATCAGTCGGTAGCGGCTATTGAGTTCTACATTGCGTGTATTATCGGTATTCATCCGGAAAAACTGACCACTCTGCTTCCAGGTAATACCCTCCAGATTTGTAACTCTTTCGACATTCTCTGCAGCGTAGTACGGAATTCCCACCAATGCAGCCTCGGTCTGTTCGATTGGATCGTCTGTGTAGACCTTAATCCGATTCAAATAGTGTATGTAAACAACTATTCCTCGTTCCGTTTCATCAAACTCTATGGATGCTTCCCGGGAAAGGTATTCATAGGGGGCGTTATGATCCGGTCTCGGTTCATTCAACTCTGATGGCAGCGAACCAAATTTTTCAAAAATATTTCTCTGCTGAAGTACTTCGTCATCCTGGTACTGGCCAAAAACCGCAACAGGAATAAGCAGAAATACAATTAATAGCAGCGGATATGAGGTTCTATTGACCATTCTTTTATTATAGATGATTTATCCATCTGTAAAATCTATTAATTCCTGTGTACGTTCCGCGCTTCAGAGTTTCATTTACTGTGCCCGCAGCCGGTTTTCAACAAATCGTCCGCGATTGTAAATAGCTGTTGCACGACCGGTTAGGGAATCGCCAAGATATGGAGAGTTCTTTGATTTTGAACGAGCCTCACGCTCACTGTACGTCCACGTTTCATCCGTATTGAAAATTGTCAGATTGGCTTTTTCGCCCACTTTCAATTCCGGCACATTCAGATTTAAAATTTTCCGGGGGTTCACGACAAGCTTTTCCAAAACCTCATCCAAAGAAAGTTTTCCGGGTTTCAAAAGGCGCATATTGGTAATACTCCATGCCGTATCCAGGCCGGTAATTCCATTCGGAGCGTAGATAAACTCAACCTCTTTCTCATCGATAGAGTGAGGTGCATGGTCGGTACAAATCACATCAATGGTTCCATCTGCAAGCCCTTCGATCATGGCATCCACATCGTCCTGAGTTCGTAGCGGCGGGTGCATTTTTACATTGGTATCAAAATGGCGCTTATCGATCTCCTCGTCGGTCAGGTCAAAATGGTGGGTACAAACCTCGGTGGTTACGTTCACTCCTTCGGCCTTGGCTTTTCTCACCAAATCCACAGCTTTTCTCGTACTGATGTGGGCCACGTGAATGTGTCCACCGGTGAATCCGGCCAGTAAAATATCGCGAGCAATCATGGTCTCTTCGGCAATGCCCGGTGTACCCTCAAGACCCAGTTTAGTAGAAACAACACCTTCATTCATGTGTCCCGGCCTGGAGAGTTCAAGATCCTCTTCGTGATTGATTATCGGCACTCCCAGCATCGAGGAGTATTCCAGAGCCACACGCATCACCTGTGAACTATAAACAGGGTCGCCGTCATCGCTAAAAGCAACAGCACCGCCGGCTTTCATATCCGACATTTCCGCGATCGATTTTCCTGCACGCTCTTTGGTAACGCAGCCGATCGGATGAACATCCACCGCCTCTTTTTCTGCCTTTTTCTTGATAAACTCTACCACATCCCGAGTATGCGTTGCAGGCTTGGTATTTGGCATACAGGCCACCTCGGTAAAACCGCCGAATGCAGCAGAACGGCATCCCGTTTCTACAGTCTCTTTATGTTCAAATCCCGGTTCACGGAAATGGACATGCATATCCATCCATCCCCCGCTTATATACGCCCCTTTAGCATCAAATAGCTCTTCACCGTCCGATTCAGTAATTTCATCTGCTATTTCTGAAATCTCTCCATTTTTAATCCGTATATCTTTTTTCGAGGTTCCATCAAAATTTTCTCCGGCAGGTATACAGTTTTTAATCAGCAAGTTCGGTGTGGATTCCATATCAAATAGGGTTTAATTTATTGTGCAAATATAGCCCGATTTCTGCATAATTACGATCTGATATACTAACAAACTTTTATAAACAACCTAACTATCTCTAAAACCGGAATTTGAAATACCATTCGAATGATTAAAAAGAAAACTGTTCACGGTTCTTTAATAAAACCCTGGTTAGATCAAATCGGAGAGCTCCGAATAAACGTATTCAGGGAGTTTCCTTATCTTTATGACGGTTCGGAAGAGTATGAGCAAGCTTACCTCAAAAAATATGTGGATACAGAAGAAAGCATAGCTGCATTAATTTTCGACGACGATAAATTAGTTGGAGTATCAACCGGAATTCCGCTGGAAAAGGAATCTAATGACTTTAAGCGCCCGTTTATTCAAACCGATTTTGACCTGCAGAAGATTTACTATTGTGGCGAGTCTATTTTACTGCCCGAGTACAGAGGCCTGGGAATATACAAGCACTTCTTTAGCGAGCGCGAAAATCACGCTATTGCGCTGGACAGGTTTGAATGGATTACATTTTGTGCGGTTGTTAGAGAGAAAGACCATCCATTGCGACCAGAAAACTATATACCTTTAGACCGGGTCTGGGAAAAATATGGGTACCAGAAGCAGGCTCATCTAAAAGCACAATTTCCATGGAAGGATATCAATATGGATTCAGAAACTAATAAAGAGATGATATTCTGGACAAAAAGGCTTTCATAAAAATCCCGATTCCGTTACCATTCCGCTGTAAAATTTTGGTATAATGCAGACCATTGAAAAGATCAATCCAGCACGTTTATAGATTATACGTTATTTGAATTTCACTCCATGAAGAACCAGATTCCATTCTCATTTGATGTGCCCACAGTTGCAGAGATCACCGAAAAGATAAAAGGGCTGCTGGAGCAAAATTTCAGGGATATTTTAGTTGAAGGAGAAATCAGTAATGTAAATCAAAGCCGGAACGGGCACTACTATTTTACGGTAAAAGACGATCAGGCACAGTTGCCCTGTGTAATCTGGAGAAGTACAGCTCAACGAATGGATGTTGAAATCCGGGATGGCCAGCAGGTGGTGCTGGGTGGAGACCTGCAGGTTTACGCACCGCACGGCCGCTATCAGATGATTGTATCCCTGGTGCAGCAGGCCGGAATCGGAAAACTTCAGCAGAAGTTTGAAGAGCTTAAAAAAAAGCTCGAACGGGAAGGCCTGTTCAGCGATGCACACAAAAAACCAATTCCGCCCTTTCCCATCAAAATTGGTGTCATCACCTCCTCTACAGGTGCTGCATTCCATGATATTAAATCGACCTTTGAGCAGCGCTGGCCGGTAGCCACTCTCTATCTCCATCATGCAAGTGTGCAGGGCCTCAATGCTGCTCCCGAGCTCGTACATGCTATCGAGTGGTTTGGGGCACAAGCAGAACCTGTAGATCTTCTTATTATTGGACGCGGTGGCGGCTCACTTGAAGATCTCTGGCCTTTTAATGAAGAATCGGTTGCCAGAGCTGTCTTCACCTGTCCGATACCAACAATAAGTGCAGTAGGCCACGAAGTAGATTTTAGTATTACCGATTTTGTTGCTGATGCGCGCGCCGCTAC
>LKNA01000087.1 GCA_001564065.1 Chitinophagaceae bacterium T5-Br10_B2g13
AAGAGCTCTATCCCAGCGCAATTTTTGAGCTAAACCGTCAGTCGGAGAGCGGAGCGATTGAGGCTCCCTTTATTTTTAAGCGGGATGGTTATTATTACCTGTTTGTATCGTGGGACCGGTGCTGCCGCGGGGAGGACAGCACCTATAAAGTGGTTGTTGGCAGGTCGGAATCGATCACCGGACCCTATCTTGACAAAGAAGACCAAAATATGAATTACGGTGGCGGATCACTGGTGGTAAAAGGCAATGAAAGCTACTCCGCGATCGGCCACAACTCTGTCTACACGTTTGATGGAAGAGATTACCTGGTTGCTCACGCCTACGATCTCGAAGATGAAGGCCGCCCTAAACTGATGATTCTCGAACTGACCTGGGACAGCGATGGCTGGCCGGTTGTTCATTTCGATGATTAACCTCATCGGGCAAACCTGAACTTTCATCGCCACACACAATTTTCAAACCACTTTAGCTATGAATAGATTGACATATTTTACCCTGCGCCCTGCAATGAAGCCTGCACTATTGTGCGGTTTTTTCACATGTTTATTGATATTTGGAGCCTCTCTGATGGTCAGCGACCTGGAAGCCCAACATCTTGAAGTTCGAATTCACGATCCGGTTATGGCCCAGCAGGATGACACCTTCTATTTATTTGGAACCGGACGCGGCATTGCGGTCTGGTCATCTGATGATATGGAAAACTGGGAGCGGCTCGATCCCGTATTTGCAGAAACACCGCCGTGGACCGAAGAGATTGTAGATGGTGGCCGGTACCACCTCTGGGCTCCCGATATCACCCATCACAATGGAAAATACTATCTCTATTATTCTGTATCAGCGTTTGGGAGAAATACATCGGCGATTGGCGTACTCTCAAATCCAACTCTTCATCCCGATGATCCCGATTTTGAGTGGACCGATCACGGAAAAGTAGTCCGATCGGTACCCGGCAGGGATCTCTGGAATGCGATCGATCCAAACATCGTATTTGATGATGATGAAACACCGTGGATGACGTTCGGCTCATTCTGGAAAGGAATGAAGCTGGTTCGATTGAATGACAATATGATTGAAATCGACAGAGATCCGCAGGAGTGGCACACGATCGCGGCCCGGAACAGGTACTGGAAGCTTGACGACCGCACTGCCGGCAACGATATGAGCAGCGCAATCGAAGCACCGTTTATCTTTAAGAAAAATGGCTATTACTACAATTTTGTCTCCTGGGATTTCTGCTGCCGCGGGGAAGATAGCACCTACAAAATCGTGGTTGGACGGTCAAAAGAAGTAACGGGCCCATATTTTGACAAAGAAGGCGAGGATATGAGACACGGCGGCGGATCGCTGGTTCTCCAGGGCAATGAAAATTATGCCGGAATTGGTCATAATGCCGCCTACACATTTAACGGAACCGACTACCTGATTGCCCATGGTTATGATGTTGCCGATGAAGGGAATTCCAAACTGTTGATTCTCGAAATGGAGTGGGATGAAAACGACTGGCCCGTGGTGCGGCTCGAAGAGTAGAGTGCGGGAGTTGTCGCAAAAGCATAATTGCATATATCTAAGCTAAAAAGAGTATGCCGGATTAGCTCAAGTTCAGCAAAATGGTGATGTAGATGTAGTGGCTACAAAATTAGATATATCGCACCTACTATTGTGCTCCCATATTTCGTGCTCGCTTTAACCCCTGGCGACCGCTGCGCACTGACCAGGGGCTACGGATATTCTACACCACAGGTGCTCGGTTATAGTCTCTTACACAGATGGATATACAAACAGTTTTTTAGGCTACTCATCTTTTTTTCAGTATTATTTTTGAGGTTCTGATTATTCGATTCAATGAATGGCGTTCACCTTTTCAAGTGTAATACCAGCCCCGTTTAGGGGCGACATATCCGTAGCCGCATGGGAATGCGAAGCATTTCCGTGGGGTATAAAGATGCCCCATAAAAAAAGAAGCACCATAGATGCGGCATCATTCGAACTCTGAATTCAATCTCAGCCATTGAATTCAAAAAAACCGAAAATGACATCCGAAAACAGGTTTGAAGGAAGGCAGAACAGGAAGCTAATCCAACTTTAGGAATAGATGTGGCTCTATATAGCGTAGTTTAAAGAGTTTTGAGATAGATTTTTAATTGCGGAAGTTGAGATAGAGAGTATAAATAACTGGATATATAGAAACATGTTTATCACCAAGCAATTAATTCAGTTGAACACCCCTCTTTTTTTCCCTTATTTGTGGTTGTGAGAAAATGATTTGTGATATTGTGATAACCTAAAAATATAGGCTTTATGTTGATTAGTCTGGATTTCCATTGATCAATATTGTGGGTACTCCAAATGCCTCATTTCTAATTATCGACAATGAGGTTGATGTTGAGTTTTGCCTTCCATCCTTATTAATTGATACCTAAAGTGCCGTTAGGCGCATATAACATCATAGCCTCCGGTTTCCCCAGGGATGCCTGCGGCGGAACCGGAGGAAATAAAAACGCCCAAACATGGTTCGAGTACCGTCATGTACGGTCCAATTCTTTTATTTGATGCGATTTTCGTTTCAATTTCATCCAATCACACAAATTCGGAATCTTAAAAGATCAATGATAATTCTAAACTTTCTTTCAAATCTTTTACATCTCTTTAAATCAACACACAGCCGTAGTTTCTAATTTTTGCAAGGTATTGTTAGCCAAACAAAATAAAATTTATACCGTGTTCAATAATCCTCCTTTATATTTTTTTATTTTATTGTCATTTACTTTCGGATGTCCAATTTTTGCTCAATCGAATCAAAGTGGTTCAGATGGCATCGAAACTTATCAAATTGAGGCCTATCGCCTGGGGGTGGATGAAGAGTTTATACTTGATGGTCGACTAAATGAACCTTTCTGGAATCGAATAATACCCATTACTAATTTTCGTCAGCAAGAGCCCGAAGAAGGAAACACACCCTCTGAGAGAACAGAGATATATGTAGCCTATGACGCCTCATATCTTTATATAGGAGCCAAATTGTTCGACAGCAACCCCGATGGTATTCTTGCCTACCAAAAAAGAAGGAACCAGGGGCTGGGAACAGATGATAGGTTTATGTGGATTCTTGATACGTTTAATGACGGACGTAATGCCTACTTCTTCGAAACCAATCCGGCTGCAATAAGAGGAGATGGGTTGTTAACCGTTGGCCAGGGAACTAATCTGAACAAATCATGGGATGGAATATGGAATGTTCGCACATCCATCACCGAAGAAGGCTGGATTGTGGAAGTACAAATTCCTTTTCGATCGCTTGATTTTAACCCGGAAAACTCAAACTGGGGAATTAACTTTCAGCGTACAATACGGCGCAATAATGAAGAGATCGTCTGGTCGGGCTGGCGCAGACAACAGGGACTTTTTCGCCCACAGAATGCAGGAACACTAAGTGGACTTACCGACCTATCCCAGGGGATAGGTCTGGAAGTTACCCCCTATATGACAACCAGCGGGAACCGGAGCTGGCTGGCTGATGGCGAAACTGATGACAATGGTAATTTTGATGTGGGGTTTGATGCCTCCTACAGTATTACACCCAGCGTACGAACATCACTGACAATTAATACAGATTTTGCAGAAACCGAGGTAGATCAAAGGCGTGTAAACCTGACCCGGTTTCCGCTTCGTTTTCCTGAACAGCGAAACTTTTTTCTTGAAGGCGCCAATATTTTTAGTTTTGCCCCTGCAAGCGGAGTTGAACCTTTTTTCAGCCGTAGAATCGGACTTAACGAAGGTGAGCCAATTCCTGTGAACGGTGGTTTAAGAGTGCTTGGCAGGGAAGGAAATACAAACATGGGCCTCTATCAAATCCGTACAGGGGAAACAGGAGACACAAACCGTGAAGATTTTACAGCAGCCCGAATTTCACAAAATATCCTGACGGAAAGTAACATCGGCCTGATTTATACACGAAGGGCTACGCTGAATGATGATATTTATAATAATCGGCATACAGTCGGTGCTGATATGGAGTTCGGTACATCCAGCTTTTTAGGAAATAAAAACCTTCAGTTTCAAGCCTTTTTTGTCTGGCATAATACTAACACTTCAGAAGAAGACAGTAAATTTTGGGACAGAACAAGCCGCGGAATTCGCATTAATTTTCCCAACTACCCATTTTACGGATGGATGTCATACAGGGAGTTTGGAGATTCTTATGATCCCGCCGTTGGATTTACTTCAAGAAATGCTTTTAGAAGGTTGCAGCCGACTATTGGGTATGAACGCAATATAAATCGCAGTAACATTGTACGATCCTGGGAAATACAAGCAAGGTATGAACACCTTATGAATCTCGATTTTGAGCCCGAAACTCTAAACTTTACTCTTACTCCGCTTTCAATTGAATTTGAAAGCGGTGACGAAATCAAATTAAGTTTCGGAAGGAACTTTGAACGAATTTACACAGGGTTTGATATTTTGAGAGACGATAGTGTAATCATTCCATCCGGTGATTACCGAACCTGGAGTTTTAATAGTGAATTAAATACCGCCTCATACCGGGTATTATCAACAGAACTTGAATATACGAACGAAGGATTCTGGACAGGCACCCGAAATATTTATGAAGTATCTGCGACCGTTCGCCCCTTTCCCGGAATAAATCTGTCGGCTGACTGGAGCAGAAGTGATATATCATTACCAGAACTTGATTTTTCAACTAATATAATGCGATTCCGTGGTAATATTGATCTAACACCCAATACAGCCTTAACTAATATTGTTCAGTTTGATGATGTTACCGAAATCTTAGGGCTATACAACCGGTTCAGGTGGACAATAAAACCCGGGTCTGATCTATATCTGGTTTATTCTTACAATTGGATACAGATAGAAAACCGGTTTGAACCGATAGAAACACAAGGTGCACTGAAAATCAACTATACACACAGATTTTAAACTTCTCCACCAGGGAAATATGGTCTTGGTGTTTGTTTTTTGACAAGCAAACTACCACCTCATCAACCACCCGAAAGATGCAGTTGGTCGGGTGGGTACGAATTTTCAGCTCACAAAATTCACAAGTGTACCTATGGGCTCAATTGTGATTCGAATTTCATCACCGGATTGAAGCGTAAAACCGTCCCCGGGGACAATTCCTGTGCCGGTCATCAGCAGGCATCCGTTTGGAAAAGAAAGTTCCCGGAATAACCAATCGGCAAGTTCATCCAGCTCACGTTTCATCTGTCCGATCTCTACCGTGCCGTGAAATTCCTGTTTTCCTGATCGTAAAATCTCCATTTCAATTTCGGTCTCATTGGATAGTGGTTTTTCAGGCACAAAAATTCCGGGCCCCACCGAAGCACATCCATCATACGTTTTGGCCTGTGGAAGGTAGAGCGGATTTTCCCCCTCGATACTTCGTGAACTCATATCGTTACCAATCGTGTAGCCGACAATCTTACCGGAAGATGTGAGTGCAAGGGTTAGTTCAGGTTCTGGTACATCCCAGGTTGAATCTTTACGAATGCGAACTTTCCCTCCGGACCCCACCGTTCGTGCCGGTGTAGCTTTAAAAAAGATTTCAGGACGCTCAGCCGCGTACACACGGGCATAGAATTCTCCTCCCCCGGCCTCTGCCGACTCTGCCTGCCGGGCAAGTTTACTGTTGCTATAGGTAACACCGCTTGCCCAGATTTCCTGACTTCCAATCGGCGGGAGCAGATCTTTTTTCAGTGTATCAGCAGATCCGGAAACTGGTTCAGCTGTTTGAGTGATGTCCTTTAGTTTGTCGTACAGATTATCATCATTGATGAAAGAGTCCCAATCCTGGTCTTTTACAAGGTATGCCGATGTATCATCTTCAATTAAAATGCCGTTTTTTAAGTTATATGCTTTCATTTTTACTGTGGGCTTTAATTAATAAGTGGTTTGATTTCCCGATACTCTGGGGCTAAAAAAATTGTCTCCGATAAATTTCATAACCAATTAAGATTATGGGTTTTAAATGTTCTATGAACTCTGCTAATGCAAATCCCTCGGCACTCCGGATCCGGACCCTCCTCTCAGAAGATCAAAATCGGCTCCTTTATCCGCTTGCTGCACATGATCAAGGTAGAGTTTCACATACCCTCTGTCTGCTGAAGGTTCCGGCGGTGCCCAAACTGCTCTTCTCTCCTCCAGCTGATCTTCCGGCACATCCAGGGTAAGCTTCCGGTTCGGCACGTCCAACTCAATCATATCACCATTTTGAACAAGTGCCAGCAAACCTCCGATGGACGATTCCGGGGCAACGTGCAGCACCACGGTACCGTAGGCCGTACCGCTCATTCGTCCGTCAGAGATACGAACCATATCCTTCACTCCTTTTTTGATCAGCTTTGCAGGCAGATCCACATTACCAACTTCCGGCATTCCGGGATAACCTTTGGGCCCAACTCCTTTTAGTACGATCACAGATGACGCGTCAATATCCAGATCAGGGTCATCAATTCGCTGATGATAATCCTCCATTGATTCAAAAACGACGGCTCTGCCTCTGTGCTGCATCAGCTCATCCGTAGCAGCCGAAGGTTTGATGACGGCACCATCTTCACATAAGTTTCCTTTCAGAACAGCAATTCCGGCCTCCTTTTTCAGAGGTTTATCATACTCTTTGATTACATCGCGATTGTAGCATTTGGCACCCTTGCTGTTTTCGATTATAGAACTTCCGTTGACAGATCGGGTATCTTTACGAAGCACATTCCGAAGCTCATCAATCACAACAGGCAGCCCGCCGGCGTAATAAAAATCTTCCATCAAAAACTCTCCGGATGGCATCAGGTTCAGGAGCAGGGGTATTTTACTTCCGATATCATCAAAATCTTTCAGATCGAGGTCTACACCTATTCTGCCGGCAATGGCGAGCAAATGGAGGATCAGGTTTGTTGATCCCCCGACAGCCGCGTTCACGATGATTGCATTTTCGAACGCCTGGCGGGTCAGCACATCCGAAAGTTTCAGGTCCTCTTTGACCATCTCCACAATTCTGCGGCCGGATAACTGAGCCATCTTTTTCTTACGGGAATCCACAGCCGGAATGGCTGACGCCCCGGGAAGTGTCAGCCCTAAAGCCTCACACATGGATGCCATCGTTGACGCGGTTCCCATCGTATTGCAATGTCCGGCGCTGCGCGATGAGCAGGCCTCTGCTTCAAACAGATCCTCTTTGGTAAAATTCTCATTTTCCTGCTTCTCTTTGATTTTCCAGCTAAATGTTCCCGATCCGATCGTCTCGCCCCGAAATCTGCCGTTGAGCATCGGTCCGCCCGGAACGACGATCGTTGGAAGATCCACACTGCAGGCCCCCATCACTGTTGAAGGCGTAGTTTTATCGCAACCAGTCATCAAAACAACTCCGTCAATCGGGTTTGCGCGAATCGTTTCTTCTGTATCCATGCTTGCAAGATTTCTGAACAACATAGTAGTCGGACGCATCAGGGTTTCACCCAGCGACGTTACCGGAAATTCAAACGGCACACCGCCGGCTTCTACAACTCCCCGTTTTACTATGTCAGCAAAATCACGCAGATGGGCATTACATGGCGTTAGTTCAGACCAGGTGTTACAGATGCCAATAATCGGTTTGCCAGTAAAATAATCATCCGGATATCCCTGGTTGCGAAGCCAGGATCGGTGAACAAATCCCATCTTATCCGATGTCCCAAACCATTCCTGACTTCTTAACTTTTTCTTGTTACCCATGGTATTGTAATTATTAGTTATTGAAGGTTGTTTTTCAGTGATTTGATGTGGTTTTGACCCAATACAAATCGTATATCAAATAATTATGCAACGAATTGGTATAGAATAAAGACGATGATCCCGGCGGTACTACCCAATATCAGAGTTCCTGTAGTATAAAGTTTATATCCGGTCTTTGTAGTCATTCCCGAAAGCTGAGTGACAACCCAGAAAAAACTATCATTTGCGTGGGCAACGACGGAAGATCCGGCCCCGATAGCTAATACAACAAGCGCTTTCTGCATTTCTGTTTCAAATCCGAGAGATTCCATCATCGGCATCATAATAGATGCGGCTGTGATCAATGCAACGGTTGATGATCCCTGGGCTGTTTTTATGGCTGCGGTCAATAAAAAAGGCAGAAATATTCCCAGGTGAACATCCGCAAGAAGCTCGCCCAGCACAATGGCAATTCCTGAATTCTGGAGGATCATCCCAAAAATCCCACCTGCACCCGTAATCATAATAACCGATGCTGAAGTTTCGATCGCCTTGCCCATCCAACCGGAAGAAGAGAGCATTTTAGAATTCAGTTTCTTTGGTAGTGTGAACGCTAAAAATACACCAATCATGAGAGCAATTACCGGGTCACCAATAAAAAGAATAAACTGGTACAAATTCCCTTCAGGCAGTAACTCCAGCCCCTCTGTAAGTGATTTCATGATGATCAGAGCGATCGGAACCAGTACCGGAAAAGAGGCGTGAAGTGCACCCGGCGCATGTTTTAAGCGCTCATTTATTTCGGCATCGGAGGTGCCCGGATTGGGCTCAATTTTTGTTCGCCCAGCAACCTTTACAGCGAAGATAATTCCTACAGTCAGTGCAAGGAGGCTGACCGGCAGACCGATCAGCATAACAAGGCCGAGATCTGCATTTAAAATCCCCGCAGCTGCAATGGGGCCGGGTGTTGGTGGGAGCATCGTGTGAGAAGCGGTCAACCCCAGACCTAGAGCCACAGCTGTTCCGGCGAGCGACAATTTAGCTTTTTTTGTCAGACTTTTGTTTAGCGGCGATAGAAGAATAAATCCACTATCAGCAAAAACCGGGATGGAAATAAAATAGCCGATGATGCCCATTCCAGGCGCAACTCGTTTTCTGCCAATGACTTTCAGAATCTTCTCTGCAATAACATATGCTGCACCGGTATTCTCGAGAAAAGCACCAATTATAACACCAAAAAGAATGATGAGTCCAATACTGCCAAGGGTATTGCCAAATCCCTGGTTGATCGATTCAACAATGAGTTCCAGGGACATGCCGGCGAGAAGACCATATGCAATAGCTACTATTAAAAGCGCAAGAAAGGGATGCAATTTATACCTGGCGGTTAACAGAATTATGAGTATTACGCTAATTACCAGGTAAAAAATGATCATTCTTAGAACTCCATGTTTAAAGTAAAGTTTATACTATTATCTAAACTATTTACTTGAGAAAGTGACCCATGAAATAGTTTTTCCGAATTAAAAAATCAGCTCCAAATAAGCGCCAGTCAATTCAATATTGGTTAAATCGAAAATTATACAAAAAGCAACATATGGCTGATCAATGTTCCAGCAGCCAGTTACACACCCTGGGATTGAAATCTTCAATATTTTCCCAGTGAAATGCGTGTCCCGAGTTTTTGTACATGTGAAGTTCGCTTCCCGGAATGGCATCAGCAACCTCGAGGGTCATCCATGACGGAACAAATCTGTCATTTTCTCCCCCGGTAACCAGGCAGGGAGTTTTAATATCTGCGAGTTTTTCCAGTATATCATGATTCATGCACGCCTGTGCCTGCCCTTCCAGCCCATGCAAAGGCTGAGGTATAGGATCGGAAGCCGCTTCCTTTTGTCCGTCCGTTAACTCCTGAAACACCTCATCATCATCCCAGCTGGTTTTATCGAATATTAATAGCTGAATGAAATGTTGAAACTGCTCGGGTCTGAGATGCGCTTTAATATGCATAATGTGACGAAATATGGCCTTGGCTTTCCGGTCACATCGAGCCCAGGGGCACATTTGCACCAGTGAGCGAACCTGTTGAGGATGGCGTATTGCCAGTTGTTGTACAATGATACTGCCCATGGAAACACCCACAACCCGTGCTTCTGAAATTCCCAATTCTTGCAACAATCCTGCGGTATCATCTGCCATTTGAGAGCTGCTGTAGGGACCTGCAGGTTTATCGGATTTGCCCACCCCCCGGTTATCAAAAAGAATACATCGAAAATGTTTCTCCCAGTAAGCCACATGCTTTTCCCAGACTGACCCCGGGGCCGTAATTCCCATGATTAGCAAAAGAGGATCACCGGTACCGCGTTCCTCATAATATAAATTTATTCCGTTTGATTGTGCGTAGGGCATACTATGATCTGTTTTGGTTGAAATTTATTTCAGTGAAGGAATCAGGTCGCGACGAATCCACTCCCCGTCGTGCAGTGTAACCTTGTCCGGGTTATCAACCGCTTCGGGTGCCTCATCCTCGCAAACAATCCATCCGTCGTATCCTTCATCTTTGAGCCATTGAGTGATGTTTGTAAAATCAATCACTCCTTTTCCCATCAGGGCAAATTCGGGCTTTCCATCCCAATCTTTATAGTGAACATGATTGATCAGGGATTTGTACTCTTTCATTTTTTCCAGCGGATCCATTCCTCCGTTGATTATGTGTCCCACATCCGGAGTCCAGCCCGTCACCTTATCATCCAATCCCTCTAAAATAACACGATAATCTTCCTCGGTTCGATTTATAGAACTTTCCGGAGAATTGGGATGAAAACTGCAGGTAATTCCCTGTTCGGCAGCCCTGCGGGATACTTCATTCACATTTGATATGAGATGTTCTCTCCTGATCTCAAGGTCATACCGCCCGGTTGGCATTTGAACCGTGCAAAGAAGCGCTCCCGGAAATCGTTTAAGTAATTCGATAACCTGATCTGCCTCCCGGTGTTCCTTATCAGTTTCTTCAGCACCATTCCAATCCAGGATCAGCGCAATGGCAGCCAGTTTGATATTCTCTTTCCGTAATTTAGCCTCCAGCAGACCGGGGTCGCTTAAATCACCCATCCAAAAATGCATCGGCTCTATTCCTTGAAAACCTGCACGTGACGCTACTTCAATCATATGTCCGAGACGGCCCGCATGGGTTTCTCCTTCGTTATCCATAAACCAGGTATAAACTTCTGCACCAAACTGAAAAGGTAAATTCTGCATAGAATTAGTAATCTTTCGTTATTATCAAAAAGTTAAAATGTTAAAGAGTACTTGGTATAATTGCCCATCTGCACGGTTTTTTGCGTCATAGGCTATTTAATCATAGCGGGTTGACTAGTTAGGTGTACCCATCAGCCGTCAAAATCAGACGACAGATGGGTACTCATGATCCCCTCAAAGTCCGTGTTTTTCCCGCATCTGATTAATGAACGTAAACCCATCTTCAGCCACATCCCACGGGGCAGAAAATTCACGCCACACGTTAATTGCGTTTGCGAATTCCGGGTCGTTTCGTGTAAATGATTCGATGGTTAACCAACCGTCATAATGGTGCTTCGAAAGGCTGGCGAATACTTCATCCCACTGAACCAAACCATCGCCGGGTGTTCCGCGGTCATTTTCACTGATGTGGACATGTTTCAGTTGGGGAGCTGCGGTATCGATCGCTTTCGAGAATGATTTCTCTTCGATATTTGCGTGATGGGTATCGAACATCACACCAAGATTTGGATGAGAAACCCGTTTTGATAGCTCCACAAGCTGTTCCATTGTATTGCACAGGTAACATTCAAAGCGGTTCAGAGCTTCAATTGCCAATGTAATTTCTGCCTGACCGGCATATTCTGCGGCGGCTGACAGCACATCCGCACTCCACTGTAATTCCTGCTCATCCGGGGCTTTATTTGCAAACGTTGCAAATGCGGAATGAAACGGCCCGCATATAACTCTGGCTTCCATATCTGCAGCTCGATCAATCCCCCACTTAATCTTATCAATTGCTTTAGATCTGACCTTCGGGTTTGAGCTGATGGGATTTTCATCCGGTCCGATCGGCATCACACAGGTGATCTCCATATCCAGCCGGGCTACAAAATTACCGAGCTTTCGATAGGCCTCGTTATCATCCGTTCCCAATGTAACTTCAATACCATCATAGCCGATTTTTTTAAGCCGCTCCACGTTTGGTATCAGGTCATCAGAAACAACCTGCGACCATGCCAGCATATTAAATCCTATTTTTGTCATCTCTATTTGGTTGATCGGTTAACTTTACGTTCGTTTCTCAATATCTGTTTTTACCCGGGTCAGCAACTGTAACACATCCTTCCAGGTATCCTCTGATTCAAGCGCTGAGTTCGGGAACATGCAGCCATCCCAGCAGATGTGGCGGATATTATTTCTCAGGTTTCCCGACTGATCCAGCAGCCAATACCGGCTGCACTCCACAATATCGAATTTACCTTCCGGATCATCCGGTAGGCAGTGGCGTCCGGTTTTATCGTGGGAACCACTGCCAAAAACGGTACCGTTACTTTGGGCCACGTGAAAATCTATTGTCCACGGGCCAAGTGCATCGGTCATTTTTTTATACCCTTGCCAGAATTCCTTTTCGGAATACGTTTTACTGATCAGCGCATGATCCGGGGCGTTATATCCAAGCAGAAACAGATAGGTATGTGCTAAATCAGCCTGGAATCCTAAACTCTCCGGCATACCCACTTCTTCAAGTAGATTCAGCATATGGCGCCAGGAGTGCATCCCTGCCCAGCAAATTTCACCTTCAGCAGCCAGCCGCTCCCCATAACCGGATGCAATTTTTGCAGCTTCTCTGAACGTTTCTGCAATTTTTTTGGTGTTTCCATCCGGATCTTTAACCCAGTTTTCGGGGGAATCTGCCGAATCAATCCGAATAATTCCGTACTGTCGAACTCCGTGTTGATTCAGCACTTTGGCATATTCGCAGGTTTTTCGAATCGCATCCAGAAATCGTTGCTTGCCGGATTGGTCCCCCATTGCCGATCCGCCGCCGGCGTCCGGCCATACCGGTGCGCCGATAGATCCAATTTGTAAACCCCTTTCTGAAACCTGATCAGCAAATTCAAGAATTTGCTTTTTTTCAGCATCTATATCCAGATGAGGCTCCATCACGTTCAGGTCCACACCATCAAACCGTTGGCCATTTGCCCTGGCGTTTTCCGTAAGTTCCAGCATGCGCTGCAGGGAAATAACAGGTTCATCCGCCCCTTCTCCTTTTCCCACAATTCCGGGCCATAATGAGTTATGTACGTTTAGCATAGAAATAGATAATTTTTTTTGAATTCTGAATGGACATTTTCTACTTATAATCCGTTGGCCGCAAACCTTCTATGAAATCATCAAATCCGTACATTGTCGGGTTGTACTCGCCGATAATATCCACGTTTACATCTTCAGGCAGATCATCGGTCATCTCCAGCGCCCAGTAGCCGGCATTTACGATCAGCCTGCGCAAATCTTCATTTTCAAAATCGACGGCTGATCCCATCGTTGTCGTGAAAACCTTACCGGCTGCTCCATTTTCCACGGAGTACTCTCGCGTCCAGGCAACGGGCATCACCGGCTTTTCCCAGTTTACCGGTGAATCGGCAGTTTTTTCTGATGTGGACTGGCCCCAGATCAAAATCTCATTCTCCCCCTCCAGTTCGCCAACTTCATAAACGTTCGTTGGCGTCCAGATATCGGATACTCCACGCA
>LKNA01000088.1 GCA_001564065.1 Chitinophagaceae bacterium T5-Br10_B2g13
ATGCTTGGCTCTGAACCAGGGTAAGCCCCTAATCGTCTACAAAATTTTGGGTAATTCGCAGAGGCAAATTGGCGTAAATATCTACTTCCGCATCTTCGCGAAGCGCACGGGCCCGTCCCGCAGCCTGAATGAGCTCGCTTTCGATGAGGCTCAGCTGAATATTCTGTAGCCGCTTATTGTCAAACGTGTTAAAGCTGAACCGAAACCCACCTCACTCGACGGTTTGCATCTTGAACTCCCTGTTAAATCTGTCGACGTTCACCCCTAACACTTTTCCCATCAGCAGGTAAAGGGAGTTATGTTTGTGCGGGGTGCCAAGGACGTTAATGGATTGGCCTTTGTAGAGGTTGTAACCCGAGCAATTCCCAAACCAAATATCAGGCGCCGCATTGTCAATCTGCTGGTTGAAAGACTTGAACGTAATAGTCGGCCTGTCGGCAAGTTTCGCGTTGGCCTCGTTCAGATGCTTTTCAAGGGAATTCCGAGAGTAGGAATACTTGATGTGCTGCGTGATAGTGCCTTTGTGCTCCACGTCGCTGATATCAATGACGCGTACTCGTTCACCATACAGCTCCTTGTATATTTCAACAGGGATCGTAGCAGACATGATGATGATCTTTTTGTCGTCAGGCAGGTCCTCCCGGTTGATAAAATGGATTCTATCGCGATCTGACTCGTCTTTATAGAAGTACTCACAGCCTAGGAATTTCATGATGTTGCTGTCAATTCCCTCCGTCTGGGCGAACAGGAGCCATTCATTGGAGATATCAATTTTATATTTGTCCGGCAGCGTCAGGATTTCACCTTCCTCCACGCCCTCAAGGTACCGCTGAAGATCCATAAAACGGGGTGTTTCATCGCCAAAAAGCACGGCTCTTGCTTTATTCTTTTTGATCTTTTTCAGATCGGCAATCTTTAACGTGCTTACGTCCAGCAGCAGAGGCAGAGGATCTTCATCGAAAATAAGCGTGTCATGGCAGAAGGACGAATGAATGGCTCGGCTGTGGGTCGTAAAAATACTTTTTACAGAGCTTTGGACAACTTTGTTCTCGTCAATATAGGCCTGGGCAATGGCCTGATCCTCAGGGCTGTACCGGTTATCTTTTCTAAGATCCCAGAGTATCTTGTGGGCTTGTTTTACAAATCCGGCCTTAAATAGCCGGTTCATGGTCTGATTTATTTTATCATCGCAAAACTCTGGGAATTCGGGTGTCATCACTGCGCTGCCAACTGGCGTCCGCTCATCATACACCTCCTTTTTCAGGGCATTGGTGGGAAAAGCAATCGTCACTCCATCCTGGTCTTTGATTTTCACGGTCTTACCGATCCCGGTAGACACCTTAAAGATGTTAATGTAATTGTCCAGGCTGTCCAAGGCCCTGTAAAGTTCATAGATTAGCAAGTCCTCTGCCTTTCTGAGTGAGAGCCTGCTGATAGGCTCCACCCGCTCGATACCATCCATGAGAAATCTTTCTGCGGTAATCAGGTTTCGATACTTATGATCTTCAGGATAAGGCGAGAAATTTTCAAGGCGCTGAGGAAAATAAGCGGTCTCAGGCCGCTTATTATATTTGTTGAGCGACCGCATCAGCTCAAACCGACCGTCCCTTGGATAAGGGTTATTGCCAGTGTGATGGTCGTTAAATTCCTGAAGTCGTTTTTCAAAAATCTGCTGGCCTCCACACATCCAAACCAAGCTTTGAGCAAGCCCGCGCAACTGCGCGTAGGACAGACGCTCAGACGCGTTCATAAAGTCGTAAAACAGACGTACTCTATGTTGCAACTTATCCCAGTCTACAGGTTTACCTTGCTTGTTTTTTTTAAGTTTAGCATAGTATTCAATTTCTCAATCAGTGCGGGCGTTTTGACAGGCTCCTATAGTATTGCTATAGAAGTCTGTTGTTTCTCCAATTTGTCGGAGAAAAACAGCTCCCTTCGAACCAGCCTTGATTTTACGGGTTCTAGCACCACCTTCAAGCTTAGCTGACTCCAGCACTGAAAAAAGCACATCCAACGAAAGTGCTTTTGGATTTAAGACCTCTCCGCGCTTATTAGTCCCATAGAAGAAATGAGCCGGAGATTTGCACGCCGCGTCAGCCTCTGGATACATTGCAAAAAGTGAATCCATCAGGTAATTGCGGGCACGGATATCGGTAATGAGAGTGTCGAGGAAAAAGATGAGGCGAAACTATCGTTTCTCGGGGCTATCACTGAAGGTAGGGTACCATTGGTTGGGGGTTATATCGTATGCCTGCATTCTTTCAATGGCTGCCTCAGGAGTGAGTCCCCCATCGAAATCCAAAGCCATGATGCACTGTCCAATCCAATATTTAATCGAACGAGGTCCGTTAAATATTGAAGGGCTTCAGGAGATACCCTTCCCGACATCTTCGCTAAAACCTTCGATAGTGTCGATATAGACTGGTTCCAGATTATTACTGATTTTTGCAGCCTCTTTTTTGCTGGGCTTGGAGCTGTATCTGTTCGTGTTAGCTGTAAATTCGTATATCACTATGGCTTATTTCCGTTTAATTATTGTTATGGATTAATTCATCCGTATATATAAGTATTCGCTATTCAGATGGAATTGTCAATTTTTCTTTTAAATAAATTACATATTTCTTCAGATTTTTAGATTGGCGATGAATTTCTGTTCAAATGAGATAATGTGAAAGCAGAGAGTCATAGCGAATATTTTTGTAGCTGGCTTTTTAACAAACGCAAGCTGAAGAATGGTATAGGTGTGCCTTTTAAAGATTCGTCGCAATCTGGGGCAAATTTGGTACCTCCTTTGCGAACGGTTGCTTTATAATGGAGAGAGCATAATCTAAAAGGATGCTGTTAATAGAAGCTGGAGGGAAAACCATAATTACTTGCAGCATTACTTGAAAACCCAACAAATGACGCCGTTCCAGCGACGGGACCAGCCATTGACAGGCTTAAATCTAATAAAAACATAAACATGCCCAAAATGTCCCAAAATTTTTCACTCGTCACTCTACCCCTTGGTAAAACACCTAAAAGCGAATATTTACAATTACAGCAAAAAATCTCATTATGGAATGCTCTGGGCCATTTACCTGGTTTGCTGGTTAAACCTAATATTTACAATAACTTAAGTATGTCATGATAGGTGTCATGGTATGTCAAGTACTTGTTTTTATTGATTAGCCCTTTTTTACGTTATATAATTAATGTAACTGAATGATACTCTTTTGGTTAGGGTCTCTCTCTAGTTAATATTAGTATAATATTAACTTTATAAACAAAATTGATAAGTCGTTGTTAGAAAATAAGTTACCAGGATTCTGACACCCCAACTGGGAATAGGCGGTTTAGGCGTCATAAGCGCCCGACCGGAATACGAGCTTCTAATGTTATTTTATACCCTTCTTGTCCTTTACGATATTTGAATTAGTTGCACATGTGTTTTTATTGGTTTAAAAAACTTTCAATAGGTGTGACATAACCTGTCACTCTACCCATTTATATTGCTTCTGACTTTTTATTTCAGTATTTCAACTGAAAGAAACTACAAGGGCTAAAAAAGTTATGAGACTATATCTGAGATTGACGCAAAAGAAGGAGTCCGATTATTTCGATTTACAGCATCAATTAGCTGGAATATTATTTTCCCGATTGGGTAGTATTGTGCGATTCCATTCTCAATTGGAAATATTATGAATTCACAGAGTATCTTGCTTCAAAATATCAGAGTAAATAGACCTGACCCTACGTATTCACTTGAGCTGATAAACCTCATCTTCTTTGATATTGAAACCACCGGATTACGGCCTGACAGAGGGGCGAAAATTACTGAAGTCTCCATTTTAAATCGCAATTCCCAGATCTACTCTTGGCAATTAGGTTTTAAGCCTGGAGCCTCCTCTTTTTCCGACGAGTTACAAAATATTTTAATCCATCTTAAACAGGGTGTTGTGGTTGGGCACAACCTCCAATTCGACTTTTGGTTCATCTCATACGAAGCTGAAAAGCTTGGAATTGATGGTCCTTCCCTACAATTCATCGACACCCTCAGCCTTAGCCGGAAAGTCCTTCCTCAAAGAAACAGCTATATATTGGGTAATTTGTTAATGGAGTTCGACATCAAGGTGAACGGTGAATTACACAATGCCATCACAGATACGGAAGCGACAAGAGCCCTATTCTGGAAATTGGTTGAAAAAGGTGGCATTTCAACCGTGGGAGAAGCGGGGATGAAAAAGTTAAACTGGTCAAGTTTTTAAATTGAATTTTATGAAAGGAGAACCAACTGGCTTTTGGGCAAAACTGAAACAGGACGAAGATGGGAAAACCCTGGAGTGGCATCCATTGATGGCGCATTCTGCTGATGTAGCTGCTGTTACCGAAACCCTACTCAACAAGACGATTTTAAACCGACGTATTGCAACGTTGATTGGCTGGGAAAAACTTTCTGAAGCACATATAGCTCGCCTCTCCGCTCTTGCAGCAATCCATGATGCGGGTAAGGTGAATCACGGATTTCAGAATAAAGTTTCTAAATCAAGGCAACCGAGAGCCGGACATGTATCTCCGATAATTGAACTGCTTGATGCAGATGGCAAGTATCAGGATAAACTGTTGATGCCACTGGGTATAGCTAAAGTTTTAGAGTGGTTTCCTGATCAAGTAACGGCAATTCATTTTCTGCTCGCAACCTGGGGTCATCACGGTCGGCCAGTCCCCATTCAACATCATTTTAAAGCTACATTGTGGGAGGAAAATGGAGAAAGATATCCTGAAAGCGGACTGAAAGATTTGGGAGAGGCTATCCGGCAATGGTTCCCACAAGCATTTGAAGAAAATTTTGAGCCCTTTCCAGAATATCCGGTATTTCAACACACATTTAATGGCCTGCTGACATTAGCGGATTGGCTCGGTTCCGATCCCAAGTTTTTTGAGTTTGCTGAATACGATGATAATTACATCAAAATAGCCAGAAAGAACGCAGAACACGCAGTGGAAAAACTGGCGCTTGATCCTGAAAAAACAAGAGAACAGCTTGGCACAGATCCTATTGAATTTGACCGGATAGCAGACTTTAAGCCGTTTGAGATCCAGCAGCAATGCCTTGATCTGCCCATTCATAGAAATGGCAGCCTTTCCATTTTAGAATCCGATACAGGCTCCGGTAAAACAGAAGCGGCACTTGCCCGGTTTGTTCGTCTCTACCAGGAAGGATTGGTAGACGGAATGTATTTCGCAGTTCCTACCCGAAGTGCAGCTACGCAACTTTACGACAGGGTTGTTGAGGCAACCCGTCATGCATTTCCGGACGAATCCACACGCCCGCCGGTCGTTCAGGCTGTTTCGGGATATATCAAAGCCGATGCCGAAGAAGCTCAGGCTTTACCTGATTTTAACGTACTTTGGCCGGAAGATAAACGCGATCTGCTTCGTGAACGAGGCTGGGCAGCGGAACATCCTAAAAGATATCTGGCCGGGGCAATAGTTGTGGGTACGATCGATCAGGTTTTTCTCTCCACATTGCAGGTAAACCATGCGCACATGAGGGCCGCTGCTCTACTCCGTCACTTTCTTGTGGTGGATGAAGTCCACTCCTCCGATGCATACATGACTAAACTACTGGACCGGGTACTCGACTATCACCTCGCTGCCGGCGGACATGCTCTCCTGATGTCAGCAACGCTCGGAACAGCCTCACGAATTCACCTGACCACAAAAAACCGAAGTGACGTTCCTGAACCGGAGGAAGCCAAAAACATCTCATATCCGCTTCTCACCCATGTTGATGCATCAAGAAAGGAACCTAAAGAATTTCATGCGGCATCTTCCGGAAAGCAGAAAAAAGTGAAGGTTCAAACAAAGAAGATTGCCGCTTCAGAAGATGAAATTGCAACGTTTGCGATCGAGCAGGCAAAGGCTGGAGCGCGGGTTCTCATCATTCGAAATCTTGTAAAGGATTGCATCAAAACCCAAAAAGCACTCGAGGATTTAGCCGGTGCAAATTCCGACTATCTGTTCAACGTGAACGGTATATCAGCTCCTCATCACTCCCGGTTCGCCCCGGATGACCGTAAGCGGCTAGATCACGAAATTGAGAAAACATTTGGCAAAAAAACCGACCGGCATTCCATCATTGCTGTGGCAACCCAAACAGTTGAACAGAGCCTGGATATTGACGCAGATATTCTGATAACGGATTTATGCCCGATGGACGTGTTACTCCAAAGAATTGGGAGACTACACCGTCATGAACGAAATCGCCCTGATGGTTTTGCAATAGCAAAATGTGTCATACTCACACCGGAAGAACGCGACCTGAGCGAATCGATTTATCAAAACGGAAAGGGTTCAAAAGGAAAACATGGACTGGGAACCGTTTACCAGGATCTGCGGACAATTGAAGCGACTTGGCGCGTGCTGGAAGATGAATCGATGGGCTACTGGAATATACCGGAACACAATCGTGAATTGGTGGAGCGCTCCACTCACCCAACCGTTCTGAGATCATTGGTCGAAGAATTGGGAAAAACATGGGGCCAGCATCAGCAGCATATCGCAGGACAGGAATTTGCGGATAAACAACTTCCCGATCTTGTTGGAATCGATTTTAGCAAACCTTTTGGGGAGTCGGGGTTTGCAGAGGATCTTAAACAGGTAAAAACCCGGCTTGGACGGGATGATTACCGAATCAAACTATCAAAAGGCGTAGATGGCCCGTTCGGAGAAATCGTCAGTGAGTTGAAAATCAATGAATGGCAGATCAACGTGGTTCCAGATGAGACAGACCTTGAGGAAGATGCCGTTCAGCAGTTCGAAGGTGGGTTTCGATTTGCCTTCTACGGGAAAAACTTCCGGTACGACCGCTTCGGGCTGGATTTGGAATCTTAACATTTTAATCAATCAGAAATGAGTTCAAACATGCACTATTCACTTTTAGATGGGTCGGTCATCACGGTTCGATACCGGAACGGCAAAACATCAACCACTAATCTGCCCGAGATCTTTAGTGGGCTTCTGGAAGATACCATTATAAGCTTTGAAGCCCTGCAGCCACACCAGCAGCAGCCATGGTACAGTTTCCTGGTTCAACTGGCGGCCATGGCCGTTGCACGCGAAAATGATGGAGAGATTCCGACTAAAACTGAGACATGGAAAGTGCTTCTTTTGAATCTTACAGATGGCAGCGAAGCCGCATGGCATCTTATCGTCGATGATGTATCCCAACCGGCTTTTATGCAGCCACCGGTACCGGAAGGTTCCTTGGAGGAAGCCAAATACAGTTCCGATATAAAAACACCAGATGAGCTGGACATGCTGGTTACATCCAAAAACCATGACTTGAAAGGAAACCGGATTCTTAGGCCTGACTCTGAACATTGGCTTTTTGCGCTTTTAACTTTACAGACGATGGAGGGGTTTTTGGGAAGAGGAAACTACGGTGTTGTAAGAATGAATGGTGGATTTGGGAACCGTCCACTGGTAGGTTTAAGCCCAGAGAAAAGCTGGGGAAAACGTTTTCAAAGAGACACAAAAGTGCTTATAAAAAACAGATTGCCTTTACTGGAAATGTATGATCCAAAAGGACATACCCTACTATGGCTTCCTCCTTGGGATGGAGAAAAAACAAGTAGTATCCCTATAGAAACATGCGATCCATTCTTTATTGAGATTTGCAGGCGAATACGACTTGTAAAAATGGGAGGTGAAATCTCTTGTGATCGAACAAATACTAAAGCAGGACGTGTATCAACATCGGATGATCTAAATGGAAGAACTCAAGACCCATGGACTCCTATCGAAAAGAAGGGCGTAAAAGCGTTAACTCTTGGAGAATCAGGATTCACATATGAACTTATCCAACAACTACTCCTCGGGGAAGAATACGCCACTCCCATTGCTCTTGATTTTCAACATGATGAAAAAGATGGGGCATTTTTGATCTGCCAGGCTTTGGTGAGAGGTCAGGGAAAAACGGATGGACTTCACAGAAGAATCATTCCAATACCACCGAAAATTACAACATCCCTATTCAGTAAATCTACTGCGAAAGAAATGCTATCTAAACGAGCGAAAGAGCGAATATCCCTTACGAATGATGTTCAACGTAAAATTCTACGGCCTTCATTGTCAAATTTGTTAAGTAGCGGAACCGACCAAAGAGTAGAATATGAAAAAGTAGCCCCATGGATAAACCGCTTCGATCAGGAAATCGACCATCGATTTTTTGAATCTCTCTGGGCGTCGGTTGAAATGGAGCCAGAAGAAGCAAAACGTAAATGGGAAGGGATTTTGCTCGAAGAAGCAGAAAAAATATTTAAGGAGGCTGAACGTAGCACGCCCATTGCCCAGCTTCGGCGGTATAGAGCTTTGAGTAAAGCCCGGTCCATGTTCTATGGACAGGCGCGAAAAGTATTTGAATATGCAGGTAAACAGGAAACACTCACCCAATAAATTGAGGAATGATTATGAGTACTAAAGTCAACGCAGAAAATAGTGAATTGACATCTTCAGCAACCAACCGGATCGAGTATGGAAAGATCGTCGGTAAAGTTGCGGCTATGATGCAGCAGGAAGGAGCACTCTCAAATGGAGAGATGGCTGATCTTCGCCGGATATCTCCCGATCAACCCTTCACGCCTCCCCTTTGGCGCATCTTGATGATGCTGGATCTGGACGAATCACCGGGCTGGATACGACAGGAACAGTGGGAACGGCGCTGGGCAACTCTCTTTATGGGAATGGCTCATTGTGCCGGTCTGCACAGCTATGATTCCTCATTGGGTGAAGCACTTGCCGAAGCTGGATGGTCTGAATTACGATTCGTGCAATTGATGCGGGCTAAAGATGAAACCCTTGAGACTCACCTGAGGCGAGTGGCACAGTTCTTGGCAAGCAAAAATCAGGAAGCAAACTGGACAGATGTTGCCCGTCTGATGTTTTTCCAATCCGGTGAAGCTGGTGAGAAAGTACGACTGTCCATTTCGCGTGATTACTATTCAAAACTCTACAAGCTGGAACAAAACTCGAAATAATATTCACTGTAACTAATAAATAAATCAAACGACCATTATGAGCCAACCAAAATTTCTTCAGATACATACACTAACCTCCTACCCCGGGACGCTTTTAAATCGCGACGATGCCGGGTTCGCTAAACGGCTGCCCTTTGGCGGTGCAACCCGCACCCGTGTTTCATCCCAATGCCTGAAATACCACTGGCGGAACTTCGAGGGAGAAAATGCCCTGCACGATGTGGAAGAGTTCGAAAAAACTTTCCGCTCGCGGGAAACCTTTCAGCGAAAATTGGCGCAGCCATTAATTGCCGATGGCTATCCGGCACATCTTGTTCGTGCTGGAACAGGTGTACTTAAAGAATTTTTATTGAGTGGAAAAAAAGCGTCAAAATCAGATGTTGAAAAATTAATTAATCCCGGTGAGAAAGATGATCCGTGGAGCGAATTGAAAACCAGTCAAATTACCATTTTTGGTGAACCGGAAATGCGCTATCTGCGGGATCTTGTCAAATCTAAAATAGATGAGTTGAAGGAAGATTATTCTGTTTTTTGGGATAATGATCAGGTAACGGATAAAGAGACCATTTCCGAAGCGGCTGAATTGATAAGGGATTTTGATAAGGGTGATCTGAAGAAAAACCTGAAAGGATTAAAATCCGCCTCCGGCCTGGATGCAGCCATGTTTGGTCGTATGGTCACCAGCGATATCCTGGCCCGTGGCGACGCAGCCATCCATGTTGCCCATGCGTTTACCACGCACGAGGAAGAAAGTGAAAGCGACTACTTTTCGGCTGTGGATGAACTCCGACGTGACGAACCGGAAGAGAGCGGAGAACTGGGCGCAGGACATATCAACAGTACCGAGCTTTCAAGCGGACTCTTTTACAATTACGTTGTTGTGGATGTACCGCTCTTGATCTCTAACCTGGAAGGTGTTGAACGAAGCGAATGGAAAGATGCGGATAAAACATTGGCTGCGGAAGTTGTGAAACGCCTGATTCATATTGTATCTACTGTATCTCCAGGAGCAAAATTGGGATCTACAGCTCCCTATTCATATGCCCAATGTTTGTTCGTTGAGGCCGGAAACTCTCAACCACGAACGCTGGCGAATGCGTTTCAGCAGCCGGTTTCCAAAAACAGTAACGGAGTTTTAGCAAACAGTTATCATGAACTCGGCTCGTATATAAAAGACATGGATCAGATGTACGGAAACAGCTCGGACCGAAAACTGGCTGCCACCGGGCCTAAGGAGAGTCTTTTAAAGCTGATGGAGCTGGACAGCATCACATCCGTGCCGGACATTGCGAATTGGGCAGCCAATCAAATCAAAGGAGCGTAACTATGGATGTTCTCATCCTTCGATTGGATGCTCCCATCATAAGTTTCGGAGCACCCATTATTGATCGACATGGGAAAGTGCAATCCTATCCTGCTCTTTCTATGATTGTAGGAATGCTAGGCAATGCTCTTGGCTATGATCACGGTGATTTTGATAAGCTGGAGTCTCTGCAAAAACGGTTGCGATACGCATCGCGACAGGATCGTGCTGGACAGGAAATCCGGGACTATCAAACGGTGGATCTTTCTCAGGAGTTTATGCTGGATCAAAACGCTTGGACAACCCAGGGTTGGCTGGATAAACGAAAAGGCGGATCTTCAAGTAAAGGAACCCATATCAGGCTTCGTGATTACCGGGCTGACTCCGTTCATACTGTTGCCTTAACCTTGGATCCGAGTGATGAAAAACCGACGATTGAAGATCTGCAACAGGCCCTTCAATTTCCGGAGCGTCCACTGTTTATCGGGCGAAAAACTTGTCTACCGGCACATCCGCTTTTCCTTAAACAAATGGAGTGCGATTCTCTGACGGAAGCTCTGCAAAAAGCACCGCTTTCTGACCGTGCAGATCAGCGGGATCGTTTTCCCGCCTGGTGGCCGGTGGAGGAAGATAAAGATCAGCCCAAAGCGGATATTGAGCAGCCTGTTACCGACCGCCGCGACTGGAAGAATCAAATCCATGTGGGTGAACGATGGATTGCCCAAGGCGAAATTGAAATTCTAAATGAGGAGTGAACGAATGAGTGAAATACAAACAAAAACGACACATATGATACAGATGTGGCTTAATTCCCGGCAGCTAATGCAACTGGGACGCATGTTGCACCTGCCACTGAAACAGGTGGGAAACAACTACCTGGTACACTGCGCACTTTCCGAGCTGTTCCAGGACCAGGCTCCAAAACCATTTTGTGTAGAAGACAATCACAGGCAGATTGTAGACTATGATGGGCAGGCTATTCGCGTTTTATGTTATTCTGAGCTGGATTGGGAATCACTTCAAAACCTGGCTCAAGGATTTGCCAGTCCAACGGTGTACGAAATTGTGGACTGGGACCGGATGGCCTCCAAACCGATGCCAACAGAATTTCCCGATGGCATGGAGTTGGGTTTTGAACTTCGCGCATGTCCTGTCATCCGTAAAGCATCTGCCGGGCATAAATGGAATAAAGGCCAGGAACTGGACGTTTTCTTATCCAAAGTTTGGGAAATAGATGATGAGAGCGTTGAGGTAGATCGTGAGAAAACGTATCAGGAGTGGCTGATTCGCTATTTCGAGAAACAGAATAGTGCTGATATGATGTCTTTGAATGTGAAACGATTTTCGATTGAGCGTATGTCACGCAGAAACCATACACCCAACCGAAAAGTAAAGATTATTCAGCGCCCGGATGTAACGTTTACAGGAACTCTGAAAATCCGAAACGGGGAAGAATTTAAAGAGTTGCTTTACCGCGGAATTGGCCGTCATAAGAGCTTTGGGTTCGGGATGATGAAAATTCGAAGATCTAAATAAAATCCAATGGTACTAAAAGGAAGACTTGGACTGGAAACAGCTCGCGTCCCTCACGCAGACAGGCATGGACTCATGTGGCTGGATAGAGGACGACTGGCTGTAGAGGATGGGAATTTGGTGTTCACAACTGCCGGTAATGAGAAACTGGATGCAGGAGCGTATGAAATTCCGTTTCAACAGGTGTCCTGCATCTTACTCGGGCCCGGCACAGTAATCAGCCATGATGCATTACGGCTTCTCGCCCGCCAACAAACCGGTGTACTTGCCGTTGGCTCAAAAGGGATTCGACTTTATGCTTCCAGCATGCCATTTGGCCCCGATCGATCCGCTCTTGCAAGAAAGCAAGCAATACTTTGGGCAAATGAAAAATCTCGCATCGATATCGTACGCAAAATGTATGAATTCAGGTTTGGGGATCCCTTGCCCGACTATGCTCGTGATCTTGCCTCACTCCGCGGAATTGAGGGAAAGCGCATTAAAAAAGTGTATGAAGGTTTAGGCCAGCAATATGGTGTGAAATGGAACGGCCGGAAATTTGACCGAAATAACCCTGAGGATGATGATACGATCAATAAGGCGATCAACCATTCAACAACAGCCACATATGCTGCGGCCCAGATTGCAGTTGCTGTTACAGGTACCATTCCACAACTTGGCTTCATCCACGAATCATCCGGACGAGCATTCGCACTGGATATTGCTGATCTCTTTCGAAGTTCCGTTAGCTTGCCAATTGCATTTCAGGCCGCCAAACAAATTTCGGGAGGAAAAGGGAGCGATATTGAAAGTCAGACCCGAAAGCTTGCCGGTAAAACATTTCAAAAAGAGAATGTAATTCCAAAAATGATCGATCAAATAAAAACACTTCTGGAGACCGATGACGATAGCAATAACACGTAATGTACCGGATCGGTTTAATGGGTTCATCAACTCGTGCATGCATGAGATTGCACCTGGTGTTTATGCCGTTCCAAAAATGAAGAAATCCGTCCGCGAAAGACTCTGGAGAGTTTTATTGAGCTGGGAGGAGCTAATCCCCGAAGATGGTGGCGTGGTCCTCCTCTGGCGAAGTACCAAGGCCCCTTCCGGTTTGGGTGTTCGAACACTGGGCTGGCCGAAAAAAGAACTCGTAGAGTATGAGGGGATGTGGCTTACATTCAGAAATCTAATCAAGTCCCATGATTCAGAAGAACTCGAACAACTAAAGAAAAGTGAAGAGCCACCTTTTGATGTAGAAGATCCGTTAATGGATCAGTTCTGAGAATCGATTTCTCCTTACGTTAGCAGAATCAGCTCATCTTTTTTATATTTTAGCGCCAAATTGACACCTCCATGTTAAAAGTTCATAGAGGTGGCCCCGTACACGCGGGGATAGACCGAAATGGAAGATAAGTATGGCACTTTTGAGATGGGTGGCCCCGTACACGCGGGGATAGACCCAGGTA
>LKNA01000029.1 GCA_001564065.1 Chitinophagaceae bacterium T5-Br10_B2g13
AAATTGAGAAACCATGATATCTGAAAAAGGTCATAGATTTTGCATTTGGTAGTCTAACGGTTTGGCGTTTAACCGGTTTTGCAATTTACATCTCCTAAAGTGGTAAAAAGCAGGATTTACCGCAACTCTGAATATTTTCTATTACGAACTTAGAGCGGCAAAATCCGGTTGAAACGCTTCTTAATTAGCATTCTCCGATATTGGTGACAACTTGATTTCAATTTATTCGTTAACTATGGTAGCAAGAAAACCTTCAAACTTTCCGAATCAAGACCAATTTTGTACATTAAATCATGGAAACAATAAAAGTAGACATATTAAATCCAAAAGCCAGAAAACTGCTTAAAGATCTGGCTGATTTAGATCTGATCGCTATTCGTAAATCGACCAAGAGTGATTTTATTGATGTTTTGAAAAAAATCCGATCCAAATCTGAAACTGTACCAAGTCCTGAAGAGATTGCAAGAGAAGTGAATATGGTCCGCTCCAGACGAACAAATAAGTAAGAATGCGTCTCATTCTCGATACCAATCTATGGATCAGTTTTCTGATTAGCAGCAAATATGAGAAACTCGACGAATTACTGTTTAATCAGAAATGTAAACTTCTATTCAGCCAGGAACTTCTTGAGGAATTTGTAGCTGTTGCTAAACGCCCAAAACTCAGAAAATATATTTCAAGAGATGAATTGGAAGATATTTTAGAAACGATTGATGAAGTTGCTGAATTTGTGAATGTATCTTCAGAGATGTCAGAATGCCGGGATCCTAAAGATAACTTCTTGCTATCGCTAGCAGTTGATGGCAAAGCTGATTACTTGTTGACAGGAGACAAAGATTTATTGGTATTGAAAAAAATTGGGGATACGGAAATCAGAACCATATCTGAATTCTTTGATGTAGTTGACTCTTGATGTCTTCTTTTGACCCGGTATTTGTTATGCCAATTAACATATTATTGACGAACTTACTTCTTATCAATAATTACAGCAACTTCGGCTTTACCAATTTATAATTAGTGATTTTAAGGTGTCATGTTCAACAACATCGTTCATTAAAAAATATATTGAACATTCCGGTCTCTTTAGCTCTTCTCTTTATGCTTCTTTCATTTTCCGTATCTTTTAACTTCATCTTCTTTTAAATCAATACCCAGCTTTATGAACCGCCTCTCCATCGAAAAATCTCCCTATCTCCTTCAGCATGCCGAGAATCCTGTAGACTGGTACCCCTGGGGAGAAGAGGCGTTTGAGAAAGCGCGGAAAGTGAATAAACCGGTGTTTTTGTCGATTGGATATGCCACCTGCCACTGGTGTCATGTGATGGCGCATGAGAGTTTTGAGGATGAGGACGTGGCCCGGCTGATGAACGATGCGTTTATTAACATCAAAGTGGATCGCGAGGAGCGGCCCGATATCGACAACACCTATATGACCGTCTGCCAGATGCTGACCGGTCAGGGCGGATGGCCGCTTACCATTATCATGACGCCCGGAAAGGAACCCTTTTTTGCCGCCACTTATCTGCCCAAACACTCAATGCAAAATAGGATTGGGATGACGGACCTGGTTCCTCAAATAAAAAACGCATGGCAGAATGATCGTCAGCGCATAGATCAGGCCGTTCAACGAATCAAAGAGGGCTTTTCAAAAAGCCTCCAGCTGGGGCAATCGAAGCAGGCGCTTCCTGAAAATATCACAAAGGATACTTTCCAAAACCTGCAGGATCGTTACGACCCTGAGTTTGGCGGATTTGGAGGTTCACCCAAGTTTCCCTCCCCTCACAATCTACTCTTCTTAGCTGATTATGCCAAGATTCACAAGAGTGATAAAGCAGAAGAGATGGTGCAAAAAACACTCTTGCAGATGCGGCTTGGCGGACTCTGGGACCACATCGGCAAGGGCTTTCATCGCTACTCCACCGACCAAGAGTGGCTGCTTCCACATTTCGAAAAAATGCTCTACGATCAAGCCACGCTTTTGATGGCCTACGCCGATGGTTATAAACTGACCGGAGACCCCCTTTTCAAAGAGACCGCACTTGATATCGTGAATTATGTAGGATCCCAACTGGAATCGCCTGACGGACTCTTCTATTCCGCAGAAGATGCCGACAGTGAAGGTGAAGAGGGAAAGTTTTACGTCTGGAGCCGGGAAGAGATTGATTCCGTTTTAACAGTTGAAGAGTCAGAACTTTTCTGTACACACTACAATATTCGTGCGGAAGGAAACTTCCTGGATGAGTCAACCCGGCAGCGAACCGGCAAGAATATTCCACACCTGTCGCACATGCTGTCTGATTCTCAAGAGAGTAAGCTGTCTGAGATTCGACAGAAACTAAATCAGCATCGGGAAAATCGAATTCGACCCCTTCTGGATGACAAAATTCTGACTGACTGGAACGGCCTGATGATTGCGGCCCTGGCCAAATCCGGAGTTCTTTTAAACGAATCGAAGTTGATTGAAAAAGCAGAAAAAGCGCTCAAACAGCTTCTCGAGCTATGTAAAACAGAGCAATCACTCCTGCTGCATCGCATCAAGGATGGCGAAGCTGATATCGATGGTATGGCCGATGACTATGCGTTTCTGATCTGGGGAGCTCTTGAACTTTATAGTGCTACATTCGATCCCGTTTACCTATCAGAGGCAGTGGAACTTCATAGAAGCTTTACCAAACATTTTGGCGATCAAAAGCACGGCGGATTTTTCTACACGGCTGAACACGCCGAAGAACTGCTCGGCCGGCAAAAGGAGATTTACGACGGAGCAATTCCTTCATCCAATTCCGTTGCGGTTCTGAACGGGTACCGGCTTTCACGGCTAACCGGCCATTCCGATTTTGAACATCAGAGTGAACAAATTCTCAAAGCGTTTTCTGAGCAAATTTCCGATGCACCCGCGGGATATACCTTTGCGCTTTACGCCCATCAGATGATGCAGCAGCCTTCAAATGAAATTCTCATCGCAGCCGACAAACCCGATGAAAAGGTGAAAAATTTTGTTAAAATAGCGAGAGAGCTCAACGTATCCGGCTCGGTTATTTTATTGAAAACTCAAAAATCATCCGAACAACTTACCCGCACGGCCCCATTCACAAAATCCTACCCAATTAAAGAGAAACCCGCCGTTTACGTGTGCAGCAATTTTTCCTGTAACGCTCCGGTATTTGATGTAGAACTTTTTAAAAATCTGCTTAAAAATTAAATTCAACTGTCAAATTTCAATGAAAGAGGCTTGGGCTGGACAAATAGACATTTTCCTTGGAGTACAGCTTAAATAATTTGGCTTTCTTTTTAAAACTCACCCTATTCCCTCTCTATCAAATAGAGAGGGATTCTACGTAGAAATTATTTAAGCTTATTTATTAAAAACATTCAAACTTGATTCATTAACAAGATCATTTGTAGTTGTGATCGCATAAAAAAATTAAAGGTTCACTCTTGCAGAATATGTCTTATTTTCAATGTATTGGATCTATACAAAACTACCATTTGAATAAAAAAATCTATCATGACTAATATTGAAAAGGGTTCTATCTCCTATTCAAACAAAGATAATATTGGAACTATTGAGTTCTATCATCCCAAAGGAAATTCACTGCCGGGTGAGCTGCTGAGGGAACTTGCAGATACCATTGAACTGGCAGGTAAAAATGAAGAGGTCAACGTAATTGTCATTCGCAGTAAGGGTGATGGTGCATTTTGTGCCGGCGCCTCATTTGATGAACTTTTGGCCATTGAGAACTTTGATGAAGGAAAGAAATTTTTCATGGGTTTCGCTCATGTACTGAACGCCATGCGAACCTGCCCGAAGCTGATCATCGTTAGGGTACAGGGTAAAACTGTTGGCGGCGGTATCGGGATTGCATCTGCAGCCGACTACTGTCTTGCTCACAGAGATGCATCAGTTAAACTGAGTGAACTGGCCCTGGGTATCGGGCCGTTTGTTGTTGGGCCTGCCGTGAACCGGAAATTGGGTACCGCTGCATTTTCCTCACTCGCTCTCGATGCACGTAATTGGTACACATCGGATTGGGCACACTCCAAGGGGCTTTTCAACAAGGTATTGAATACGACCGAAGAACTGGATGAAGCTGTTCAGCAGCTTGCAACGGATCTTGCTTCCAGCAATCCGGAGGCCATGAAAGAGATGAAAGAGATTCTCTGGCAGAGTACAGGACACTGGCACTCCACCCTCGAGCAACGTGCTGAAATCAGCGGACGACTGGTCTTGTCTGATTTTACCCGGGAGTTTATCCGGGAGTTCAAGAAGAAGTAGATTCTATTCCTCGTGGCACGCCTCAAAGTCGTGCCACGAGTGTTTTAACCCTTTGGCCAGACCTCCAAGGTTTCCAAAATCTTGGAGGTTTTTTGTTTGAAAAAGAATCTGAGATTTTCGCCTAAAACCTTCTACTTCTACGAACCCATCCCTCTGTTCGGCGGCGAATCATCCTTGCTCTTTACTCTCCGCACTGCGCTAACGCTTGTACGGGGCTAATCACATTGTCTCCCTTCAGGGTACTGATTATGATTGAAACAACCTCGTCATTCCAAGTCTATCCCATCCAGTACAGTTCGGTTCATCAAAAATTCGTCAACAGGGATACGGAGTAGGATTTACGAAATACAAAACCAATATCCCTCTCAAACGTCCTCCCTCTTTGTGAACGGAGTGAACAGAGAGGGAGCCAGAGGGTGAGTCAGAGCGGCGTAATACAAAATTTGTCAAATCGCTACTCCTCATACGCCGCAGTGATAAAATATCCCAATGTCATCTCGACCGAGAGGAGAGATCTTATCATCCCCCATACCCCCTTCAAAGGGGGATTCTTTGGCCTTCCTATCCACAGAGTTAAGATCCCTATGGCTATTTTTGGTAGGCATAAACAATTCCTTCCAAAGGGGGTAAACCATTATTTATGCAAATCAATACCCGTTTCAAACGTCCTCCCTCTTTGTGAACGGAGTGAACAGAGAGGGAGCCAGAGGGTGAGTCAACAGACCTTGGAGGTTTATTGTTTAAAATAGGAAGTGACAGAAGATTCAATCATCCCCCATACCCCCTTCAAAGGGGGATTCTTTGGCCTTCCTATCCACAGAGTTAAGATCCCTATGGCTATTTTTGGTAGGCATAAACAATTCCTTCCAAAGAGGGTAAACCATTATTTAAGCAAATCAATACCCGTTTCAAACGTCCTCCCTCTTTGTGAACGGAGTGAACAGAGAGGGAACCAGAGGGTGAGTCAGAGCGGCGTAATACAAAGTTTGTCAAATCGCTACTCCTTATACGCCGCAGTGATAAAATATCCCAATGTCATCTCGACCGAGTAGAACGAGTGGAGAGATCTTATCATCCCCCATACCCCCTTCAAAGGGGGATTTTTTATCTTTTTATCACTCAAACTCTTTATCAATCTTTTCATCCACCAGCACGGGATTTTCGGTAAACTCATCTTTCGGTTCTTTCACCATAAACCAGCAGATCGAAGATATCGCTACCGTCACTGAGCAGATCACCAGCAGAACGGTTTTGTTATCAAAGGTTTGAACCAGATCTCCCACCGCAAAACTGGAAACCAGTTGAGGCAGGACCACTGAGAGATTAAACAATCCCATATAGAGCCCCATTTTGTTCTGGGATATTTTCTGAGACATAATCGCAAAAGGAAGACTGATGATCGACGCCCAGCCAATACCAACTATGGCCATCAAAATGTAGAGCACAAACGGTGACTCACCCAGAAAGACAATTGACGCATATCCAACTGCCATGATTGCCAGTGCGTATGCATGTGTCTTTACCCGGCCAAATTTGTTAGCCAGCGGCTCAAGGGCCAGTACCGGTATAATTGCGGCAACCAGATTGAGCGAAAAGAAACTCCAGTTTACCACTTCTCCAACCCCCTCATTGGTCATATCCGGCATCCTAAAATCAACAAACGCAAAAAAGTAGATGAACATACTTTGGACGCCAATCCACGAAAAAGAGTGAGCCGCCAGCACTTTTTGAAACCCGATTTTCCCGGCTTCTTCTTTGCTCTTACCCTCTTCACTTTTCAAAAGTGCTTGGACAATCAGTATCAGAGATAAACCCAGAGCAAATATCTCAAACCAGTAACCGGGAAACTCAAGGCCGCTAAGTCGTTTAATAATTGCATAAATTCCATAGATCAGAAATCCCCATAGCGGACGAATGCTTTTCAGTATTTCCGCCATTGACGCATCATTGATGCTGCCAGGTACCTCCTCTTCAGCAGCCTCTTTTGCAATATCCTCTTCATCTTCGCCGTATCGCCCCAGATACTTCGGCTCTTTTACAAAAAATGGCGGAAGTACGGAGAAGAAGAAAACCAATCCCACACTGAAATAGATCAGAAAAATATTGCCCAGTGTGGCACCGATAAAGTAGGAAAGAACTCCGAATGTACCGGATACCGTCTGCATCCAGGTATATCCTTTCGTGCGTTCTCGTCCCTCAGGAGTAACATCAGCAATTATGGACCGCGTTGGATTGAACGAGACATTGATGGAAAGATCCAGCACCATCGAAATCAAAATGGCAATACCAAGAATAGCTTCGAGGCCAAGCGAGGCCTGGATGAGCCCCAGATTTGGAAGTGCCAGCAGCATCAGTGAAGCCAGAGTTCCGCCAACCACAATGAACACTCTGCGCCGGCCATTCCACACCCAAACATTATCACTGATAATTCCGATGATCACCTGCCCCAGAATTCCGGCAATCGGTCCCGTTGCCCAAACAAGTCCAACATCCGAAATATCCAAACCATACTGATATGTTAAAATCCAGCTTAGAGCCGCAATCTGTACAGAAAGTGCAAATCCCATGGCGGTGGCAGGAAGAGCAAGAAGTGCATAAAATGAGTTCGATAACCGTTTTTGAATATCAAGCATAGCTGGTTAGTAGAATTTCAAATCATCTGAATAGTTTTAAGAAGCTATTTTAATGAATCCCGTAACGAAATCATAAAGCGATTTACTTCATTCAAGAGAAGAAATTTCACTTTCCTAAGACATGAAGCACGGAGTATTAATTATTATATTATTGTGCTCGATACAGTTATAAATTATTGATCTGCAAATGCCAATGGATTCCATAAAAAGCCTGCTAAAAAAACAAGACGATAAGAATTCTTACCTGGAAAAAATTCCCACGCTGATATTTGAAGACAGTAAAAAAGCATCCATAGCTGTTGCGCGCGAAATTGCTGATCTCATTCGTACTAAACAGAATAGCAACGAAAAAGCTGTATTGGGACTTGCTACCGGATCAACACCGGTAAAAATCTATGAAGAGCTGATTCGTCTACACAATGAAGAAGAGCTCAGTTTTAAAAATGTAGTCACATTCAATCTGGACGAATACTACCCCATCGAACCGGCTTCCTTGCAAAGTTATGTCCGGTTTATGAATGAACATCTGTTTGATCATATAGATATTCCAAAGGATCAAATTTTTATTCCTGACGGCACCCTTGATGAAAATTCTGTTGATGAGTATTGCCGTTGGTATGAAGCACAGATCGAAAAAGCTGGAGGGCTGGACATCCAGATTTTAGGCATCGGCAAAACAGGTCATATCGGGTTTAATGAACCGGGATCCAGAATTGACTCCAAAACCCGGTTAATCACGCTGGATAAAGTTACACGAACGGATGCGGCCAGTAGTTTTTTCGGGGAAGAAAATGTACCGCGAAGAGCCATCACCATGGGAGTAGGAACAATTCTTAAAGCTGATCAAATTTTCCTGATGGCCTGGGGTGAAGAGAAAGCACCCATTATAAGAGAAGCTGTGGAAGGTGAAGTTACCGATTCCGTTCCGGCCACATTTCTTCAGAATCATCCAAACGCTGTTGTGATTTTGGATGAAGCATCATCTGAAAAATTAACCCGTATTAAAACCCCCTGGCTTCTGACAAAATGTGGTTGGGACGATCGTCAGATACGAAAAGCCGTGGTTTGGCTTTGCCAGAAACTTGACAAACCCATACTTAAACTCACCGACGAGGATTATACCGAGAACGGCATGGGCGATCTGATTACCCAAAAAGGTCCGGCCTACAATACCAACATCAAGGTGTTTAACGAGCTACAGCACACCATCACCGGATGGCCCGGCGGCAAACCCAAAGAGGATGATAAATACAGGCCCGAGCGGGCTGAGCCTTTTCCCAAAAGATGCCTGATCTTCAGCCCTCATCCCGATGATGATGTGATCTCCATGGGCGGTACGCTGATCCGGCTGGTAGATCACGGGCATGACGTTCACGTTGCCTATCAAACATCCGGCAACATTGCCGTTTTTGATGACGAAGTTGTGCGTTTTGCCGATTTTGTAACCGATTACGCCGACGTTTTCGGAATGAAGGATGAAAAAGCCGATGCACTTCTGGAAAAGATCAATGAATTTCTAAGTCAGAAAAACCCGGGCGATGTTGACTCAGAGGAGATTAAAACGATTAAAGGACTGATTCGGAAAGGTGAAGCTAAAGCGGCCGGGCGCTACTGTGGAGTTCAGGATGAGAACATGCACTTTATGAATCTTCCATTTTATGAAACAGGAAGGGTTAAGAAAAAGCCGCTTGGACAAGAGGATATTGATCTGACCGTAGAACTACTTCGAAAAATCAAACCGCATCAGATCTATGTAGCGGGTGATTTGTCTGATCCTCACGGAACTCACCGTGTCTGCCTGAAAGCCGTATTTAAAGCGCTGGAAGTGTGCAGGCAGGATATCTGGATCAGCGACTGCTATGTTTGGATGTATCGCGGAGCCTGGCAGGAGTGGGATGTAAACGAAATTGAGATGGCGGTGCCACTGAGCCCAATTGAGCTGAAACGAAAGCGCCGGGCTATATTTAAACATCAATCACAAAAAGACCGCCCACTCTTCCCCGGAACAGACACTCGGGAGTTTTGGCAGCGATCAGAAGACCGCAACCGTGAAACTGCAAAGATCTACGACGACCTGGGCCTGGCCGAGTATGAGGCGATTGAGGGATTTGTACGATATCATACCTGACGTCGTAAAACCTGATCAGTCGATATTAAAAAATTGTCGAAGTCGGGCAACGCCATTTCAAGAATTAAATAGCTGCCACCCTATCGGGATCAATCGAATTTACAAGGCTATACAGTTTATGGGATATTAAACCCGGGAAGGAGATCCTTCTCCAAATAAAAGACTATATGGGCTTTACCCTTTTTTAGACGAAGGTTTTTCGGTGTTTGAGCCTCTGAACCTTTCGATATCCTTTCCGCCTCTGCTCAATCCTCCAATAGCTCTGGGATGAAAGACGATAAAATTTTGATTGAAATGTAGTTTGAAAAAATTTTTTAGACCGTTCATTTTGTTGGTTCTTGTTTAATTATTGACTGATCTCAGCTTTCATGGTTTGTATTGCACAGAAGCTGTTTATCTATGATTTACTTTCAATTATCAAACCGTAGAATCTAACTCAATGATTCGTCAAAGGTGGTTTTTTACAGTAGATATTATCTATACACCCAATAGCAGGCGTATGCATATCAGAAAAGCGCTTCATTCTTTCAATTACCTTCTGAGCTCCATCAGAAAAAAGCGCTTTGTTTCTTCTTCTACTTAAAACTTTTTTTATCCATTATTGCCAGTTCTGTGCGTGAATAACGAAATAACAGGATCTAAAAGGGCAGAATATGAATGTAAATTCCGATTGCCATTCCTTTAAAATTCAGTGAACCATGCGGGAACTCCGCCACAGAGTTCCTATATTTACGGCAGAATAAACCATAGCACGTAAATCAAAAAACATATCTCTATGTCTAACGCATATTTCAACTTTCAGGAACCGATCAATGAGCCGTATTTACAATACGCGCCGGGTTCAGCTGAAAGAAAAGTACTTAAAGAGCGACTCAAAGAACTAAAACAAGAAGAGATTGATATTCCGGCCATTATAAATGGCAAAGAGGTAAAAACCGATCGCACTCAAGATGTGACGATGCCTCACAATCACTCCCACAAGCTGGGAACCGTTCACCTTTGTGGTGAGAAAGAGGTAAAAATGGCCATTGAAGGTGCGCTTGAAGCCCGTAAAAAATGGGCGGATATGCCATGGCAGGAACGAGTAGCGATTTTTCAGAGAGCTGCTGATATCATTACAGGTCCGGAGCGTTTTACCATGAACGCCACAACCATGCTGGCTCAGTCTAAAACGCCACAGCAATCAGAAATTGAAGCCGTTGGCGAACTGGCCGACTTCCTTCGTTTTAACGCATGGTATTTAACCAAAATTTATAAAGACCAGCCCTACTCTCCGGATGGAATGTGGAACAAGGTTGAGTATCGTCCTCTCGAGGGATTTATATTTGCTGTATCCCCATTCAACTTTACGGCGATTGCAGGTAATCTGCCTTCTGCACCTGCTATGTGTGGTAACGTAGCGATCTGGAAACCTTCCGTTGAATCGGTTTACTCCAGCTACTATGTGATGAAAGTACTGCAGGAAGCGGGACTTCCCGACGGTGTGATTCAGTTCCTGCCGGGCGAAGGCGCCGATGTGGGTGATCCTGTACTTGCAGATGAAAACCTTTCCGGACTACACTTTACCGGATCGGAAGCGACGTTCAATCATCTCTGGAAAACGATCGGTAACAACGTGGATAAGTACAAAACCTATCCGCGAATAGTCGGTGAAACAGGCGGTAAGGATTTCATTTTTGCTCATAAAACAGCAGATGTTGACCGGTTGGTTATTGCTGCGGTTAGAGGTGCATTTGAGTACCAGGGACAGAAGTGCTCTGCTGCTTCCCGAATGTATGTTCCTCAATCTTTCTGGCCTGAGTACAGAGAGAAACTGCTTGCTGAAGTGAAGAAGATTAAAGTGGGTGATGTGGAAGACTTCTCCAACTTTATGGGAGCCGTCATCAGCCGCAAAGCGTTTGATAAGATCTCCGGATATATCGACTATGCGAAAGAGGCCGATGATGCAGAGATCATTGCCGGCGGTGAGTATGACGACAGCAAAGGCTACTTCATCCAGCCTACTGTGATTCTCACAACCAATCCGAAGTTCAAAACAATGCAGGAAGAGATCTTCGGTCCGGTTCTGACAATCTTCGTCTACGAAGACGACAAGTTTGAAGAGACACTGGATCTTTGTAATAACACCTCACCTTACGCACTGACAGGTGCGATCTGGGCGAAAGATCGATATGCATTAAATATCATGGCCGACAAACTTCGTCAGGCGGCCGGTAACTTCTACATCAATGATAAACCGACAGCAGCGGTTGTGAATCAGCAGCCATTTGGCGGTGCCCGACGGTCCGGTACCAACGACAAAGCGGGAAGTATGGTGAATCTCTACAAGTGGCTCTCCATGAGATCCATGAAAGAGACCTACCAGGCTCCGCTCGACTGGACTTATCCATATATGGGTGAAGAGTAGTAAAAAGTGAAAAGGTAAAAGTAAAAATTGACCTGATAGCGTGACCCCGCCAGTGCTTTTCTGGCCCCGAAACTCGGGGAGTTTTTCGGGGACTCCTGTCAGCGTCTAATTATTGTGCACTTGATATTAAACCCGTCAGATCTACCAGGCCTGACGGGTTTTTTTATAGCTGTTATAATCAATCTACCCAGCTTCCACCCGCTTATCAGCCATCCGGCTTAAAATTGCAAAGAGCAAGAAAAGCACCAAAGCTACCGCTGTTGCATAGGTAAACACTTCAACAGAATTCATTGTAATATCTCCGAGCGTGAAAGGCCTGGAAGGAAACAGTGTATCAGAAATAGCGCGAAACCCGGTACTCATCGGTATTAAAATAAGAATCTTGCTTCCAAACTGAGAGGCCCGGTATATCACCTCCGGGATATGTTCAGCCTGTGAAACAGACAAACCAAATGAGAGAACAAATCCAATCATAAATGTGATCAGGTGAGCACCTGTCCACATCTGGAGTATTCCGCTCCCTGCCACAAACCACATCAGGGAAAACCAAATAATGGCAGCCGTTAGCAAGCTCAGTATAGCGCCTGTTGCAAAATAAGTAGTTTTATATCTCTTGGAGGTCAAACTTTGGTCTGTTTTTGTTTAAGCCTGAGAACTATTCTTACAGAATAAAAATATCATAACCGTTTTCACAACATAAAAAAACCTGTCAGTTCTTAGAGATCTGACAGGTTGAGTTTAGTATCGAGTTAACGATTAATTATATCACTTCATCAATCCGTTTCTTCACATACTCCAGATGAGTTCTCGTATATCGGTCACTTACTCCGTTAATGGCACGCTCTACATCACGCTGAAGTGTGCGAAGCTGGTCGAGTACAAGCGGACGAATATCCGATTGCTGAATATGGAAACTGGTACGAAGATTCTCCATTCCCAAATCAGGTCGATAGTCTGCCGGCGGATTGCCCGCTTCGGCCGAGGCCTCACTTAACAGATATTCCATCCGGTCGAGGTATGCGCGCTGCAGGTTGCGACGGTAGGTGTCCACACGGTCACTGCCGTTGAGCTCATGCCAGATACTTGACCGGAGATCGTCCAGCATCTCGGCCGGGCCGTAGGCATCTTCACCCAGCATGGCGTGCTGTTCCACGAGCCGTTCGAGGCGGTGTGGTGAAAGCAAAGCGTTCAGACCGGTAACCTGGTACCATCTTACTCGCTCCACGGTGCCAACATATTCAAATTTACGTACCAGTTCTTTGTTGAGCAGCCACTCGGGTGTAGCAAAAAGGTGCTCATCCAGAAAATTCATCGAGCGCTGCTGGTCTTCCTTGGTCAGTGCTGTATATACCGGACCTTCCTGGCCAAACCGTTTGTGTTCCTCACGCGAGCCGCCAATTGCGGTAATCACCCGCTCAGTCATACGTCCCCAGTGAACAAACATCTGCATGTAGCGCATCCGCACTTCATCGTAGGTCTCCCCTTCTTCACCCATCCAGTCCAGGAGATTTGGGATAACCCGGTGAAGGTTTCTCATCCCAAGCTCGCTGGCACGTACCCAGTCACTGCCAATGGACTCTGTTGTCTGAGTCGGATCGAAATCACCGCGGCCATAGCCGAACTGCATTGCAGGATCATCGGCCCGCTCTAGCACCCACTCGTTGAGCAGCTCTCGCTCTTCTTCAGGAGTATCGTACTGCGGAAGGTAGGAGTAAGCCCACTTCACTGACCAAACATCGTATTCACCCACATTTCTATGGACTTTCACATCGCCATCTTCCGGCTGAGCCACGTAATTGAAACGAGTACGCCCAACAACGGATGATGAATTACCGTACTGATTGGTAAAATCGGGATCGCGAAGATCTTCAATCGAATAGGCGGTATTACCGCGTTGGTTGTGAGGATAACCCAGTGCGTGAGCCAGCTCATGCGAAACCACATACTGCAGGTACTGCCCCATCTCTTCTGTTGATAGGTGAGGCTTTTGCACTTCGGGATTTCTCGGGCCGGTCTGGCTCAACGACCACCAATGAAGTCGCTTCATTACATTATGATACATGTTGATATGGGCACGGATCGTCTCACCGGAACGCGGGTCGATCACATCAGGACCGGCGTTGGCCGAGTGAATTGGGTTGGCTACGTAGCGGATCACCGAATATCGCGCATCAAGCAGGCTGAAATCGGGATCATCAACCGGGGCCATCTCGGCGCGGATCGCATTTTTAAAACCGGCAGCTTCGAATGCAACCGCCCATTCATCAACTCCCTCTTTAAAATAGGGCCTCCACTCTTCCGGTGTTGCAGGATCGATATAGAATACAATCGGATTTTTAGGCTCCACCAGCTCACCTCTCAGATAAGCTTCCTCATCCACCGGCTCAAGGCGGAAGCGGGTTACATATCGCTTCGTCCTGCTGTATTGAGCATCACTTCCATAGTCGGTCTGCGAAACACTGATCATCGCTACACGCTCATCAAACAGTCTCGGACGCATCGGCTCTTCGGGGAGCAGAATCATACTGTGATTAACTTCAATTGAAATAGAACCCGTTCTCTGTTGTGATGGCGGATTGTCGGCATTATAGGTGAGAACCGTTCGCACCTCAATATTCTCCGGAAAGCTCTTCACAAACTCCATAAACGAGCGGTTTCGATCCAGTCCGCGAACCGTGTACTGCTGGCGATGCCGGTTCTGCAGACCAAAGAGGCGGGAATCTTTCAGATAGAGATCACTTACATCAATGACCACCGAGCCATTTCGGGTCTCCAGGATATCGAAAGACTCAATAATAGGTGGAAAGTTAGAGTTCTGAACCGCTTCATATACCGGCAGATTTTCATCAGCGGTGTTGCTGTAGGATACCCCGCGAAGCAGAATTTTATCGCCGCGCCGGTCCCACTGCACCACCTGTTGGCCGGCCAGCCGATCGCCGCCCCAGCCAAGGCCTTCCGCGGTTTTGGCGATTCGGCTCATAATAGCCATATCGCGACCTAAAATTTCATTTGGGATTTCATAATAGATCTTATCGCCGGACTGATAGACATTAAAAAGCCCCTCATCCAATTCTGCATTAGATGGGATTACCTGAGTTTGGGATGCCCTGTAATCCTGTGTCGAGGCCGATTCAGTCGTCTGACAACCGATTAGAGTTATCATAAAAAAAGCCGTACTAAATAGTAAAACTGTAGTAGAGAATTTTGAAGTCATGTAATAAGGTGTTTGGATTTATACTCAGCCTCCTAAATAGTGAGAACTGAGTTGAGACGCAAAGGTATTGCAAATTTTTACCACTCATAGCGAAACTAAAAAGGGCTGTGACTGCTGTGCTTGGTTCGAACTTAAAACGGAGCTGAGCTAAGGATGCCGGTTTTTTGAAAATACAAGTAAACCAAATGCCGTTAGGCATGAGCTGATATTGTAACCACAGAATTTATTCTATGGGTTGAGGTGAGTAAAGCTCAAAAAAGTGCCGGAGGCACGAATCATCTCTATACGCACAGATATAGCCCTGTATAACATGAATATGTGATTTACAGAAACAGCCTTTAGTATCTGATTTTTATCAATTTAACAAATTACAAATTACAGCAACCCTTTTCTCTGTAAGGCGTTTAGAAGAATAACTACATCAACTTAACCTGTAAACTCTCTTGCCATGAAAAAAATGATCAAATTTTTTATAACAGCTATCGCAATGTTTTTAATGCTTTCAGGATGTGGTGAGCGCGGCCCTGTTGGACCTGAAGGACCCCGAGGTCCTCAAGGGCCACCCGGACCGGAAGTCATTCCTACTTCTTTTGAGTTTGAAGCAGATTTACTGCAGTCCAATGGATTTGAGTATTTCCATGATATTCCTTCCGGAATTGAAGTATTCGATTCGGATGTAGTTTTAGCATATGTACTTGAAGATTATCTGCCTGATCCGGATTTGGAAGTCTGGCGACAGCTCCCGCTTACAGAGTTTAACAGCAGTGGAACAGTGTTAATAAATTTTGATTACACCGTTGTTGATGTGCGGATTTTCATGGACGCCAACTATAACCTGGGATCCGCCGATGAGTACAGTGGTCTTTTAATCCGGGCTGTGCATGTACCCGCCGGTTTTATGAGCAACCAAAAAGTGATGGAGCTGAATGAAGCAAAATCATATGCTGAGCTGGAGAAAATTTTGGACGGCAATATTCGGAAGATCAATAAAATAGAGCGATAATTCTCAATCATGTAAACACTCCATGTCTCATTAAAAAAATGGGACATGGAGTATTTTTTTATGGTTCAAAGTCTAACGGAACCATATCAGCCATTCTATATGAGGACCAATATCCTCTTACTGCTACCGACATAATATCCAGTAGATTTCCTTCAGGCATGACATAAAAAGATCTGTCTTCTCTTACCGGTACTAACCGGGCACGATCCCGGTGGTCGTAAACATAAGATCTCCTTCCAACCATCACATCGACAGGTTCTCTGAGGATGAACCCTTTTACACCTTGGATGGCTAAATTTGGACCAAATCCATTGGCGGCCAGACTTTGTGCAATGCGATCACCTTCAATCTCTTCTATCCTGGCTCTCTGAGTTGAGTTCATCCAGACCACTTCAAACCGGTTTCTCGACAGTCGGTCTTCATGCAGGCTTTTTAAAAAATGGCGCAGTGAACCATTAAAAGCTCGTTCCCTGTTCCGTTCCCAATTTTTCATTTGCCGCCCCGATTCTGGTATCATTTCCTCAAACCTGACCTGAACTCTGTAGTAGCCTGTATTATCCCGCAAATTCCAGACAAAATCGTTTAACTCCACATATAGCTCATAGCCCATAGCCTTATTTAATAGTACAATCGGCTCCTCCGCTTTGGCAAATAACCGGCCTGTTGCATCGCGATTAAAATCGAGTACCCATCTGTTTGTAATTTCAACATCAGATGCATTTAGCGTAGTGCCTATAAATTCCCTCTTAAAACTCTCAAAGTTATTTAGCCATTCCGTGTTGTCAGCTTTCACCTCCAACTCCGAAAGGACAACAGCTCTCGGTTCGAGTTCTACTTCAAATTTCAGTCTATACTCATCCCCGCTAAGAGTAATTGTTCGTCTTTCTGTTTTATACCCAATTCTGCTGAAAACGAGTTCAAACTGGCCGGCTAGACTTGTTTGGAAACTAAAGATCCCCTCTTCATCAGTTGAACTGCCAATTGTAGTATATGAAATGTATACATTTACAGCTTCAAGCGGTTCAGTTGTATCTTTGTCTGTCACTGATCCGGATATCACGCCTTGCTCATTTGCAGCCTGTGCTAAAACCGGAAATGAAAAAATGAGTACAAATGTGTACAGTGTGCACAAAATCAGACTCAACAGAAAAGATATTTTTTTAGACAGGATCATTTATTCTCAGTAACCACGTAAAAAAGATATGCAATATATAATGCCAAATAACAGAGAATAGTTTCCACTTTACCTAACCGTGGTGCTAGGGCAAATAAAATTTAGTATCTGATAATTACATAGTACAGAGTACATTTCCAATAAAAAAGGCACTCTGAATTTCTCCAGAGTGCCTTATAGCCAATTTTTTACTGAGAGCTACTTAACAGTAGTTGTTTCATCAATCCATGCATAACATTCGCCGACGTCTTCATTAATTTGAAAACTGTCTCCTGTCTCCCAACCTCTAAAGAATTTATCCTCAGAAGTAGGCATTGCGCTTCTGTACGAGTTGGCACGATTATTAGCATTAGAAGCAAGACTTGGATCAGCCTCTTTTGCCTTGTTCAGATAATCAACTACCAGCCAGTACACGGTTCTGTCGTCTCTATCGAGAGCTTGACCGCCTGTACATTGTGAGATTGAAGCCGCATAAATTGCTGCAACTCTCATATAGGCCTCACCGAAGTTACTGTCGATATCAATCGCTTTTCTGGCATATCGGCGTGCTTCTCTGAACTGCTTCAGCTGCTGATGTGTATCCGCCAATTCCAGAGTAATCACTTTTCGGTCTTCAGCATTTTCAGCTTTTTCAAGAGATTCTTCCAAAAACCGGACTGCCTCTTCGTAGTGACCGTCATTCAAGTATATAAAAGCAACTTTTCTGGTGTTCACAAAAGAAGCATTCATTTCGTAGAGATCCATTGCTGTCTCAGCTGCTTTCTTAGCTTGATTTGTATTTTCATAGAGATCAACCAAATCCATAAGCAGTTGCTCTCTCTCATCGCCTGATGCATCGGCAAGCTGAGATTCGTAAAACTCAATACGTTCTTCGGGGCCACTAAAGAGTGATTCTCTAACTTCAGAGATCTTATTCTGCAAACTTGGAGTTGCGTAGCTTTCAATCTCATCAATCATCGCAAACGCTTTATCACGATCTCTTTGTGAAGCAAAATGTCCTAACAGAAAATCTGCAAAGTACCCATTACTGGCGTCTGTAAATCTTTTGGGATCTTCCAGGTAGGCTTCTTCATATTTCTCCGCAATTTCTGATGTACCCACATTTAAACCTGAAAAGTTATCGTGATAAAAACGTCCTAATTTCATTTTCCACTCAAAAAGATCCATCTCTTCTTCTGAAAACGTTTCGAACGCTTCATCAAAAACTTCCAAGGATTTATTCAGATACTCTGTTTTTGCAGAGGGATCGCTTTCGTTATCAGCAAGCCCTTTGTATACACTAATCATCCGATCAAATTGGCGAATGAGATTAAAACTGTTGTGACCTTCAATAGTTTCAGGTTTAGCTTCAATCATCCAGGCCCCAAAGTTTACAGCCATATCATAATCGTCACCTCTCCAGGCGTCGAGGAATACAGCGTAAGCCTGCAGCTCACTCATTCCGTTTGGGGGTTCATGCTGTGCAAATGCAGATGATGATCCTGCAATAAGCAATGCGAGTGCGATAATTAATGATCTCATAATTGTTGCTTGTTCGTTAATGATGCTCTTTTACCCAAAACATAACGGGCTGACACCCTATTCATTGTATTTACGAAATTTTCTAAACAGTGAATATGATCGAATGGAATCAGAATTTCAAATTAAAATTTTTCTCTAATCACTATTAAACAACGTATAAAGCATTTCTAAACCTTTAAAGTCTATTTGAAACAACTTGTTCCATGGTACATAAGCACTCATGTTTAAAAACTAATTACATTTCCATTTCACGACTCTCCCCAAGTTTTAGTAACATTCAGGATAATTGTTTTAACAAAAAATCTACCCTTCATGAAACACTTAATACTATCTATTCTTTCATTTTTGTTGGTTTCTGGCACTTTTGCCCAGGATAATGGAAATGATTCATGGGACATTACTCAGCATCGTGCTGACTATACAGAAATCAGTTTTGAAACGTCTGAAGGCACCTGGATGAACCTGGATGTGAGCCCGGACGGCACTGAAATCATCTTCGATCTGCTCGGCAATATTTACACCATGCCGATCGAAGGCGGCGAAGCAACCGTCCTCCGCGAAAGCCTCGCATACGAAATTCAGCCCCGCTTCAGCCCCGACGGTTCAAAAATATCGTTCACAAGTGATGCCGGCGGCGGTGATAATATCTGGGTAATGAACCGCGACGGTTCGGATGCTAAACAGATTACAAACGAAAGTTTCCGTCTCCTGAACAACGCGTTCTGGACACCCGACGGCAACTACCTGGTTGCCCGTAAACACTTTACCTCCGCCCGATCACTGGGTGCCGGTGAAATCTGGATGTATCACATTACCGGCGGATCGGGCATTCAACTCACCGAGCGGCCAAACGATCAGCAGGATAAGGGTCAGCCGTTTGTCTCTCCCGATGGGAAATATGTTTACTACAGCCAGGATGTCTATCCCGGCGGATTTTTTCAGTACAATAAAGACCCCAACAGCCAGATTTACGCCATTAACCGCTACGATCTTGAGGAAGGATCGGTTGAGCGCGTAACCGGCGGACCGGGCGGGGCGATCTCACCAACCATCTCACCCGATGGTGAGAAAATGGCTTTTATAAAGCGTGTTCGAACCAAATCGGTTCTTTACATCCGCGACCTGGAGACCGGCATTGAGCGTCCGGTTTTCGACAACATGAGCAAAGATCAGCAGCAGGCGTGGGCGATTTTTGGCCCCTACACCAACTTCAACTGGACACCCGACGGACAGCATCTGATCTTCTGGGCGCAGGGCGGCATCCACAAATTGAACGTGGAGAACTACCAAGTAGAAGAGATTCCGTTTACGGCAGAGGTGAATCATCAGATTGCCGATGTGGTCCATTTTGAGTTTGATCCCGCTCCCGACAGTTTTAACGCTAAGGCGATCCGTCATGCGGTAACCTCACCCGATGGAGACCTGCTCGTATTCAACGCGGCCGGATTTTTATGGAAAAAGGAGCTTCCGAATGGTACACCCGAGCGACTTACAGATGAAGCGAACCTCGAGTTTGAACCGGCTTTTTCACCCGACGGCAACACACTTGCCTGGGTTACGTGGACCGATGAAGATCTGGGATCCATAAAAACGTTAAGGCTCGACCGACGTCGTGCCAACCCGGAGAAAATCACTACCGAAAAAGGAATTTACCGAACACCTTCATTTTCTCCTGATGGTGAAACGCTGGTGTTTCGCAGAGACGGTGGCAACAACCACCAGGGACATGCCTATACCCAGAACAGCGGCATTTTCACCATGCCCGTTTCAGGCGGCGAAAAGATACGTCTGCGCGGCGGCGGCAACAATCCCGTCTTCAACGCATCGGGCGACCGTATTTTTTACCAGGCGCGAACCAGTTTCCGAAGCATGGACCTGAACGGCCAGGACGACCGTCAGCATTTCAGTTCACAGTATGCACTCGACTTTACGCCAAGCCCGGATAATAAGTGGATCGCTTTTACAGAACTCTACAAGGTCTACATCGCACCAATGCCACAAGTTGGCTCAAACATCTCACTGAGTGCAAACACGCGTGCCATTCCGGTAACCCATGTGGCCCGTGATGCCGGTTATAACCTGCACTGGTCGGCCGACGGCGAAGAACTTCGCTGGACTCTGGGTGAGGAGTACTTCACCGTAGGATTGAAAGAGGCGTTCGATTTTCTGAATGGAGAAACCAGTGATGAACTTGAGCTCCCACTGGGCGACAGTGACGGAATCCGAATCGGACTGGAACTCGAAACCGACAAGCCATCGGGTGTGGTTGCCTTTACCAATGCCCACATCATTACGATGAATGGAGATGAAGTCATTGAAAACGGAACCATCGTGGTTCGAAACAACCGAATCGAAGCCGTTGGCGCTGATGTGAACATTCCGGGCGGTGCCCATGTGCTGGATGTTGAGGGCAAAACCATTATGCCGGGCATGATTGACGCCCATGCCCATATCGGAAATTTCCGCAGCGGATTGAGCCCAAACCAGCAGTGGGAATATTTTGCTAACCTGGGGTACGGCGTAACAACCGTTCACGACCCCTCCTCCAACACCGAAATGATCTTCTCACAGGCAGAGATGGTTCGTGCCGGCAACATGATTGGTCCGCGAATTTTCTCAACCGGCCGTATTCTCTACGGAGCTGAAAATGTACAGAAGACCGTGATCAATAGTCTCGAAGATGCGCGTTCAGCCATCCGCCGCACGCAAGCGTTTGGCGCCACATCAGTGAAGAGCTACAACCAGCCAAGACGTGACCAGCGACAGCAGGTGCTTGAAGCCGCCCGTGAACTGGGCGTGAATGTAGTTCCTGAAGGGGGATCGACATTTACTCATAACATGAGCATGATACTGGACGGACATACCGGCATCGAGCACAACGTGCCAATCTATCCGCTCTACAATGACGTTCTTACAGTTTGGGGAGCCTCTGATGTTGGCTACACGCCCACCCTTTCTGTTAATTACGGAAGCATGAGCGGCGAGTACTACTGGTATCAGCATACCAATATATGGGAGAAAGAGCGGCTGCTTACCTTCACACCACGCGGAGTTGTGGACTCACGGTCGCGCCACAGAACCATGGTTCCATATGAAGAGTATGAGATTGGCCATATGCAGAGTGCCGCTGCGGCCAAAGATCTTCACGATCTGGGTGTCACCGTAAACATTGGAGGGCACGGACAGCTTCAGGGTCTTGCCGCGCACTGGGAGGTCTGGATGTTTACTCAGGGCGGCATGAGCAATCACGATGCCCTGCGCACGGCTACGATTAACCCGGCCAATTACATCGGCATGGGCGATCATATCGGTTCACTTGAGCCGGGCAAGCTTGCCGACCTGATTGTGATCGACGGCAATCCGCTGGAGGATATTTTCGATACCGAGTTCGTGGAGTACACCATGATCAACGGACGACTCTATGACGCCTCAACCATGAACGAGATCGGTAATTACGATCGTGAGCGCTTGCCGTTCTGGTGGGAGCGCGAAGGCTACAGCGAACAGTTCGACTGGCACGCTATTACCGGCGGAAACAGTCACGGACACGGGCATTAATTGCCAATCTAATTTATAAATAAAAACCCTCCAAGGGTTCTGAACCCTTGGAGGGTTAAGGTAAAACATATTCAAACAAAAACGCCGGGCGGTGAGAGCTGTCGGGCGTTTTATTTATTCAGATATCAGATCGAAGTTGAGATGGTTTTGCATTAAGCTAAAGTGCTTATCAAAGCTAAACAGTGTAATTTTTTCATCGATGATTTGTTGTAAAATGATTAAATCCGGGATCCCGACCTTGTTTATCCCATTCCTTATATTCATGATCTGATAATCGCGTACGATTTCCCAATCAACGTTTAGCGGTATCATCGAAATTGCCTGCAACCCTTCAAGAGTGTCAGTCTCGTTTTTCAGCATGAGTGCAGGAGCCAGTTCTGTTAAAATGAGTTCATTAATGCATGCCAGGTCTTCTTCAATCAGGCGATCCAGCTTCTCTATTCCACCGTTATTGAAATACTCAATCCAAACTGAGCTGTCGATGAGTACTCTATATCTGGACATCAGCTTCGGTCTCTGAGAGTATCCAGGTCAATATCCAAGTCCAGAGTTCCTTTTTTGGCAATCAAGCGTTTCCGTTTTACACGGTCAATTTCAGCCTGCAATGCATCCTTAATTAACTGACTTTTCGTTTTTGCACCGGTTGCCTTCATGGCTTCGTCGATTAACTCCTTGGGAATGTCTAGCGTTGTTCTCATTATATGATATGTATAAATGCATAATTATATATGCATATTACTTTACGCAGTAATGAAAGTCAAATACAGCTTTTGGCAGGTAGCGTAAAGGCTACAGCGAGCAGTTCGACTGGAACGCCATTACCGGTGGTGGCTATTGCGGGCATGGTCATTAATTGCCAAACTTATATAAAACTAATAACCCTCCAAGGGTTCGGAACCCTTGGAGGGTTTAGGCAAAACGTATTCAAACAAAAACGCCGGGCGGTGAAAGCTGTCCGGCGTTTTTTGTTTATTAAGTACTAAAACCTGATCACTGTTATGACAAACTGCTCCTGCATTTATACCGATGAGTTTTTGTTCTTTTTGATATTCCTAAAAATGACAACTCCCAACAAAATAACGAGTATAATTACCGAGAGTATGACGATTTCAAATATTCCAAATGTGATCATTTTTTTAGCTTTTTTTCGTTTCTACTTTTGAGTAAGAGTGGTTTTTATTTGAGAATAATCAATCCTGTACAGTGGTACCAATCCCTTCCTTAAATATAGCATGTCATTATTTACGGTAAAGTCTGATATATCGAGGTTTTCATCATTATGATCGCTGAAAACGAATCTCGCCATGAACTCATAATCACTGTTCAAAACAACAAGACCTGATTTCATCAGTACAAATAGCATCCCATCATGATACTCCATTTTAAAAATGTGTTGCAAACTGCCTTCTACTCTAACATTTGATCCGGGCTTAAATGGCTCAGGTAGAGGATCATTTTCACCCATAATAATTTTACCTACTACTTGATCTTCACTGTTCAAAATGAAAATTTCTTTTTCACCAACTATAGCAAGGAGAATGTGTTCTGGCGTAGCTACTATCGAGGCTATGTTATTTCTGGCAGCCGGTTGATATCCTTGAGGAATTCAAGTATCAATCAGGGTTTTCGTCGTCTCGGTGGATGCATCATATATTTTTAGAACTTTCTCTTCGTCAGAAAAATTTGCTTTGGAGTAATATTTCCCATTTGTGTACGTAAAACGATCCGTAACCAAAAAATCTCTACCACTTACAAAATGATCTTTGATTAGTTTCAAGTTTTGATCAAAATGGTAAAATCTTGATGTATCTATCGAGTAGTATACCAGGGTATCACTTTCAGCAGTCCTGGTTCCCGAGATAATAGCCCCTGACTCGCCCGGACCCCTCCCGGATTTCAATAAACCATTCATAGGTGAACAACATGTGTCCATGCCTTCATGCGAATAATAGAATAGGGAGTAGCCTGATGCCGGTACCCGAGGAGTTATTACAACTCCTTCTTCATTGGATTGTAACGAAAACTGTGCCGGGGCAAATAGTTCTTCTATTTCATAAAACTGTGGATAAACAATCGTACTGTCACTTAGCTCCGATTTAACATCATAAATGTATGTTTCTTCGTAGTTTTCCTCAGCACAGCTCAAAAGAAGAAACAAAACTAAAGCTCCGATGATTTTAAATTTAGCCATTGATCAATAGAGGATTGAATTTGATCAGTTTTATCTCCTTGATAAGATATTGCTCCGTTACAAAATGAACTGTCGAATTGTTAGTGGATAAATGCTGCTATACTCAAACCGCAAAGCATCACATTGCCGCTGACAATGTTTTCTTAACCGAGTAATAAACCATTGTAAATATTGTATCTGCAAAAAAGCTGACCAATATAATGATTGCAAAATAATAGGGTATGGGATCAAGTGCGACTATAAATAGACTTAAAAAAAGAAGCCCTACAGTTTGTTCAATGAAAAATCCATTGGTCAGTTTAATTTCTAAAGATTCGAACCCTCCGATAAGTTTGACATTACTGGCCAGTCGGTAGATTCTATACCCAATAATTGATGCTGCGATCATAATAGCGAGTAACATAGCTCTTCAATTTTGTTCTTGATTAACATAGTGCCTTAGTTTTGTTATTTATGCTAATTTGAATAAAAGATTTACGTAATCCAATTTTTTAAATATCAATTTATATCACATTTCATTTTTTCTTCTAAATACATTTCCACATCGCATACTGACGCCTATTTTCTTAAAACCATTTATCCCAGCCGTAAGGCAACTCAGATATAAATCAATAAGGAGAGTCAGTAATGGAAAGTTTAGAAAAAGAAAAAAAGAAATTATTGAATCCTATGAAAACGAGGAGTGGGTTTCTTCCGGAGAAGAAATAAAGGAAGAGATCAGGCAAGCAGCCAAAATAGAACACTTAAAAACATACGGCTCAATATTCGTCTCACTGAAAAGGACTTTAGTGATATTCAGGTTAAAGAAATGGAAGAGGGAATTCCCTATCAAACACTTATTTCAAACATTATTCACAAGTATAATATAGGGGAACTAAAAACTGATTCGGAGTGAGCATCCCAAACCCTCCAAGGGTTCGCAACCCTTGGAGGGTTAGTTGCAAATAATTCCAAATGCCGGGCGCTGAGAGCTTTTCGGCGTTTTTTAAATTTGTATTGGGTTTACAAAATCACTTGATATTACCCAATCTTAAATTTATCAATGAAAATATCTTTTCAACTTATAGACAAATACTTTTGGTAAAGCGTATTCATTATCTTGTTGTACCATAGTATAAATCTTTCCATTTGCTGCGGCAACGATCCACTCATCTGTCAGCAAATCAGACTCCATCGGAAACTTACCATCTTTGGTCACTAATTGAATTCCAAAGCCGGCCTTACCGTCTACAACATCCCGTCTATTTTGGTATTGAATAAGAAGTAATTGTTCTGTGAATCGATGTAGCGAATAGCTAGCTGTATAATTATCTGTAAAATATGAGACCTCTGCAGCAAGCTCGGCATGATCAACTTGCTGAAGAGATGATATATCTCTCTCGGTTTGAGTTACATAGTCGGGTGGTTGTTCAAATCGATTAAGCACCTTCTCTTGAAGATTGAGTCGAAAAAGAGTCGGTCCGGCTACCATAGTAAAAAACAGATACTGATCGTCTGCAATGAGTTGATTTCCTACCCTATAACGCTGCATCAAATTTATAAAGCTATCCGGAATTTCATTAAAGCGGCCAACTTCTTCTCCATTCGCTTTCAGCATACGTATAAAAACATCTTCCGGAGTTATCTCCATTGAGTAAAAGATATTACCGGCACCGACTGCAAAACGGTTTGAGACATGAAAATCCGAAGAGGCTACCCTGTCATATTGACCATTCACATCAAAATAAATGCCCCAGGGTGCATTATTCTGGACAAATATTGAACCATCCGGGAGAAAAATGGCTCAGTTTGGACCCCAGTTCAGACCAGGATGCTCTTCCCGTGCATTTTCTCCCAGATCCTGTATCTTTTCTCCTGAACCACTAAATAGTATCACTTTATCACGACGACCGGTTACAAGAAGCTCACCCATTTCATTAACCTCCATAAATCGAACCGACAGATATTCCTCCGTTTTCAAAGATATCTCTCCTACTTTAGTAAAGAGATGATCTAAATCGACGATCTCACGTTTCTGTTCAGTTACACAGGATGAAATAAATAAGACAAAGACTATTGTAACAGTATGTTTTATCACGTTAAATTGTGTTTTCTAGATCTCTAAAATAGGTTAGCATATATTCATGTTTGCTGATTTGTACATTCATCGAACTAGATAATTATTCAATGATGATTTCCCGAACCCGAATTTGTCTGGTCATACCCGTTGTTTCGTAATCTTCTGCTAAGTAAAGCAATCGATTTTCTTCAACTCCCCTGATATAGTTTGTCCAGCCGCCTTCCTCCAACTCAATTCGCCCAACTTTGTTATAATCAAGGTCAAAAATCGCATATGTAATGATCGATTCTTCCTCCCGGAAATGTTCCATCTCAACCAAAATGTGCTTTGTGAGTTTTCTGATGGAAACAATCCGGCTATTGCTGAGAAAATATTCTTCAATATTACTCAGTGTCTGGCTGGTAAAATTTCCATTCGGATTAAAAGGGCTGGGGCCTGCTTCAAAGTACTCTTCTTCAAATGGAATTTCGATTAGTTTATCATGATCAGTTGAATAGATATTCAGAATTGTTCTTGACGGTTCCACCCAAACCAAATCATCCTCATTCCATAATATTCCGCCGGTGTTACTACGAAAAAAGAGCGTTCTCCCTTCGTCAGTTAAATTGCCAAGATCTTTTCTTTTTGTAAGACGATTAGATTCATTCACTTCATATATATGGACAAAATGATCCTGAACACGTGGACTTTGAAATACGGCTACATGCCCTTTTTTATTAACTGCAAAACCATCAATAGCATGGCGAATACCGCGAAACTCAACATCCGGCTCTATATTTTCATTAAATACCACAAACTTTAAATTATTTGAATCCCAGATATAAACCTGTTGATTATTGTAGTGAATATAGCGGGGATTTTGCATTTCAAAAGGGCCTCTGCCGGATCTACCAGGTTGAGACTGTAATTCCCCATTTTGGTTTATTACACTCACTCCCTCTGGTTGTCTATGAATAATTACATATTGATCATTAACCGGTTGAATAGCACGAAAGCTTGAATAGCTCAAATTTCTATTAGATACAGGAATCATTTCAATCTCTTTCAAATCTAATGAAATCTGTGAGTGGTTTTGGCTATTGCATACGCTCAATCCAGCATGAAATAGAAAAAACAATGTAAAAGTATAAACCGTAATTTTTTCCATAAGGCTTTTAAGAAATGGGGAAAAATATTTTTCCCTATTAATGTTTTTAAGTTTGGTCAAATTTCTTCCAACTCTCTTTCATCTTGACATGGTATACAAGGAAAGTTTTGTCCCGTTTCACAACGAAACTCTCCATTTTCCCAAATGATTTTCCAAATGTTTAAATCACAAATATCCGATTCAGCAAACTTACTGCATTCCAAATTTTGCTCATTATTTGCTTCAAGTGTCTCATTATCTTCAAAATTCAATAATGAAAACCCCATGGTGATAAATATTACAAATGATAGAGTTTTCATAATAGTACCTCAATAATTAAGGTTAAAGGTCAAAAGCATTCTATCTTTCTATTATTGAAATGTAAATACGCACATATGCTTATTATTTTAAGCACATATGCGTAGACATAGTACTCTGTCTACTCCCCATTTTCCCCATTTCTAACCTCCCAAAGCCACTTTATCAACCCAAGTCTGCCTTTCACTCCCAATTTCAGGCAAATGTTATTTCTGTGCGCCTGAATAGTTCGCGGGGAATTCCCCAGCTCTTTTGCAATTTCGCTGTTGGTATATCCTTATTCTACCAGGTCGAGCACTCTGACTTCTGCAGCAGATAGAATTTTCAGCACCTCAACGTAATTTGTAGGTTTGTCACTCTCTATATGTACCTAAATGCATGAATATTATCACTCTTAAGTACAAGAGTCCCCCCCATGGTTTGTTACAAAAAAACTTAAAAACCCTCCAAGGGTTCCGAACCCTTGGAGGGTTTAAGCAAAACGTATTCAAACACAAACGCCGGGCGGTGAGAGCTTTTCGGTGTTTATTGATTTAATATTTTCTGCTTATTGCAAACTATAGGTTTTCAAGATCATCCAGATCTTTGTATCGGCCGGATGCTTTTTTATTCTTCTTTAGGTCTTCAAGAGAAATGGTTTGAACTTCGACTCCCTCAATTGAAAATGAATTTCTTTTAGGATAGCACTCAGTAAATGTTAAACCGGTTACGGAAGTTATGATATCAATTCGGTTGGGCGGATATCCCAATTGAATGATCTGATCATCTTTGGTGAAATCTTTAATAGTAAGATTTAAGCCTCCAAATCCAAACCGATCGAGAACCTCAACTATGCGATTTGCATTTTCCTCGGTTGGGTTAATCCAGAAATCAATATCACCGGTATATCTTACGTACCCGTAAAGAACTACGGCATATCCACCTACAAGCAGATATTCAACTTTCTGATCGTTTAATAATTTCGCAAACTCTTTGAACTCCTTGCTCAGCATCGATTCCTTTTAATTTCATGTATTGCTTGCGCAGTTGTTCGAGTGCCAAAAGCCGCTCCTCCGGCGTTTTACTGCGCCAGTACTCCCGCTCATCCTCATACTGCTGAGGGTCTTCGAGGTGATATTTTTTAACGTATTTTTCCATTTATAATACTTTAAATATACAAAATCACCATAACATAAACGATCACAGGATTGATTCACGTTAAACGGTTGCAGTTTAACCCAACCGTAAAACAACTCAAACATATATCAATAAAGAGGAAACATAATGAAAGCCCTCGATAAAGAAGAGAAAGAAATTATTGAATCCTATGAAAACGAGGAGTGGGTTTCTTCCGGAGAAGAAATAAAGGAAGAGATCAGGCAAGCAGCCAAAAACAGCACGTTGAAAAACAAACGAATCAATATTCGTCTAACGGAAAAGGACTATAAAGATATTCAGATAAAAGCAATGGAAGAGGGCATTCCCTATCAGACACTTATTTCGAGTATCATTCATAAATACAATAAAGGGGAATTGAAAAAAGATTCGGAGTAATCCTTCATAACCATCCAAAGGGTCGAAAGATACTCAAAGCTTTGAGATTGCATTTACCTGCCCACAATAGCAATATTCAAAAGTTTTACTCCATCTAGATAGTTGGTACATTAGCCATAGCATTAATTTGTAAATACTTATTACCTAAATGAATTTTTCTCTAAGTACTATATTCTCAGCACTACTTTTCACCCTATTTTTTTCCATTGCCTGTGATGGTACCACTCCTACCTCTGAGCCGGAACCGGAGCCTGAAGAAGAGCAGGTGCGTGAAACAGTAGAAATAGAAAATGCTCAATGGCCTATCAGTCGCGACCAAGAACTCAATAGCGACCTATCTTATGCCCAGTACGGTCCAAGAAGTCTGCCAAGCGGTTACGATTTTCATGCAGGAATTGACTTGCCCGCTTCACAGGGTACACCTGTTTACCCTGTACTGCCCGGTGAAGTCGTCCAGGCTGATCACTGGAGCGGTTCAGGAAGTGGTGCCGGAAACGCTGTCACAGTTAAACATGCTGATACTCTTGCTACCAGCTATCTCCATTTGGATCAAATAAGAGTTGATGTTGGAGATTGGGTCAATAGCGATGACATTGTTGGCACTGTGGGACGAACCGGAGCCAGCTATAATCATCTGCATCTGGGGTACTTTGTGAACCTTCCAAATCCAAACAGCAGGGATGAACGTTACAGTAAAAATCCGCTGGAAATTCTTCCTTACCGGGAACCTGTCGACATATCAGTCACATTCATGGAGAGCGGTATGATTACACTCGATATGCCTCTGCAAAATATGACGGCTAATTCGATTGAACTGTCCGGAGAAGGGGAAACAAGAAAAGCAGATTACTATGAAATTGTGGCCCGCGGATGGACTGATCGTAAAGAACAGGTTCAGGATGGTATTTACTTTAACGCAGAAAGGAGAAGCGAAGATCACCAACGTTTTAATCTTCATGTAAATCCTGCCGGAATGGACTTTAATCCCGATATAATTATTATTCGCGACTACAGAGGAAAGGTTTTACTCGACGCAAAAGAAGGAGACCAATAGGTAGATACGTTTAGATATCTGGAAATGTGTCTGTTTCTACATCAAACACCATTTAAACAAACCCACCGCCGCTCTGGTCGTTTATCGGAAATGAGATGATCAGCTCCGTGCCACTGGCCTCACCATTTTGGAGGCTATAAGTTCCGTTAAGCTGCTTGGTAAGGGTTTCAATTAGCACGAGTCCCATAGAACCGCTGGTCTCTTTGTCAAAACTGGCCGGAAGTCCTACACCGTTATCGGCAATTTTGATTTTAATATCCCCTTCCTTCAACCTCATAGTAATCTCAATTACTCCACTATCTACCTCTTTAAAAGCGTGTTTGTAGATATTGACGATGCTCTCGTTCAGCAGCAGTGAGATAGGTATCGCTTGATTCAGAGTCACTAATATCGATTCACAGTCAAACGTTGTCTTAATATTCTTTCTTTTTGTCTGATATGTTTTCTGGATCTCGCCGACAAGCTCTTGCGTATAAGTGGCGATATCAATATCTACGAAATCTTCATTTTGATACAGTTTCTCATGAACCAGAGACATCGATTTAATCTTAAGCTGACTATCCCGTAAAATCTCAGCAGTATGTTCATCCTCTGTATTCCAAACCTGCATTTCCAGCAAACCGGAGATTACAGCCAGATTATTCTTAACACGGTGATGGATTTCAGATAGCATCACATCTTTCTCTTTCAGCGATTCGCTAATTTGACGTTGCGCCTCTTTCTGTTCCGTTATATCTCTTGCCACATAAATGTGCTTGCGCTTTCCATCCTGATCAAAAATTTCTGTATGTGTTACCACTACCGGAATCTCCTTTCGAGATTTCGTCTTCATCATCCACTCATCCACAACCGGTTCATCCAGTTCATTTTGCGAATAGGTTTGATCCAGCTCATCAAACATATCGGATTGAAACAGATCAAAAAAGAGCTCTCCCTGAAGCTTTTCGGCCTCAAATTCCAGAGTTGATGTTACAGCGTGATTGATCAGCTCTATTCGATTATCCTGGTCCGTTACGATCAGCATATCTCCCATCGACTGGATAATATTATTCATATAGCTTCGAGATACCATACTCCTGCTCAGGTTCTCAGCCATTGAGTTGAAGGAGGATGCCAGATCCGCGAGTTCATCTTTCGTATTAACCTCTATTCGTTTTGAAAGGTCTCCCGAACCTAATTCATCAGCCGTACGCTGCAACTTCTGAATCGGCTTGGCAATAGACCGATAGACGATAAACGTGAACATCAGGGCTATTGTAAAGGCAAGAATAGTAATAAAGATAACCTGACGAACCGTGGTATTTGCCCTGCTTTCAAGTTCAGCCAGTTGATTGTTTACCCGGTCATTAAAAAGTGATCTCAACTCCATAAGAGATGGCAAAACGGTATTTCTAAAATAGGGTTCAACCGTTACTGCAAAAATCTCATTTCCAAAACCGTTCTCATCCGGGTTGATGATCTGTCGGGTAAGTGAGTTGTAGTAGCTGAAAGAGGTTTGCAGAGAGTCTGCAAGCTGCTCGATTTGTGAAACAAAAAAGTCAAAATCCTCCTCCTCAGCGATATTGCTTTTAGAACGTTCAAGAAATATTTGAAAATCCACTTCAAAATTATTCAGACTTCTCTCAACCACACGCCTGGATTCCCTTATTTGTGCTGTAACGGATATGGAGTTATCCCCGCGTTCACGCTTATCCATCTCAGTGAGGTAATTTCTGGTATAGAGAAGGGAATTCTGCAGATCCGATGTCATATCGGTCAGTGTCTGCAGCTGACTGGAAGTTAATTCACTGGTCTCTATCAGTTCATTTTTGACTGCATTGCCCAGATAGTACGATAAACTCCCTGTGATTAATACAAGGAGAGCTATCGAGAAAAAGCCCGCTAATAATTTTGTACCAAGACGCATTGTATTCTTTTTTTATCTCATCTTGGTCAGTCTCATAGTCACTCTGTGGTGAATGTAATACATTTTAAAGAGAAGATTCAGAAATTATTCAACTTTGGATGTAAAGAAACATTAATCAAATAGTACCTCATATAATTTAGAGCCTTTATTCCATCCACCACTCCCAGTACCTGCGTCAATATAATGAACAACTTGAAATCGTTGATCGTATAAAGCAGAAGGAGTATTAATAGTTGACAATCTCTTCTGCCTTATCCAGAATTTTTTCCACAGAAGGCAGTACCGAATTCATAAGTCCTACATTATAAGGCATCGGTATATCAGGCATCGTTAACCGCTGCACCGGTGCATCCAGGAATTTGAACAGTTCATTTGAAATAGTAGCTCCAATTTCTGCTCCGAAGCCGGCGGTTTGACTATCTTCGTGAACGATCAAACACCTGTTTGTTTTTTTGACGGACTCAAATACAGCTTCCTTATCCCAGGGTGATATTGTTCGCAAATCGATAATATCCATCGAAATATCCGATTTTTCAGAGGCCTCTTCACAGCGCTCGCACATTGCTCCCCAGGTCACAATCGTGATATCCTCACCTTCCTGAAGCTTATTCGCTTTTCCAAAAGGAACAACAAAATCATCGCCCGGATAGGGTTTACGCGCATATTTGGAATCCAGCAGGTTACGATGCTCAAAAAAGATTGTTGGGTTGTTACTTCGCATTGCTGATCGTAGTAATCCCACAGCATCCTGTGCATTACTTGGATAGGCCACCTGCCAACCGATTATGTGTGCAAAAAAGACCTCATTGGACTCACTGTGCCATGGGTCGCCACACTTGGCAAATCCACCGGGCATCCGAACCACCATCGGAGCTGCAAACTTATTCGCCGTTCTCCAGCGTATGGTGCCGGTATTTTTGATCTGTTCCGTTGCCGGATCGGCATATTTTCGGAACTGAATCTCCGCAACGGGCATCAGTCCTGCATAGGCCAGGCCAACCGCACGACCAATAATCCCCTCTTCTGAAAGGCTTGTATCAAATACTCGATCTTCGCCAAATTTACTCTGCAAACCCATTGTTGCGGCATGAACCCCGCCCTTCGCTCCAACATCCTCGCCAAAAACAACAACTTTATTGTTGATCTCAAGCTCATGTTCCAGCGTTCGCCTAACTCCTTCCACAATATTAATTCTCTGCTTTTCCGGTGACGGATCGGTTGAAGATTCAGGAAACTCAAAACCCTCCTTATATAATCCGCCAACTTGCTGAAGTTGGTCTCCATCCTTAAAAAAGGCATGTTCAGTAATTTTGTTTTTCTCCGGATCGGGTCGATTCCACGCGGCTTCTGCAGCTTCTCTAGCTTTTTCACGGTTTCTCTCCTCGAGTTCCTTCCACTTCTTTTCGCTGATTACTTTAGGAACCAAATAGCTCTTCAAAGTTTTGAGCGGATCGTTCTCTTTCTCCTTTTTCAGCAGTTCATCATCCTTGTAAGCCTGATTATCCTGATAGGAGTGCCCATTTAACCTTGGAACTGTAAGTCGTAACAGGGCCGGTCCCTTTCGCTCCCGGGTATAGCCTGTGGCTTCAGTTATTAAAGACAGTGCCTCTTCAGGATTTGTACCGTCACCGTCAAAAATTCTGAGATTCTTAAAAGAGTAAAGGTTATTGGCAATATTGGCTCCCGGTGTCTGCATGTCGCTGGTTACCGAAATTCCATAACCGTTATCTTCGATATAGAACAGCACGGGCAGATTCAGAGTGGTAGCCGTGGTCAGGCACGACCAAAAACCGTTGGTAGCAACAGATCCGTCACCACCCAGAATTACAGAAATAGCGTTAGAATACTCATCTTCTTTAAGCACGTTTTTTCTGTATTCAATGGCCTGAGCCCAACCGGCAGCAGGAGTATACTGCGATCCCACATCACCGGCCATTGGCAGAACAGTTACGCCCCCATTCCCCGGCATGTTACAAACCACACCGATATCGCGGCCATCACTGTAACCGCCCGATTTTGCCATACCGGATGCGATGGCATCTTCGGCTCCCAGTCCCAGTGTAAGCATCAGAGGCCGGGATCGGTAGTAGGCAGAGGCTGCATCATGAGGCTGATTTAACTGCATTCCTAATAGGATCTGCCCCATTTCGTGTCCTCGGGCCGAAAATTGGTATAAAATCTTTTTATCGGGTACCAGTTCACTCTCTTCAAGATTATCAATTGCTCTTGATAAAAGAAGTGTATCGGCCACTTTCATCCAGTCAAAATCGTTCTTCGCACCTTTCTTTTTAGCCATAATTCCGTTCTCTTCTACTGCTTAACTATTTGATTAAAACTTTCTTCAAAGTGGTTCATTTCTGTTTCTGTCCCGATTGTAATTCGCACACAATTCGGGAGACCAAATGCATTAATTCGTCTCAAAATAACGCCTTGCTCCAGCATTTTTTGTGTAAAATCAGCCGCTTCCTCTTCAGTGTCAAGTATCATCATCACAGAGTTGGAGATAGATTTTTTGTAAGACACCCCATGTTTGTCAAAAAAATCATAAAGCTTCTCTCGTCCCTTTGCTACCACTTCAATACTCTGTTGCAGAAAATCTTCATCGGCATAGGCGGCAAGGGCCGCGGCTTGGGCCGGAGCTGTTGGTTCAAAAGTAAGCTTTGTTTTGAGCATCTCCGTAATGAGCTTTTTATCTGCAATCGCATATCCGATTCGAAACCCAGCCAGTCCATAAGCCTTAGAGAAAGTTCGAAGTATAATCACATTATCTTTCCGATAGTCGATCGCAGGAAGATAGTCGTCCACTTCAACCGCATATTCGTAATAGGCTTCATCGGCGATAAGAAGTACATCTTCCGGGATTGAGTCGACCAGTTTCTTATAGTCGTCAGCGTTCAAATAGGTACCTGTCGGGTTATTTGGGTTGGCCAGATAGACCATTTTCGTTTTCTCATCAATTGCGTTGATAATACCATCTACATCAAATCGATAGTCATCAGTTACAGGAACCTTCTTCAACTCAACTCCGCGAACTCCGGCCTGCACAAAAAATCCCACAAAGGTAGCATTTGCGGTTACAGCGTTTTCATCGTGCTTGAAAAAGGTTCTGCACAAAATAGAAATGATACTCTCTGATCCTGCTGCCAGTATAACTTCCGATTCTTTCACCCCATTCCGATCAGCAATTGCCTTTCGAAGTTTACCGGCGATTGGGTCCGGATAGTCCTGAATTTCTTTTAATGCATCCAGAACAGCATTTTTGACTTTGGAACTGCACCCCAACCTGT
>LKNA01000089.1 GCA_001564065.1 Chitinophagaceae bacterium T5-Br10_B2g13
AATCCGCCAAAAGGTTGTAAAATCTGGCACAGTTTGATCCAGTGTTAAACTGGCGAATCGCCGAAAACTCAACCGGTCAATCAATTGATCTTCCAGTTGTGGGTCACTCAGCTGTTACAGGTACTGAAGAAACAACCCGCGAATCATCCACCGAATTGGTTTGCAGGATTGTCCACCATTGTTGCCGGGTTTGTCAATACGAAGGCCAATCTCACAGAGTGACTGCAAGTTAATCCATTCGCCAATCTCTTGAAGGCGCAGTTAGAACGCGAGGCTTGCTTGGAATTGATGACCCATGGGTCTAAAATATTGAGTTGATGACGTTTATCTACAGAAAATCCGTTTAATTTGCACAAATACTGAATTAGCTTCCGAAAACTAGAAATCAACCATCGAAACTCGAAATATTGGGAGTACTGCATAGTCCCTTTTTAGATGATACGAGCAACGATTATACAGATTAGACTTATACTCTTTTATGCGGGTCTGTTTGCAGTGCCGAGCCTGCTTAAGCAGATAGACTCATATTACCATGATCACGCTTTTGCAGATCGCAGTGAGCTAATAGAGCGTGATGGAGTTTTCCTGGAAGAGGTTTCAAAAGAACTCAGGGTTGAGTTTACTCACACAAGACCACAGCTTGATCCAAAAACCGAGCACATCAATCCGTAGATTACTTCTGTAGGGGCGTCAGTTTCCGTTGTTGATTGCAATAATAACGGCATGCAGGAATTTAATCTCTCAAACAGTGAATATAGAACTTTAAATGCTATATATATATATAGACTTGGGCGATGTTCATTATCTGGATGATTGGCCTGGTGTCGCTCTGGAAAATCAATCGGTTGAATATTGCCTTGACCTATATTCTTGCTTTTGTAGCTTTTGCGTGGGTAAGAAGCGTGTATACGGGAGATCTGTTTCTTGCTGAAGTTGCGCCTTTGACCGGCCCAATGTACCAGCTCTTTGCTCTCTTTATGTTGACAGATCCAAAAACAACGGTAAAGAGTCGTACAGGACAAAATGTCGTCGTTCTGATTATCGCATTTTTTGAGATGATATTAAGGCTGAATGAATTTGTATATGCACCTTTCTATGCACTCTTTTTGGTAGGCCCAATTGCTTTAATTGTTGAGGACCGTTTGCAGGAAAATAAGGTGGATAAACGAGCAGATCAGAATCTAAAAAATGTTGAAGGCGTGCCCTGAACCAATCTAAAAAAGTTTATAACATTTTATTTTTCTTTTTGGAAGAGCTTCCATATAATAGTTAGATGTTTTAACGAATATAATTACACATTTCCAACACATTTCTTAGGGCTATCAAGCTGTTTTATTTTTGTATTAAACAGTCAAACGTATTTATTAAATGCCAATATCACGAATTATCAGAATGAACACACTTAACAAGTTTACAGGATTTATTCTTTTTATGCTGATTATTACAGCCGGCTGTTCATTGGAAGCTGAAGAGAAGCAGGAGCTCGGTTCCGAAGAGATCAGAACTCTTCCCATGCAGAAACTACAGCTAGACCAACTAACCGAATTTCAGACCACCGGCGACAATTGGACGATTGCAGGGAATGTTCAATCCGATTACCAGACAGAACACTCGATGGAAATTTCGGATGGAACCGGCGTTTTGGTGAACCTAGGTGATGGTGATGAGGATCATATTTTTACAGGTTTTGAACATGGTGATATCGAGCTGAAACTTGAATTTCTTGTACCGCGGGGCTCCAATTCCGGTCTCTATTTCCAGGGGCGGTACGAGGTGCAGATCCTCGATAGCTGGAGAGTGGAGGAGCCGCAATTTTCTGATCTTGGCGGAATTTATGCACGCTGGGATGGGTCACGTCCCCATGGATATGAACATTTTGAGGGATCGGCACCTTCGGTAAATGCGGCACTGGCTCCCGGCCTGTGGCAGGAGTACCATATCCTGTTCAGGGCACCACGGTTTGATGATACCGGAAATAAAACAGCAAATGCCCGTTTTGAATGGGTGGAGCTGAACGGTGTGCGGGTTCAGGAAAATGTTGAGCTTTCTGGTCCAACACGTGAAGCTGCTTTTGAAGACGAGTCGGAATCGTCTCCCCTGATGATACAGGGAGATCACGGACCGGTTGCGTTTCGTAATATGGAGTATAAACTGTATGGCCAATCCGACTCTTTGACAATCAGTGAGCTAAATTTCAGAGTTTATGAATACGAAGGTGAACGAATGCCGGTTAATTTTGATGAACTTGAACTGCTTGTAGAAGGTACCGTCGATTCTTTCAACGTTTCACAAGTAAGTCCAAAAGGTGAACAATATGCTACGGCATTCACCGGAGAGCTGAATGTACCCCTTTCAGGAGACTATCTTTTTCAAACGCGTATGAATAACGGTGGAAATTTTTATATCAATGATGAATTATTTATTGAAAACACAGGTGAGGTGGGTGGACTACAGCTTGGTCGTATTATTCATTTGGAGAAGGGTACTCACGCTTTAAAAATTACACACTTTCAGATCAGGTGGGGTGCGTACGCTTCGTTGGTTTACGAGGGACCGGAGATGGAGCGGCGCTCATTGGTATCAACGGAACCTTATAGCGGTGGGGCTCAGCAGGATCCGCTTACCGTTCAGCTGGAATCTGACCGCGCAGAAATTATCGGCGGTTTTACGAATTACAATGGGGAGAAACGAACACACACTCTTTCCGTTGGGCATCCGGGTGGAATTCATTATAGTTATGACTTAAATCGTGCAGCATTGCTTAAGTTCTGGAGAAATCCTTTTGCCGATGTATCAGAAATGTGGCGGGGAAGGGGACATGAGCAGCTTTTGGTTCCAATGAATGCGGCCGTTGAAGAATCATCGGGAATATCTTTTATGATTATTGGATCTGATGACGCTTTTGACAATCACCGGCTGAGTTCAGATTATGGAGTAGGTGAGTATCAGTTGAATAGTGCGGGTGAACCCATATTTATAAGCCGACATGGTGATGTACGGATAGAAGATCATATATCACCTTCCGATGATGGTACAGAATTCATTCGCAGCCTGCGGTTTGAAGGTGATGAACAGGTTGATAACGGCGCTGCACGAATTGCGCAGGGGAGTTCAGTGGAACAGCTGCCAAACGGGCTCTACAGGGTAAATGGGAAGTACTATTTGGACATTCTTGATGATGGAGGCCAATCACCCGAAGTCATCGAAAACGGGGATATTCAGGCACTCATCATTCCGGTGTTACGAGGTCAAAATTCATCTGAAATTCGATATCAGCTTATCTGGTAATCAGAAACCATCCATTCACGATTTTATTAAATACGTTATGAAGCCATCAAAAACATGCATTTTCCCCTTTATAGTCGCACTGAGCTTGTTTACGTTTTTCGGACAAAAGTCACTTTTTGCACAATCATCCGATCAAAGTGAGGGTGATCATTTTTCGATAACAACTCTGAATATCCCGGATGAGATCGTGATGGAAGCCGGCGGGCTCGCTTTTGATGATGAGGGAAATCTTGCCGTTGTTACCCGGAGGGGGGAAGTGTGGATCGTAAATAATCCGCAAAGTGAAAATCCAACATTCAGCCGTTTTGGGCAGAGTCTGCATGAGCCACTCGGTATAGCGTATCGCGAAGGGGCTTATTACATCGCTCAGAGGGGAGAACTGGTTCGTCTCGAGGATAGTAATGGCGATGGGTATGCAGATCTGTATCAAACTATTTATCGCTGGCCGCTCACTGGAAACTATCATGAGTACTCATACGGCCCCAAATTTCTACCGAACGGTGATATGCTAGTTACGCTCAATCTCTCGTGGATTGGCTATGGCGCCAGCCTGACCGATTGGCGCGGGTGGATGTTGCGGATCACTCAGGAAGGAGAGATGACACCTTTTGCAACCGGACTTCGTTCCCCACTCGGGTTTGGCTTGAATGCAGAAGGCGATATTTTTTACACCGAAAATGAGGGGGACTGGATCGGTTCCGGATGGATGACTCATCTGGAGGAAGGTGATTTTGCCGGGCATCCCGAAGGATTGCGTTGGACTGAAATGGACGGCTCACCTCTAGATCTTCGATTCGAAGATATCGACGATTCGGAAGGGCTGACTCTTTTTGAACAGTCACAAAGCATCCCGGAGATCAAAAATCCCGCTACGTGGTTTCCCCATACGATTATGGGTATATCGACATCCGATATTTTACTTATCGAAAATGATGACCAGGTTGGTCCTTTTGCTGGGCAGCTTTTGGTGGGGGATCAGGGGCATTCCAAGATCATGCGAGTTTATCATGAAAAAGTAAATGGTGAATACCAGGGAGCCGTGTTCGATTTCCGGGAAGGATTTCAGTCCGGAATTGTAAAGCTGGAATGGGGTCCGGATAATCAGGTCTATGTTGGAATGACAAGTCGCGGTTGGGGTTCCACAGGCAGAGATCAATATGGAATTCAGCGTATGAGCTGGAACGGCGAAATTCCGTTTGAAATGCAGAAAATCAACGCAGAATCAAACGGGTTTACCCTCACGTTTACAAAACCCGTTGATCACCAAAGTGCAATGGACATCAACAATTATAGCGTAACTGATTTCACTTACCGCTACGACGCAGCCTACGGTAGCCCTGTGATCAATCGCCAGAACAAAACTATCACACGGCTGTCGGTTTCCGATGACCGGATGAGTGTTCGGCTTTATGTTGATGGACTGCGTGAAGGATATATCAATGAAGTACGGGCCGGTGACGTGTTCAATGAAGCGGGGCAGAGTTTGCTTCATCCGGTCGGGTATTACACTCTGAATAATCTGCCGGAAGGTGAACGATCCGCTGTGGCAGAGGGCACAGGTGTAGAGCGTGCGGGTGATGAACCGGGCCTGTCAACGAAAAAGATAACGGAACGTCCGGCAGGTTGGGATACAGAGCCGGATGTGAGAATTCAGCTGGCTACAGAACCGGGCCTGCAATATGATCAAAATCTTATCACTGTTCAGGCTGGCAGCCGAATTGCATTTACATTTGAAAATGATGATGATATGGCTCATAATGTGGTGATCACTCTTCCGGAATCTGCGGATAGTGTGGGAGAAGCCGCAATGAATCTCGGTCTGGATGCGGATGCACTGGAGTTCGTTCCCCGTATGGATGAAGTTTTATTCCATACATCCATGCTTCAGCCCGGCCAGAGTGAAACAATCTATTTTGAAATTCCCGACACACCGGGCGATTACGACTTTGTCTGCACATTTCCCGGACATCACATTTCAATGCGCGGAGTATTAAGGGTATATTGAAACAGTGTCTGGAGTAGAATCTATTCATTTCATAAATTCAACAAATCGATCCTAGAGAAGAACTGGCTATATATATTTTCAGATTTTTTTAATGGCAATGGAATAGTAGTTGCTAAGGGTACAGTAAATGGGATTCGTATATATTTTTTAGCGACAAGTAGGCTTCTTAAAGGCTTCAGATAAATCAGATTAATTTCTGATTTGAAGACCTACCTATTAAACGGGCTTGAACAGTGACGAGCCTTAGTCAACCATTTTAAGTTTTAGATTACTAACGGAAAAGACCTGTTGGATATCTTTATTATACTTTTCGTTAGTTCTGATGGAGATTGATAAGTCATCATATTGTGCACAATGATTTTACTGTAAATACTTGAAAGTGAAAATCATTATATGATTGTAACAAACGAGTATAATTCTGGCTCTATTCTATTTAGTTTGGGTAGTGCATAATCAAGTGATTACGTTGCTGGGTACTTTTTGGTGTCAAAAAGTACCCAAAAACCACCGGCCTGTCCCGAGGTTTGACTCGGGGGCGGTGCCATTGCTCGTTCGGAGGTTTCCCAACGCTATGAGATGTATAAAGCAATGGTCCGCAATTCTCTGAGAATGTAATCAATGATCCGGTCGCTCATCTTCTGTACGCGAAGCGATATGATTTATACAAGCAATCTCATACGCTCCGGTCAATCTACCCACCGAACTCATACTGCCAAGGTCGGTTGAGTTTCTTTCTTTTGATAACTACTTGACTGAAAGTAAGCATTTTAAAAAAGCCTGAATTGATGACAGATCGTTATTAATAGAGCTTGGGATCAATTTCGATGACATATGCTACCTGGGTATTATCGGGGTCATGTAATACTACCGATAGAATAAAAATGTTTAAAATAGCATCGAATTTTGTGGGCTACCCACACGAATCAACATAGAGCCATAATTCTCTTCTATATTGTTTTATTTCGCAAGATTTATTGTGTGATGCAGATATTTATTAATAGTTGAGCGACTCTGAGTGAATCCATCCGTTTTGCACAAAAATGAAATGAATCTTTCAAAAATTTTTTTCATTTCAACCAGACAGTATTCATATTATTTCAGTACATGCGCTTGTAAATGATATTTATGAAGAACTATTTAAAACGTGTAAGTAATTGTTTATATATACTATATAAGTGATAGAATAAAACGCTATTTATATTCTGCCATTCTACATTGAATATTATAAGGTCTGAGGAAGAATTAAGATTAAATATTTTGTTTTATGGAAGGGCTTTTATATAATGTAGGTGTTATATTTACACTTAATATATAAAAATTATCTATCCAAACTACTTACTGATGAATTCATAAAATTAATCTCGTTAGACCAATGAGTTCAGACTGTCAATGAGATTTCTACAAAAAAACCTCAACCAACGAAATTTAATATGAAAATTAACAGGCTACTTAAAGCAAGTAATCAAGGGCATTTCAGGAGTATATTGAATGTTATTTTTTACTCGACACAGACATCTAAACGAGTTATTGCTCTTTTAACTATAACTGTATTCTTGCTTGGCAGTATGGGCGCTTATGCTCAGGAACGAACTAACGTGACCGGTACGGTTACCGATGCTGAAGACGGCTCTGCTTTGCCCGGTGTAAATGTTATAGTGTTGGATTCTCAGGAAGCCATTGGCTCTATCATTGGAACAACCACAAATATGGATGGTAGCTACTCACTTGATGTGCCGGAGGGGCTAAACACACTTGAATTTTCTTTTATAGGCTACCTAGACCTCGTCGTAGAAATTGATGGCAGAACGGAGATAGATGTTGAGCTGTCTCAGGATCTTCAGCTGTTGGGTGATGTTGTGGTTGTTGGTTACGGATCCCAAGAGAGAAGACAAATTACTGGTTCCATTTCCAGTGTAAATGAAGAGGATTTTGTGACTGGAAATGTCAACAGTGCCGCTGAGCTGATTCAGGGAAAAGTGGCTGGTTTGGTAGTTACTACACCTGGTGGAAATCCGAATCAGGACGCTACGATAAGATTGCGTGGCGTATCTACATTTAGTGCAAACCAAGAGCCTTTGGTCGTAGTCGATGGGATTATCGGGGCAGAACTGAAGAATATAGACCCAAATGATATTGCAAGTGTTGATATATTAAAAGATGCATCTGCTGCTGCTATTTACGGTACAAGAGCTGCTGCCGGTGTGATTGTTGTTACGACAAAGAAAGGCGCATCAGGCAGAACCAATGTCAGTTACAATGGTTCTGTTTCAGCAATAGGTGTTGGAAACAAAACAGACGTACTTACTGCAAACGAATTCAGGCAACTGAGTGAAGATACCGGATTTCCAATTCTTGACATGGGGGGGAATACAATTTGGTTTGATGAAATTACACAAACAGGAATAAATCAAATTCACAGTTTATCAATTTCCGGAGGTAATGAAACAACAAATTACAGAATTTCCGGAAATTTCAGAGATAATGAGGGTATTCAACGTGGAACAGGTTTTCAACAGATGAATGGTCGTGTGAATATGACACACAATGCCCTCAATAACCGATTGCGTCTAACTACAATTTTAAGCGGAACAAACAGGGAAGAAAGTAGGGGTTTTGATGATGCTTTCAGGTATGCATCAACCTTTAATCCTACAGCTCCGGTTATGGGTTCAGATATCCCTCAGTCTAGTTCCGCTTACAGAGAAGATGGATATGTTAACACCGGAGGATTTACTGACATTGCCGCATTTTTGAATTTCAACCCCGTTCAAATAATTGAAACAGCTGAGAATACTGCTGAAGAAAGAAGGTTTAATTTAGCTGTTAGGGGGGATTTACTTTTGGATGATTTAATTCCGGGATTAGGAGCTTCCGTATTTTATTCAATTGAGTCCTCGGATGAAGTTAGTAACTTGTTTTTTGCAAGGACAAACAAGTTGGTTGGACAGGCAACACAATCAAGTTTAGGGCAGGGAAGAGCTGAAAGAAATGCTTTCGACAGAAGGAGTGATTTGTTTGAATTAACTTCTAATTATTCGACAAATTTGAACAGACTAAATCTTGAGCTGTTAGGTGGATATTCCTGGCAGGATTTTCAAAACAACGGCACAATGATAGGCGGCGGCGATTTCATTTCAGACTTTGTCGGCTCAAACAATCTCAGCTTTGCCCAGGAGTTTGATAGAGGATTGGGCGATATTAATAGTTTTAAAGATACAAATACGCTGATTGCTGGATTTGGACGGATAAGTGTTAATTTTGATGATACTTATTTTTTGAATGCGAGTGTGCGCAGGGAAGGCTCATCACGTTTTGGCGATAATGAAAAGTGGGGTACATTCTGGGCTTTGGGTGCCGGAGCAGATATATCAAATTTGATTGATATTAATCATGTTGACAACCTCAGAGTTAGAGGTAGTTATGGGATTACCGGGCAAGATGCTCCTGAAAATGGGCTTTCTCTATTGCGTTTTGCTCCAGCGGGCAACTTTTTTACTGGGGGTAGTTTTGTACAAAGTTTTGGGCCTGTAAGTAATAATAATCCTGACTTAAAATGGGAGGAAAATAAAGAATTGAATTTCGGGCTCGATATTGGGGCGTTTAATAACCGGCTTCAGGCTACATTTGAATATTATTTAAAAACTACAGACGATTTGCTGTTTGAAGTTCAAGTACCCGTTCCTCCAAATTTATTTCCAACGACGTGGAGGAACGTGGGTAGAATGGATAATAAAGGTATAGATATCTCACTCGGGTACGATTTTATACAAACCCCGACTATTAGATGGAATAGTTTTGTTACTTTTTCAACATTTGATACCAAATTGGTCGAATTTATTGATGAAACCCGGTTTGTCGCGAATGCAGGTTCACCCGGTCAAAACGCAGTTAACTTTATTCGACTTCAAGAAGGAGGAGAACTTGGTCAGATTTGGGCACCCCGGTTTGCCGGTGTGGACGAAAACGGCAGGGAACTTGTTTTTGATAAGGATGGCAATAAAATAACAACTGATCAGGCATCCCAGGATGATGGAGTTGTCGCAGGAAGCGGTCTTCCTGATTTTCAGCTTGGGTGGACAAATAGCCTGAACTTCAGAAACTGGGATTTCACAGCGTTTATCAGAGGTGCTTTTGGCCATGATCTTGTGAATACTCAGAAAGTATTTTTTGAGCATCCTTCAAATATTACAAGTTGGAATGTTACAAGATCTGCGCTGGATTTAACGGATATTCAGAGTGCACCCTCATTTACTGACAGGCAGGTAGAGAATGCTTCCTTTGTTCGTTTGCAAAATTTCACAATTGGATATACAGTCCCCATCGAAAATGTAGCCTTTCTATCTGATGTACGAAGAGTGAGATTATATTTTTCCGGCAACAATCTGTTTACTATTACCGGGTATGATGGAATTGATCCGGAAGTTAGATTTGTGGATGTAGGAAGTGGTGCTGGAGCTTTAGCACCCGGTATTGAGCGACGCGCCGAGTGGTTTACAACTCGTTCATTTACGGTTGGTATTAATTTAGATTTTTAAACATTTAAAATATTGAATCTTATGTTTATAAGAAAAAAATGCAGTTTTACATTACTAATTACAATTTTTATTGCTGTTTCTTGTACCGATTTGGTTGAAAATGTAAATAACCAGGTTCCGGCTAGTGATTTCTTTTCTAATGAGGAAGAATTTATATCGGCTTTAGGTGATGCGTACAACCCTTTTACCGCGTATGGTAATTCCGGTGGACTTCCTGCGCTGTATGAGGTAACATCTGATGAAGCGGTTGTTCCTCAAATAGGAGCCGATTGGGAAGATGGTGGTGTTTGGCTTCGTCTTCATCGCCACACATTTCTTGCATCTGATCCCTCGATAAACGGCGGGTGGAATACACTTTTTTCCGGCGTAAATAATTCTAATCGACTTATATTTCAATTTGAGACTACAGTGGAACAAGGCGGTGCAGATCCGGAACTTGCTGAAATTTTTATATCTGAACTCAAAGCAGTAAGAGCCTTTTCCTATTATTTGTTGCTGGACAGTTTTGGTAATGTTCCTATCGTTACCAGTTTCGTGGATGCACCTGAAAACCCTTCACAGCCAAGTGCGAATTTTGAAGAAGGTAGGAAAGCCGTATTTGATTTTGTTGAAGAAGAATTGCTTAATACCCTAGATAATTTAGATACGGATGTAAGTGCAACTATTGGCAGGATGAACAAATGGGTTGTTCACACTATTTTAACCAGACTGTATCTGAATGCTGAGGTATATACAGGTACTTCCCGTTGGGAGGATGCAATATTTCATGCTGATCAGGTTATAAATTCAAATAATTATAATTTAATAGATAACTATGCTGCTAATTTTAGTATAGAAAATACAGGCTCACCTGAACACATTTTTGTAATTCCTTACGACGAAGTATTTTTAGGAGGATTTAACCATATGCACATGACACATCATATAGCGGGAGGTCAGGAAGCATTTAATATGGGTGTTCAGCCTTGGGGAGGTTTTAAAGCCACGACAGATATTTATGCTTCTTATATTGATCCTGATAAAAATCCAGGTCCTCAGGGATCTGTAGTTGGTTTAGATGAGCTCGGAAGTGAAACTACCGGAACATTGGATCAACGGCTCAGTAATTTTTTGGTAGGTCCTTTACTCGATCCGCAAGGCAATCAGGTAAATGATGCCGGAGTAGAAAGTTTTGATCCAGATGGTCCTCCGATTACCCATACGCCATACATTAACGAATTGGCTCCACTTGCTTTAAGACAGGCTGGCGCAAGGATTGTTAAATATGAACCTGAAGTAGGTATAAGTGGCACGAGTATGAGTAATGATTTTGTTGTAATGCGTTATGCTGAAATAATTCTTAATAAAGCTGAAGCACTTTGGAGAATGGAGCCCGGAAGCAGTGAAGCCCTGATGCTAGTTAATGAAATAAGAGACCGGGCAGGGGTTGATCCTTTTACCAGTCTTGATGCTGATAAATTACTGGCTGAAAGAGGACGTGAGCAATTTTATGACATAGTCAGGCGGCAGGATCAAATTAGATTTGCCGGTAAAGAAGGTGAAACACGTTTTAATGATTCCTGGCAATTCAAAGAAGTGTCCCCTTCATTTAGAAATGTATTCCCTATTCCTCGAAATCAATTAGAAACCAATTCTAATCTCGTTCAAAATCCAGGTTACTAAATAAATATTAGAATAGTTTAAATTAAAAAGTGATCGCTTTATCTACTTTCTGGAGGGATCACTTTTTTTTCTCATATGTTTATTATAAACGATTTATTCAGGGATGGACGGTATTTTGAGTCTCATGCTATTTTTGAGTAAAGTTTTGATAACTTTATATATAAATAGGTTAGGAAAAAAATGAGAGAGGTAAAGTAAAATAATCCCGAAGTTTTTTGTTATTTTCCGTGTATGTTAATCAACGCTCGATATTTTTATTTAACTATTTTCATAGTGTTTATTTCTTGTTCCAAAGATAAAAGTGTTGTTGATAAATATCTCTTTGAGTTACTCCCTCCTTCTCTAACAGGCATAGATTTTGAAAATAATCTTTATCCAACCGAAGAATTCAACATGTATATCTTTCGTAGTTTTTACAACGGGGGAGGCGTAGCGATAGGAGATGTAAACAATAATGGATTACCAGATATTTTTTTTGCCGGAAATATGGTATCTAACCGTTTATATTTGAACCGCGGTGATTTTCAGTTTGAGGATGTGACAGAAAAAGCAGGTCTTTTATCAGAGGGGGTATGGTCTTCAGGAGTCAGTTTTGCTGATGTTAATGGTAATGGCTTACTGGATATTTATATCACCAAATCGGGTTCGCCTGATGGCAATAGAAGGCATAATGAACTCTTTATAAACATGGGTGTTTCTGGAAATGAGGGTGCAGAATTTCCTGTATTTGAAGAAAAATCTGCTGAATATGGTCTTGATGTAACCGGGCTTTCGACCCATGCCGTTTTTTTTGATTATGACGGTGATGGAGACCTGGATATGTATCTATTGAACAATTCTTTTCACCCAGTAGGAGGATATGATAATATTACAGGTGAAACAAGACGAGTACCCGATCCTATGGGAGGCAGTAAGTTGTTCAGAAATGACGGAGAGTATTTTACGAATGTGACGGATGAAGCCGGTATTTACAGTAGCCACATCGCTTTTGGGTTAAGTGTATCGGTTGCCGATTTGAATCGAAATGGATGGCCGGATATCTATGTGGCAAATGATTTTTTTGAACGGGATTATCTCTACCTCAATAACAAAGACGGTACGTTTCGGGAAGTCCTGGAAAAAAAAATTCAGAGTATCAGCTCAAGTTCTATGGGATCAGATATCGCTGATCTGACAAATAACGGGTGGCCGGATATTTATGTTTCTGATATGCTTCCCAACTCTGAGGAAAGAGTGAAATCTAAAATGAGTTACGAGACTTATGATCAATATTCAACAAATATCGATCGTGGTTTCTATCATCAAGTAACTCGAAATACTCTTCAATTAAATAACGGTGATGGCACATTTTCGGAGGCAGGCCGCCTGACAGGTACGGAGGCCACAGACTGGAGCTGGGCTGTATTGATTGCCGACTATGACAACAATGGTCACAATGATATTTATGTAGTAAATGGTATATATAAAGATCTTTTAGATCAGGATTATCTAACCTATACATCTGATCCATCACGTGTAACGGATATTATTGAAACATCTCCAAAAAACGTGATTATGACACTCATGGACATCATTCCTTCGGAACCTGTTGGCAATGTTGTGTTTTCTGGTGAGGGAGAACTCAAGTTTACTGATCGCAGTATTGAATGGGGGCTTGGCACCCCGGGATTTTCCAGCGGGGCAGCTTGGGGCGATC
>LKNA01000030.1 GCA_001564065.1 Chitinophagaceae bacterium T5-Br10_B2g13
ATGATGTTATATTGTTGTTATTGCTTAACTTAATATAACACTATACCGTGACTTATCCGACACTTTTATTCAGTACTTACAGCGATTTATCTTCATTATTTTCCCTGATTAAGAATCGAACTCAGGTATATAGGGTTTTAAGCCAACCGACTAAACCTGTGTAAAACAAAAAAAGGGACAGTTTTCACTGCCCCTTTCTTAATAGATTGTGTGTTTAAATGTTATAGTCCAAACACGTCTCTTCCCAAAAAGAGTGCGCTTTCGCCAAGCTCCTCTTCAATCCTGAAGAGCTGGTTGTACTTGGCAATCCGGTCGGTTCTGCTCATAGATCCTGTTTTGATCTGACCCGCGTTAGTCGCCACTGCAATATCTGCAATTGTCGTATCCTCAGTCTCACCCGATCTGTGAGAAATCACAGCCGTATAGCCGTTTTTGTGAGCCATTTCAATTGCATCCAGTGTTTCGGTTAATGTACCGATCTGGTTCACTTTGATCAGAATTGAGTTTGCCACTCCTTTCTTAATTCCGTCTGCCAGGCGATTTGTGTTGGTCACAAATAGATCATCACCTACAAGCTGAACTTTACTGCCAAGCTCATCAGTCAGTGTCTTCCAGCCGTCCCAGTCGTTTTCATCCAGGCCATCTTCGATAGAGATGATCGGGTATTTTTCGCACCATTCTGCCCAGTATTCAACCATGGCATCGGCATCGCGTGTTGATCCGTCACTCCATTTAAATTCGTAGAGCCCGGTCTCGGCATTGTAAAATTCTGCCGCCGCAGGGTCCAGCGCAATCAGAACGTCATCACCTGGAGTATATCCGGCCTTTTCAATAGCTGTAAGAATTACCTCTACAGCCTCTTCGTTAGATTTGAGATTAGGCGCAAAACCTCCTTCATCCCCAACAGAAGTATTGTATCCCTTAGAAGAGAGAACTTTTTTCAGGTTGTGAAATATCTCTGCTCCCATCTGAATGGCTTTACTGTAGGAATCGGCGCCTGAAGGCATAATCATAAATTCCTGTGGATCTACATTATTGTCGGCGTGTGAACCACCGTTAATAATGTTCATCATAGGCAGCGGCAGTACTTTTGCATTTACCCCACCCAGATACCTCCAGAGTGGAAGACCTGTTGTTTCAGCCGCTGCTTTGGCAACCGCCATCGAAACACCAAGAACTGCATTAGCTCCCAGCCGTGACTTATTGGGTGTCCCGTCAAGCTGAAGCATCATTTGATCAATTTCTGTCTGCAGATAAGCAGGATAGCCAATTAATTCATCCGCTATTTCGCCATTGACGTTTTCTACAGCCTTCTTAACGCTTTTGCCCAGATAATAACTTTTATCTTCATCTCGCAGCTCAACGGCTTCGTGCTCTCCTGTTGATGCACCTGACGGAACTGCTGCTCTTCCTATTGCTCCATTAGACAATACCACGTCAACTTCAACCGTTGGGTTGCCACGTGAATCCAAAATTTGTCTTGCATGGATATCTTCAATTAAACTCATAATCAATTTTTTCGGTTAGTTTATATGTATGTTTAAGTTAATGCTAAATCTATTCATCTAGAAATATAACGATGAAACCAATACTGCTGTTCGATATAGACGGAACTCTGCTTCATGTTAAAAAAAATTTCCTCCATGAAATTATACATCAAATATTAACGGAGTTTAAACTCAGCAATGTTTCGCTAAAAAATCGCTCTTTTGCCGGGCGCACCGACAGAGATATTTTTTCTGAACTGATTAAGGAGTATTCTCATGTTCGGGATCTGTACCACTCTGTATCGTCACGATATATCAATTTGATGACCGATAATCTCTCGGATGATGATGTAGATATGATTGACGGGGTACCTGAAGTGATCGATTATGCCCGTCAGCAAAATTTAGCTATAGGCTTATGCACCGGTAACTTTAGAGAAGTAGCCTACGCAAAAGTTGGGGCTATTGGATTACAGAACACATTTCAATTTGGTGGATTCGGGTGTGATCATCACGACAGAAATCACCTTCCCGGCTTGGCAAGTGAAGAGTTTAAAGAGAAATTCAAACAGCCGGCAAAATCTGAGCAGTTTATCGTGATTGGCGATACCCCGAATGACATTCGGTGTGCGCATCATTTCGGGGCAAAAGCGGTTGCAGTTACTACAGGAGGTTTTAAACAGAATCAGCTCAGGGACCAGAATCCGGATTTGATATTAGACTCTATGAGTTCCCCGGAAAAGTGGCTGCCTAAACTTACCAGAGCCAGCCAAACGTAAATGTAATCTGGGGAGTGCCAAAAAATTTCTGTGGCTCAAAGAAATCCTCCAATACCAGCTGACCATTTTCCCACACATACGGGCTTTGGTTTGGACTGGTTTGCTGGCGAATTACAGGTTGTTTCGGTTGCATCATCTGGATGCCGTCTGTGAAGTAGTAGAAATAGTATCCAAATTCGATGCTGCTCAATCTGGAAAAATTACTCCCGATATCTACACCAAGTTTTATCTCACCGGTGGTGCCCCAATGCCAGTCGCCATCTCCCATTCCCGAAAAAATGTCATTTACACGCTCAGGTTGCGCAAACCGGATCAGTAAATCACCGTTATCTTCGATTAGCTCATACTCATTTCCGGTTTCACGGTAACCGTTGTTGTTGCGATCATCAAAATATGGATATGTGAATGCAGCGACAGGACCTGCTGAAGCGCTAATAAAAAACCGGTAGTTCTCCTGGACCACATTTGGGAAAAGCCTCTGTCGAAAACCGGCCATCATAGGAAAAGCAAATCCTCTCTGAAATTTATTAGGCACAATCTGCTGACCAAAGAAAAAGTCGGTAAAAGTCTGTTCACTTTCATCCCTCAAACCTGTTATGCCTAAGGAAAACATAATTTCAGATTGGGAGGCTACTACTCTTCGATACTCTCCCCCCACGCCAAAACCAAAATTGTTCATATAAATATTAATACCGAACCCTGATCCATATTCATCAGTGAGAGCCATTACGTCTCTTTGCGTTTGAATGATATCCGGCTCTACAATTTGAGCATGTGCATCATTTAAGAAATAGAAAGAGATTAAAAATGTAATTAAGCCGACTTGTAGCAGTTGTATTGTTCTTTTCATATTCGTAGATAGTTCTGAATAACTTAGTCTCTTAACGCATTAATCGTTAAATCCATTGCATCTAACAGTAGATTAAGGTCAATAATTTTATTGAAAGATGCTTCTTTTGTAAAACGGTATTTGATTATTGTTGTATTTAGGCTTTTATTCAGGCAGAAATTTCTCTTTTTCATACTTCAATTCAACCCTTAAGGTGATTATGAGTACAGTCACAAAATATTTGGCTTATGGGCCAAACAAGACGCTTCGAAGAATTCCTTCTAAACTGTTTGAAGCTTTAGAACCGAAGTTTCTATATAACTATAAATCTCCAGCAAACAACGACGAGATATTTGTTGCCGTTTACGAGCAGTATGAAAAGCAGATTAACGCAACAATTACCTTAACCGCTATCCTTGAGTGCAACGATGACCATACACGGATTGAGCTCAAAAAATCTGGCGGCAGAATGGGTTTTCGTGGTAGCTCTCTTTCTGAAGAGAGAAGCATCGAATCTGATGTTATAGATTTTATCATGGACTTTTCGAAACGTTTTGGTCTATCATTGCAAGAAGAAGTTGCTTCACCGGCTTCCGAAGAAGAGGAAGATTAATATTCAATGAGCAGCAATTCTGAAAAAGTGTGGACGGTCTTGTCCATGCTTGAGTGGGCTACAGATTATTTTGAAGAGAAGCGTGTTCATAATCCCAGGCTCAGTATAGAATGGCTGCTGTCCCACGTGCTCGATATTAATCGATTGGATCTCTACCTCAAATTCGATCGTCCTCTCTCATCCTCTGAACTCGACCGGCTTCGTCCGCTGGTAAAGAGAAGAGGGATGCATGAACCGCTTCAGCATCTTACCGGCTCCACTGATTTTCTGGACTGCACCATCCATGTAAGTAAAGATGTACTCATTCCAAGGCCGGAAACTGAACAGCTGGTTGAACTGATACTCAATCAACATTCCGATTCTGAATCGCTTAACCTTTTAGATATAGGCAGCGGCAGCGGCTGTATCCCGATCGCGATCAAAAAATCACGTCCCAGCTGGAGCTGCACCGGAGTCGACATCTCGCCCGAAGCACTGAAGATCTCCTCAAAAAACGCAGAGTTTAACGATGTTAATGTCAACTTTTTGAAGGCTGACATAAACGATCTAAATGATCCAGAAGGGATTTCAACTCAGAATTGGGATATTATTGTTTCAAACCCACCATACATAACACATCCCGAAAAAAGTGAGATGGATCCACAGGTTGTAAACTTTGAACCTGAACTCGCACTTTTTCATAACGACCCCTTGACCCTCTACCGTAAGATATGTGAATTCGCCGCGCACTCAGACGCTAAACTATTTCTGGAGTGCAATGACAAATTTGCTGATGAGATTAAAGACCTCGCAGGTTCATTTTATCATCGTTCAGAGCTCCTGAAAGACTATGATGGTAACGACCGATTTGTAATTGCTCAAAATCCCCATAATTAGCGCTGCAACAACCACTTTTTCGCTTTCTTTAAATAGTTTCCACCGGAGGCCACTCATACATCACACACAATGTGGATAACTTGTGGAAAAGTTTTTATTCCCGTCAGCTCAAAGTTTCCCTTAGACTAAATTAGCGTTATCGAATTGTTAAGCGGTGTCAAGCCAAATTTGGTAATTTGTTAAAATAAAATTCAATTTATTGCGCACCATGTATTTATGGTATTTATAAAAATGTGGATAACTTTGGGAAAACCACGTAAGATTTTTTTGATTTCAGCGGAATAAATTCACATTTTCTTTTCAGCTATTACGGCAGTCCTTTCAAACTGTGTGGATAACTGCTCAATATTTTTAAAACTACGAAAACCCCGGGAGGTTGTTAACGTTGAATACGCTTACCGCAGAAAATGCATGGAGTGAATGTTTAGAGATTATTCAGGATAATATCAGTTATCAGAAATACAAATCTTGGTTTGAACCCATCAAACCTATAAAGCTCGAAAACGATACTCTTACAATTCAAGTGCCCAGTCAATTTTGGTATGAATGGCTGGAAGAGCACTACTATAATATGCTGCGGTCTACCATTGCCAAGGTATTAGGTAATGAAGGCAAACTGGAATATTCAGTGCTGGTTGAAAAATCTGACCGTATGGAAGACAACCGATCCGTCAGGTTACCACAGCGCCCGAGCCCGCCAAACAGTCAGCAGCAAGTCAATACATTTTCTGATTATCACCCCGGCAAAATTGAAAATCCATTTGTTATACCGGGAATCAAAAAGGCCAACATTGAATCGAATCTAAATAACAATTACGTTTTTGAGCGATACATTGAGGGAGACTGCAACAGACTCGCGAGATCTGCAGCTATGGCTATTTCAGAAAATCCGGGTAAAAACTCTTTTAATCCGCTGTTTGTTTATGGCGGAACGGGTTTAGGTAAAACACACCTCATCCAGAGTATCGGAAATAAAATTAAGCAAGACTTCGGGGATGAGTTTGCCGTGATGTATGTTTCATCAGAAACGTTCACAAACGAATTTGTACAGGCGATTCGAAATAACAGGGCGAGTGAATTCACCACATTTTATAGAAACATCGATGTATTGATTGTTGACGATATTCAATTTTTTAGCGGCAAAGAGAAAACACAGGAAGAGTTTTTCCACATTTTTAATGCGCTCCATCAGGATGGAAAACAGATTATTTTAAGCAGTGACCGTGCTCCAAAGGATATTCCCGATATTGAAGACCGCCTGATTTCCCGTTTCAGCTGGGGTTTAAGCGCAGATCTCCAAATACCGGAATATGAAACCCGTTTTGCAATCCTTGAACGCAAAGCTAACGACAATGGCATTACGCTCGATCCGAATATTCTTGAGTTTATCGCCCACAATTTTAAATCCAATGTGCGCGATCTGGAAGGTGCTATTATAAAACTGCTGGCCACGGCTTCGCTAAAAAATGTAGACGAGATCGATCTTACTTTGGCAAAAAATGTGCTAAAGGATATGGTAAAAAGCTCGCACACTCAGATATCTATCGAGTCGATCCAGAACTATGTGTGTGAACATTTTGGGATCGACACAAATAAAGTTCGTGAGAAAACCCGTAAACAGGAAATTGTTGAGGCGCGACAAATCGCCATGTTCCTATCCAAAAAATACACGAAATCGAGCCTTAAAACGATCGGATTACAGTTTGGCGGGCGTGACCATTCAACGGTTATCCACGCGATCTCTACGGTGGAAGAGCGGCTCTCAACAAGCCCGAAGCATAAGCGCATCCTCAGTGAACTGGAACAGAAAATAGAAGTAGCCAGTCTCTGACACGGAATTATTTATTGACCTGACAAATCTGTCTTACTACGCACTCTACTGATTTATGCAAAACAATTCAGACGCCCCCGATGTCATCACCATTAAATCCATTCAGTTTCATGGAAAGCACGGGCATGCTGAGATTGAGAGAGTTGAGGGGAACCGGTTTGAGGTAGATGTTACCGCTAAAGGTTTCTTTAAAGACTCAATCAAGAACGAAGAGTTAGACAAAACATTCGACTATTCACTTGCTGAAAAAGTTGCAGCAAAAGTAATTCATGGCCCTTCAAAAAAACTGATTGAGACTCTCTGCCATCAAATCGGGGAAGAGCTATTCAAAACTGCCGAGTTCGTTAACGAGTTGAGTGTTACCGTTAGAAAATTAAATCCACCGGTAGCTACGCCCGCCGAGTATGCCCAAATAACCATGTCATGGAAACGGTAATCGTAGCAATAGGTGCAAACCTTGGAGATCGGCTTAAAAGTTTCAAGTCAGCATCCAGGTTTTTACAAAACCTTTCTGTTGAGCCGATTGTAAAATCATCTATCTGGGAATCGGAACCGGTAGGACCTGCCAGATACACCTTCTTCAACGGAGCAGCAAAAATAACCACCGGTGTACCCCCCGTTGAACTTTTGAATAAACTAAAATCGTTTGAAAAAGAAGCCGGGCGTACGCGCACAGAGCGGTGGGGGCCAAGAGTACTGGATCTGGACATCATTCGGTATGGAAACTTGGTGATTGATGAGGATACCCTTATCATTCCACATCCGGAATATCAAAAGCGCCTGTTTGTGCTTAAACCTATGTTGGAAATAGACCCGGATTGGGTGGATATTTCAACCGGAACACCTATTCAACAGCTGGTAGAAGGAGCCCCGCGCATGGAGATTGAAAAAACGGATAAAAGCTGGTAATTACGACAAGGATTTAGCAAACAAAAATGCCCAATCAATTTGATTTTATCGCCATTGAAGGCGTTATAGGAGCCGGAAAAACGTCGCTGGCAAAACTTATTGCAGAAAGCAGCAGCTCCCGTTTGGTTCTCGAAGAGTTTGAAGAGAACCCATTTCTTCCGCGGTTTTACGAAAATCGTGAACGCTTCGCTTTTCAAACTCAGCTATCATTTCTTGCCAGCCGATTTAAACAGCAACAGAGAATGCTAAACCGCGATCTTTTTGACGGCGGCATTGTATCTGATTACATGTTTGAAAAAGACCGTATTTTTGCACGGCTGAATCTGGGTGAGGACGAAATGAACCTGTACGACAACATATACAATATTATGACCGGGATTTCTGCCAAGCCCGATCTTGTTATATACCTGCAAAGCAACGTAAACAGGTTGATGAACAATATTGAACAGCGCGGACGAGATTATGAAAAACACATCACACCCGATTATCTTCAGGAGCTGAGTGACGCGTATAATCAATTTTTTTACCACTACAATAAGGCCCCTTTGATGATTATTAACGCTTCAGAAATCGATTTTGTTAATAATCCAAATCACTTGTCGTATATTAAAGAACAGATTTTCAATCAACCGATTCGAAGCAATACACACATTCATATTATACCCGATTAATTAATGATCCGCTGGTTACTTATAGCCCTTTTTATCTATTTGGTTTATAGATTGATCATGGGGCCAAAATCAAAACAGAAAAGAAAGACAACGTCGCCTTTTGATCAATTTCAACGAGGTCCCTCTAGTCGAAAAAAAGGGCCCAACCTGGATCAAATTGAAGACGCAGAATTTGAAGATATAACCGATAAAGAGAAAAAGACTGACAATTCATGAGTTTTGAAGAAAAACATAAACAAGGATACGAGCTTTTACACGAAAGAGATCTTGACAAAAGCCTTGATACTGCAAGGCAATTACAGAGAATGAATCCGGATGCTCCGGAGGGATATACGCTTGAGGGTGAAGTGATGCAAAAGCTCAATCAATGGGATTCGAGCATTAAGTCTTTAACCGATGCCATTGAAAGAGATGATGACAATGGAAGGCTTTATAACCTGAGGGGATACTCGTACCTCAACAATGACGATGTTGAAAATGCACGGGAAGATTTTGAAAAGGCCATCGACCTGGATAACCTGCCTGCAGCACACAGAAACATGGTTCTTTACAAAGTTATGGCCGGCAAAGGAAATGAAGCCATCACCTACTTATTGGACAGAATACGAACGGAGCCGCGTGATGTAGAAAACTGGATTTTGATGGGCGACTTGATGAAAAAAGGCGGTCATGATGAAAAAGCAAAAACATACTATCAGCAGGCATTGAAAATGGATCCTGAAAATGAGTATGTAAAAAATCTGCTGGAAGAAGAGTAGATCTTCCTGCTGCCACATTTCAATTAGAGTAAAGATGTGGTAATTCTTCGAATTAAATAACTAACTGAAAAGCACTGATCACATGAGTACAGACAAAGCCAAGATCTTTTACACGATCACCGACGAGGGACCTTACCTCGCAACTCACTCGTTCCTGCCAATCGTCGAAGCATTTACAAAAGCTGCCGGTGTAAATGTAGAGACTAAAGATATTTCTCTGGCCGGTAGAATTCTGGCAAACTTCCCAGACTATTTGAAAGATAATCAAAAAGTGTCTGATGCACTTGCTGAACTGGGTGATCTTGCTAAAAAACCGGAAGCAAATATCATCAAGCTTCCAAATATCAGTGCTTCTGTACCGCAGCTTGTTGCCGCTATAAAAGAGCTGCAGAATAAAGGTTATGATCTGCCCGACTACCCCGAAGAACCAAAAAACGATAAAGAGAAAAAAGTTCAGGAGCGCTATAACGCCGTAAAGGGCAGCGCTGTTAACCCCGTTCTGCGGGAAGGTAATTCAGATCGGAGAGCTCCCAAGCCGGTTAAAGAGTATGCCAGAAAAAATCCACACTCTATGGGCGAATGGAGTTCCGACTCTAAAACGCACGTTGCTACTATGAGCGATAACGACTTTGCTCATTCCGAGAAATCAATAACGCTCGATAAAGACGACGATGTACGCATTGAGTATGTGGATAAAGATGGAAATGTAAACGTACTGAAGGATAGCACAACACTGCTCCCCGGCGAAGTAATTGACACCGCCGCAATGAGTAAAAAAGAACTTGTGGAGTTTTTGGAAAATCAGGTTCAGGATGCAAAAGAGAAGGGCGTTCTATTTTCGCTTCATATGAAAGCAACCATGATGAAGGTTTCAGATCCTATCATCTTCGGCCATGCCGTTAGGGTTTACTTTAAGGATGTATTTGAAAAGCATGGAGCAACACTGAACAAACTCGGAGTTGACCCAAATAATGGATTTGGTGATCTGGAAGCCAAAATTAAAGAGCTGCCCGAAGAAAAACAGGCGGAGATAAAGGCAGACATACAGAAGTGCTATGAGAACGGCCCGGACCTGGCCATGGTAAATTCTCACAAAGGGATTACCAACCTCCATGTGCCAAGCGATGTGATTATCGATGCTTCCATGCCTGCTATGATCCGCACATCAGGACAGATGTGGAATAAGAATGATGAAACTCAGGATACAAAAGCAGTTATCCCTGAAAGCAGTTATGCCGGAATCTATCAGGAAGTCATCGATTTCTGTAAAGAGCACGGTGCATTCGATCCAACTACCATGGGGAGTGTGCCAAATGTTGGACTGATGGCCAAAAAAGCTGAAGAATACGGGTCTCACGACAAAACTTTTGAGATCCCTGGAAGTGGTAAAGTTCGCGTTGTAAGCAGAGATGGAGATACCCTTCTGGAGAACGACGTACAGAAAGGCGATATATGGAGAATGTGCCAGACTAAAGACGCACCGATCAAAGACTGGGTAGGGCTTGCCGTTCGAAGAGCTCGGGAAACCGGAGATCCGGCAATTTTCTGGCTGGACGAAGATCGGGCCCACGATGCTGAACTGATCAAAAAAGTAAACCGATATCTGCCTGAATTCGATACAGACGGACTGGACATTCAAATTATGTCGCCCGTTAAAGCGATGCGCTACACGCTGGAAAGAACCAAAGCCGGAAAGGATACCATATCTGTTACGGGCAACGTTCTTCGCGATTATCTCACAGACCTGTTCCCAATCCTTGAGGTTGGAACCAGTGCAAAGATGCTTTCTATTGTCCCGCTGATGAACGGTGGCGGACTTTTTGAAACCGGGGCGGGAGGATCGGCTCCAAAACATATTCAGCAGTTCCTGGATGAGGGGCACCTGCGCTGGGATTCACTTGGAGAGTTTTTAGCACTGGCCGTATCCTTAGAACACCTGTCTAAGACATTCGACAATGAAAGAGCACTCATCCTGTCTGAGGCGCTGGACGAGGCCAACACACTCTACTTGCAGAATGATAAATCACCTTCCAGAAAAGTCAACGAACACGATAACCGAGGAAGCCACTTCTATCTTGCATTGTATTGGTCACGCGCTTTGGCAAATCAGACAAAAGACACAGATTTAGCTGAGCATTTCAAATCGGTTGCTGATCGACTGGAAGAGAACGAGGAGCAAATCAACAAAGAGCTGATTGATGCTCAGGGACAACCGGAAGATATTGAAGGTTACTACTGGCCAAACCAGGAGATTGTATTTGACCGAATGAGACCGAGCAAAACCTTAAATGAAATTATTGAATCGGTATAGGGTTCAATAAAGATTCTATTAGCTAAAGCCCGATTCGTTTTTAAACGGTTCGGGCTTTTTTATAGCCAATACAATACAAATTGTATTCTGGCATCTCTTTCAACAAAACATCAGACATAAAAAAAGCCGTGACTTGAATGATCAAATCACGGCTTAAATAAAATTCTAAATTAGAGTAGTTTACTCTTCAATGTCCAGATCTTCCTGTTGTGGAACAGCAGACTGTGTTTGGGACGGTACAGAAAATTCAGATGGATCAACGTTTTCCATTGCAGATTGCTGAATGGTGCTTTGTCCGCCATCACCGCGATCAATTGCAAAATTGGCCAGTACACTCAATCCAAGAAAGAGTGCTGCTAAAATTGATGTTGTTTTAGAGAGCAGATCCGCAGTTCTGCGTGCACCCATGGATGCACCGCCGGCCATTCCTGCCGCCAGTCCGCCTGACAAACCCTCTTTTTGTCCCGGCTGAAGCAGAACAACTACAATGAGTAAAAAACAAATTAGCGTAATAACCGCAACTATAATTCCGTATAACATACTTTACAAAGACTTTTTCTTAGTTCAGAGAATCCTCAAGATAAAACTATTTCCTCTTTTTAAAAAGGCATTTATTGTATAACGAAACAGTCCAAAAATATTGCAGGCAGAGTATAAATCCGAATCTATTTGGGGATTGGCTGGATCAACTTTTCGTCGTTATTTGATGGGTTATTTACCTTTTCGCTCACCCGAAGCACAGACAGGTCGGTAAGCAAAAACAGCTTCTTTGCTTTTTCGATAATTTCCGTTGTTTCTTCCTCTTTCTTGATCCCAAGCCATTTAAATGACAGCTCTCTGTTCAGTAAAACCGGCATTGTTTCCGACATTGGATTTATTAATACATTTGATGGAATGGTAATCAATTTGAAATAGCCTTCTTTGGTATTATACACACCGGCCGCTACCATTAATGGATCATTGATCATCCGAACAAAAAAGGGACTTCCCTTCTCTTTGTCGTCTTTCCAGATATAAAAACCGCTTAAAGGTACAGCGCAACTGATAAAATCTTTTTTAGAAATCAGATTAGCTGCATTTTCAGATTCAATTGTAGTTTCTGAACTTTCTTCTTCTCCCCACCTCACTCTCTCAATCGAATGCTCACCATCGCTCTTAAAAACAATTGGAATATGATGACCTGAAGATAAATTGTAGTGGGGTTCAAATATATTTTTCCGGTTCGACTCTAAATTAAAATAGTTCTCAATGGATTCTTTACCGGCAAAGAAAGCGACTCGTTTAGCCATAATTACACTCTTAAATTTTTTGTATTGTTTGCTATACAGATTCTATTATTATAGAACAGACTAATATATAATAAGCGTTCAATCGTGAAAACCCTCTTTTTTAGCTCCTACGAAAATCGGCTACGCTCATTTTGGAGAATATTGATTGTTACCGCCATCCTGCTCACCTCCATTGCAGTTCTGGGGCTTTGGGGTTTTAGCGGATATGGGTTTACGATTGTATTGGCCTTCGTTATGATCGCAATTCTTTGGTTTGGTTCCCGAAAACTGGATCGACGGCCCATATCAGAGTACGGCATTAAATTTAAAAAAAGCTGGTTTATCGATTTTTTTGCCGGAAATGTGCTCGCCGCACTTGCTATGGGAGGCATAGTACTGATACACATTGGCATGGGTTGGGTTGAAATTCGGTTTGAACAGTTCACGCGACCTTCCGATGGATTTTATCTTGGGTTGGGTTTAACTCTAATTTTCATGGCTGCAGTCAGTTTTTGGGAAGAGACTTATTTTAGAGGATATCTGATTCGAAATTTGCAGGAAGGACTGCATTTTAAAAAATCCGGCAAATCACTTGCCGTTATCGCTGCCGTTATAGTATCCTCTCTGCTCTTTGGGTTAACACACCTCGGTAATCCCAATGCCTCCTGGATATCAACTTTAAACATATCTATTGCTGGAATGGTGTTCGCTTATCCTTATATTATAACCAAGAGTTTAGCCATTCCACTTGGAATGCATCTCTCCTGGAATTATTTTCAGGGCGCGGTTTTTGGATTACCGGTTAGCGGCAATCAATTTGAACATATGCTGATGGTTGCAGAGACTACCGGACCCGAAACTTTTACGGGAGGGAATTTCGGTCCAGAAGCAGGAGCAGCCGGTTTACTGGGGCTGATGATTCTGCTTACATTGAATGAAATCTACTTAACCGTTTTTTATAATAATTAAAGTAAATGGCTGCCTGTACTATTCAGGGCTGAGCCATAAGCCGGACAGTTGGCCCGGTATTTTGAATTGAAATTTTGACTAAATAAGTGAGGATATAACGTTGTCGTTTAATCAGTTTCGACTAAGTTCCGATATTTTGAAGGGGTTGAAAGATGTTAAGATTGAAAGCCCCTCACAACTACAAAAGAAAATTTTTAAAGCTGTTCAGGAAGGTTCCGATCTCGTAATTAATACCAAAACAGAGGATAAGCCGGAAGTTGGCTATCTAATTAACCTGTTGAACGAGATTGCTAAATCAGATCGCCGGCAGGGCACTAAAGGGATTATTTTAGCCCCCGATAGTGAGCGCGCAAAATTTCTGGATGAATGGATCTGGGCCATTGGCTACCATGCGTCCATAGAGAGCGCCTGCATCACTTCTGATGACGATCCAAAAAAACAGCTGAATGCACTATCTGCCGGGCCGGTAGTAGTTGTTGCTACTCCTTCAGAATTAGCCGGTTTACTTGAAGACGGCAAGATAATTTTCAGGGAAGTTCAGCAGCTCATTGTTGATCAGGCGGAACAGGTTGAAGACTGGGAGGCAGTCGACAATGTGTCAACGCGAATTATCAGTAAGTGCCAGCGTATTTTTACAGCTGCCAAAGACAGCAAAGAGCTGCGGAAAGCAGAAGACAGACTACTTACAGACCCTGAACTGGTAACGCTCGCTAAAAAATCTTCAGCCGATAAACCAGCTGAAAAAGCTAAAGAGCCTAAAATCACAAAAGATCTTACTCAGTACTACATCAATGTGCCCCCAAGGTCAAAGATCTCTACATTGATGGCTCACCTGGACAACAATAAAACAGATACTGTTGTTATTTTTACTGCATCCAGGAGAACCGCAGACCGTCTCTATAAAATCTTGAGAAAGAGCAATCGAAGAGCAGTCAGTGTTCATCAACAATTAAATGAAGAGACTTTTAACGAACGTTTTAACCGATTTACCACAGGTGATGTACAGCACCTGATTATTGGTGATATGACCGCAAAGGACCTTCCCTTAGAGCACGCAACACAAGTTATCAATTACGATGTGCCTGAAGATGTAAACGAATACAAACTTCGTGCTGAGCTCGTAGGTGACGGCAAAGCGACTCGCATACTTTCTCTCGTATCAAAACAGGACAGAAATGATATTCAGGCTATATGTAAATCGCTTGGATACGCGCCCGAAGAAGTTCCGCTGCCAAAAAGTGTGAAGGACAAAATATCTTCCGGTAAGAAAGGGAAAAAGAAAAGCGGGAAGCCCGGCAAGACCCGAAACAACAATCACAAAAAGAGTAAAAAGAAAGGCAGCAAACAGAGAGAGAGCAGAAAGCACCACGGACTACCGCGCCCAACTTTTGATCAGTTAGAAGGTGGGAGAACCGGTAAGAAGAAAGAAGAGAAAAAGGGTATTGTAGGGTTTTTTAAAAAGCTCTTTTCTTGAGCAGTTAAAATTTTAAAAGTGGCTGAAATCAAATTCAGTCACTTTATTTATTCGTCAAACATATCTTCAAATGCTTTTTTACTGTCCGGAGCAGGCTCTGTGAAGAGGCTTACCAGCCACGTAGCTAAAAAGGAGGCGAAAAAGCCCGGAATCAGTTCATACATAAATTCTTTGAGCCCCGGTGTAAGATACCATCCTATAGTAACAAGGGTACCGGTAATTAAACCCGCAAAAATACCCGCCCTTGTTGTACCCTTCCAATAGAGAGCCAGGATTGAAGTTGGACCGATAGCGGCTCCAAGCCCGGCCCAGGCAAAAAGAACCAACCAAAAGACCAGATCTTCTGCATAAAAACCAAAGATTAATGCCAAGACTACAATAAAGAATACCACAATCCTGCTGTAGAGAACCAGTTTCTCCTGTGAAACCTCAACACCTTTTTTGAAAATCTTTTCATAAATATCCCGCACCACGCTCGAAGCAGCTACAAGTAACTGTGAGTCGGCCGTAGACATAATCGCGGCAAATATTGATGCCAGCACAACTCCAAACAGAATAGGGTGGAGGTGCAGCTGAGCAAGCATTGGAAAAAGATTTTCAGTATCTGCGCCGGGTAGCATTTCTACGTCGGGGAAATATGCACGCCCTGCAAGCCCTGCAAATACGGCACCCCATGCCATCAATACATTCCAGGTTGTTCCTACTACGGCCACATACTTAAACTGTTTAGGGTCGTCTATGGACATGTATCTGGCCAGAATATGCGGATTACCGGGCGACCCCAGTCCAATTCCCAAAAATCCAATGGCAGCACCAACAGATATCGCAAAAGGATCTACATACATTACATCCATTAAAGCCAAAGAGCTTAGCAGCTCCTGCAATCCGCCAAAGTTCATAATTGCTATAACAGGTAAAATCACCAGTGCAAGCATCATAAATATCGCCTGAAACATATCCGTGAGGCTCACAGCCAGAAACCCTCCTACTATTGTATATACAAGTACAATACCGGCTGTTAGCAAAATTCCTGTAGCGGTTTCAATTCCAAAACCGGATGCAAACGCTTTTCCGCCGGCCACAAATTGAGAAGAGATGTAGCCGATCATAAAAACCAGAAATATAACTACAATAGTTATCCGGAGTTTTCCATCATGATCGCTAAATCTCTCTGCAAAAAAGTCCGGAATGGTGATGCAGTTACGGTTTTCAGTAAAGTTCCTGAGTCTTCGTCCGTAATAGAGAAAGAGAAATATTTCTACAATAATATAACCCAGTACGGCCCAAACTGCCGATGGGCCCTGCGCGTATGCCATTCCCGTAACACCAAGAAGAAGCCATGCGCTGCGTCCCGAAACAACCGCTGACAGAGCCACTACAAATCGATTCATTTTCCGCCCGCCAATAAAGTATTCCGAAATTCCCCTGGATGAGAACCTGGAGGCATAAATTCCAATGCCAATAATCAAAAGGAGGTAAGTGACAAATGCGATTACGGCACTCGAATCAAATGAAACGGAGATTAGCTGTGTTTCATCCATGATTTTTTGAATTGCGGGTCGCTAAATAGATGGTACCGGAAATAATTAATGCCGGCAGAATAAACATGATAAAATAGAAAGAAATCATAGCTGGTTTGATTTCAGTTGCTATTTCAAAACTATTTTACTCCACATCGTAACTTTATTTATTGAATCACGTAGCAGAGAATAGATGATGTTTTGGTTAATGACAGAAAACGACTGTCTCTAAATTAAAAAAACCCGACACTGTGAAAAGTGTCGGGTTTATTTTTTTATCAAGGAAATATTCCCATTCCCCTGTACATAAATCCAACCTTGTTTATTGCACTGATAAAGGCTGCCGTTCTTAAATCAACGTCATGTTGTTTTCGAATCTCATTGATTTCGTTATAGGCATTCACCATGGTTTCCTCCAGGCCGGAGTCAACTAATTCGCGTTCGCCTCCACCTTGTGCCAGTACAGCAAGTTCATCATCCGTAAACTTGCGATCAGAAACCGTTTCAATAACCGAGAGAATCTTCTTGTAGCTATTTTCTTCAAAACGTTTACCCATTCGCCCAAACCTTACATGCTGAATATTTTTCAACCACTCAAAATACGACACTGTTACACCGCCTGCATTTAAGTAATTATCCGGAATAATCAGTGCTCCGCGTTGCTTTATTATTTCATGAGCTTTATCAGTTGTAGGGCCGTTTGCAGCCTCACCAATGATTTTAGCTTTTACATTTGGCGCATTGCTTTCGGTAATCTGATTTTCTAACGCCGCAGGAATTAAAATGTCGCACTCTTCTTCCAAAACTGCGTTATTCGATTTCAGCTGTGTAGCTTTGTCATAGCCGGATACTCCTCCATTATTCTCTTTTTTATACGACACGATATCATCCAGGCCTATGCCGTTCTCATTGTAGATCGATGCGTCATACTCGGCCACACCAATCATTTTTGCTCCGGCTTCAATCATATACTTAGCGGCATGGTAACCTACATTACCCAAGCCCTGAACAATAAATGTTTTACCATCAATTCCCTTGTTAAGACCAAGAGCCTTCATATCTTCCGCATTGCTGCAGGCTTCTTTAATACCAAAGTAAACGCCTCGTCCGGTAGCTTCAGTTCGTCCGCGAATACCACCCTGGCCAACAGGCTTACCTGTCACACACCCCTCAGCATTTATATCACTGCTAAGCTGGCGGTACGTGTCAAAAATCCAGCCCATCTCTCTTTCACCGGAACCCATATCAGGAGCAGGCACATCATTTCCGGGGCCAATGAAATTTTTCTTATATAGTTCAAAAGTATAGCGCCGGGTAATACGCTCAAGCTCTGTAACTGTAAACTTCTTAGGATCGATCTTAATACCACCTTTGGCGCCACCAAATGGCACATCTACAACAGCACATTTATACGTCATCAGTGCTGCCAACGCCATCGTTTCGTCTTCGTTTACCATCGTACTGTAACGAATACCACCTTTGGTTGGCATTTTATGATGGCTGTGCTCAACACGATATCCATCAATCACTTTGATTGACCCGTCGTCCATCTCAACCGGGAACTGTATATGGAGAACATCGTTACACGCTTTCATCTGCGCCAGAAGACCTTTGTCTATCTTGGTGTAGGCCGCCGCGCGATCAAAAGCCTTATTTACCTGTTCGTAAAATTTATATTCACTCATTATATATCTTTATCTAGTTATGGTAGTTGAATATTGCAATACTTGAGACCTTCACTTCCAAATCTAAGTGAGGTATTGATTTAAAGGTCCTGCTCAAATATAATCTTCCATTTGTCCGGTGTAAAGTTAAGATCTACAACAGCCATACTTTGTATGTACAACTTACTTATTGACTCTAACTCTCTCCTGATATTCCCCAATTCAATTTCTTCACATTTATGATTTCCATATAGAAGTGAGATATGAAAATCGCTCTGTTTGCAGAATGTACCGTTAAAAACCCGGTTCACTGGAACACTGAACTTGTTGAGCATCACTTCATCATCGATGGTTAATACTACTTTTCGATAGGGGTGATCTCTGCACTCCATTTTTTTGACATCAACATGCACCTGATTTAACTCTGCGCAAAGCCTGCTTGTAAGTCCAATAACCTGCCGGGTAGATAAATCGGGAACAGTTGAAAGTGTGATGTGCGGAAGAAAGGGTATGCTGTTGTACTGTTCTGCTACATCAGAAATAACCCTCGAAAAAAGATGAGACTGATCAGAGCCCGGCAGCAACCATACTGCCAGCCCTGATGTTTTGGGTAATTGCAATTATTATATGCGTAATCTTTAAGCTTTTGCTTCAATATTGTCTTCGGGATGAAAACTGAACACATTAACCAAAAACAGAAAGGCAATTGAACCGATTGCCGCGTAAACCAATGGAGCAAATAACCCTATAGAGATCAATGCCGCGCCAATAATAACTGATCCGAGTGTTCCGCCGATCAGATTACCAACCATGCCAATTCCCTGCTTTATCATAATCAGATCCATGACATATCCTACCAGAAGTCCAATCGAAATTAACCAATAGATTGTTACACCGTTTAACTCTTCCATTCTTTCAATGCTTATATTTGTATTACCTTTCAGTGGCACTAAAGGTAATAAATTCTATTTTTTTTACCCATATCAGATGCACAAAAGTTTACGATCTAACAATGACCCTCCCGTCCGCAAGATCATTCATGTGGATATGGACGCTTTTTATGCATCAGTGGAGCAGCGGGATCATCCGGATTATCGTAACAAACCGCTTGTAGTGGGCGGTTCACCTCAGGGGCGCGGCGTTGTTGCTGCTGCCAGTTACGAAGCCCGTAAATTTGGGATTCACTCTGCCATGCCGGCTTCAAGGGCGGTCAAACTTTGTCCAAGTGCTATATTTGTAAAACCAAGATTTGACGTTTACAGAGAAGTGTCCCACCAGATCAGGGAGATCTTTTTCGACTACACCGACCTTGTTGAACCTCTGTCTCTGGATGAAGCCTATCTTGATGTAACTGAAAACCTGAAAGGAAATCCTTCTGCCACACTGATTGCGCGCGAGATTAAAAAAAGGGTGAAACAAGAGACCGGGCTCACGGCTTCGGCCGGAGTGGCATCCAACAAGTTTTTGGCAAAAATTGCGTCTGATCTTGACAAGCCGGATGGCTTGAGCATTATCACACCTGACGAGGCGGAGGAGTTTATCGAAAAACTACCCATTGGAGATTTTTACGGAGTTGGTAAAGCAACACAAAAAAAGATGCTGTCGCTCGGTATTAAAACAGGAGCGGACCTGAAGATGTGGGATGAGATCGACTTGGTGAAGCAGTTTGGCAAATCGGGCCATCACTACTACCGCATTGCCCGCGGTATTGACAATCGGCAGGTTAAGCCCAATCGCATACGAAAATCGATCGGGAAAGAGCGCACCTTTTCTGAGGATATTTCCGACCTTGAATGGATTGAAAATTTCCTGGATGAGCTCTCCGTGAAAATCGCCGAATCCATGAAAAAACTGGATGCCACGGGCAAAACGATAACGCTGAAAGCCCGATACAAAAATTTTGAAACCGTAACCCGAAGCAGCACTTTACACCACTTTACCAACGACCCTAAAGAGATTTCCAAAATTGCCAAAATACTCCTGCAGGAGACGGAAACGGGTGCACGGGAAGTACGCCTGCTGGGGATCTCAATCTCATCACTGAATTTGACTGAGGGTGGAGCGAGCGGTGAACAGTTGGAGATTCCTTTTAAAGAAAGAAATAGAAAGATTATCAGTAACTTCGTTGATGATCACAATACCTAAACTTTATAGTCAATCATGCCCAAACGTACGATCATCAAAGCACTCACCGCTTTATTGATACTGCCCCTGATCCTATCCTGTTCAACCAAAAGCGACATCGAACTGCCTGAGGATATTCGGGAGCTGGATAATCTGACTGTATATCCGATTGAAGAGAGCACGGACTACGAAATGAGCCTGAATGAAATTGCCAGAATTGACGATTCCGGCGAAGTGCTGCTCGGCCGGATTTCTGACGTGCGGACTGATGGTGAAGGGCGAATATTTGTTGCCGATGACTCCGAGAAAAGAATCAATTTATACACGCCGGATGGAGAGTTTAGCCAAAGCGTTGGCCGAAGTGGGCAGGGGCCCGGTGAATTTGAAACTGTTCATAATTTAATGATCGATGAAACACATATTTACGCTCAGGATTTCAATAAACGCATGATTCACTCCTATTTGCTGAGTACGATGGAATTTGATAAATCGATACCATTGATGAGTGAAAATCAGAGGTCTGTGTTGCCGGAAGGATACTTTCCGGGTGGCTTTCAGGTGCTGCCCGATGGTCAGTTTTTGTTCTACTACGGGCAGTCATTTGGGAGGAACGACGACGAGTCTGAGCAAAGAATGGATCTAATATACAGGGCAGACCGGGAGGGTCAGCTGTCTGCAGAACCCATTCTGGAACTGGAGACAGTAGATCCTATTGTTCTGCGTACGGATAATAGCATTAGCGTTTTTGGAGCGCCGTTTTTAGCCAGAGTATTGAATTCATTTTCACCGGTACAAGGGATTGTGGTTAATCGGACTGACCGATTTTTGTTTAAAATATACGATGAGAATGGAAATTACCGGCGGGCGTTTTATTATCCATTTCCGCGAAAGGAGTTAACCCGTGACGAAGCTTTAAATCAGTATAACAACGAGGGGTACAGGCGGGCCGTCAGGAGTTACGATTTGCCGGAAACATGGCCAGCAGTCAGGGAGTTTTTGATTGATGATGAAGGCCGTTTTTGGGTAACAACAATAGTTGATAACCGGGATTTCGTTGAGTTGTGGATGTTGGACGAACAAGGAAAACTGTTGGCTAAAGAAACCCTCCCAACTTCTCACAACCTCAAGCATGTTCAAAATGACACTCTTTATATGCTTGAGGAGAGCGATCTGGGATTGATTGAGATTGTAATCTATCAACTCTCATTAATTTGATGATGAGAATGTTTCAAAACAACGTACGATGGACCCGTTAACTCACGGCCTGGTCGGGGCAACCGCTGCACAATCCGGAGCTGATAAAGATAAACTGAGACCCGCAGCTTTTACCGGTGCTCTGTCTGCCATGATGGCCGATCTGGATTACTATATTCACATTCCATCCGATCCGCTTTTTAATATCGAAATACACAGACAGTTCAGCCACTCACTGATTTTTATTCCTGTTGGGGCACTCATTGCCTCGGTTCTTCTATGGTTTTTTTTAAAGAAATATCTCAGTTTCAAAGAGCTCTATTTCTACTCCATTTTAGGTTATGCCACAGCCGGACTCCTGGACGCCTTTACCAGCTATGGTACTCAGCTTCTCTGGCCATTTCTTGATACTCGTTTTGCCTGGAACCTGGTCTCAGTAGTCGACCCGATTATCACTATCGGTTTGATTCTATTTGTTGGATTTGCTCTTCTGAAAAAACAAAAAATGTACGTCTGGTTCGCAGGAGGCTGGCTCGCCTTATTTCTGCTGTTTGGATGGATTCAACATCAGCGGGCTACTTCAGCTGCCGAGTCTTTAGCCGAATCCCGTGGACACTCCATCGAAGAGATAGTGGTGAAACCCACAATTGCGAATCAGCGGGTTTGGAGAGCCAATTACATTGCCGAGAATATTATTTACACGGATGCCGTTCGCACCGGCCTGATTTCCGGAATTAATATTTACGAAGGAGAGTCTGCTCCGCGAATTATCATCGAAGAGGATTTTTCACAGTTTGAGGGCACGGTGATGTACGAGGACCTTATGCGATTCAAGCATCTATCCGATAATTTTTTGATTCGTCACCCCGACTATCCCGATGTGATTGGCGATGCACGCTACTCGATGCTTCCAACCAAACTCACTCCGCTCTGGGGAGTAAAAACGGATACAACTCAAACCGACACACATCTTCCCTTTCTCTACTTCCGTGATGCAAGTGAAGAGGTTCGTGAAAGCTTTATGGATATGCTGCTGGGTAAGTAGGTGAGATTTTTAGAAACCCTGCTACAAGTTTTAAAATAGTGAGGATTCAATTTTAAATCGTTGCCTTTGGCCATCGATCCTTCCCCTCCTTGCCAAGGAGGGGAGTTTTTTTATTCCTTTTATAAAAAATAACACCGTCCCTAAAACTATTTGTGGGTTTGCCTCGTCTTTACACTAAACGCAATGAAAATCGACCTCGAGGTTTGAAAAATCAGGATGATTCATATTTAGCGAAGTACCTGCAAAATGGACATAGAGCCTCTTTTCAGGTAATTGCCGACCGGTGGTATCCGGCGATCTACCGTTTTGCCTACAGCTATTTTGGCAACAGGGATGATGCGGCCGAAATAGCACAGAAAACACTGATCAAAGTTCATGAAAACATCCGGTCGCTAAAAGAGGTTGCATCTTTTAAATCGTGGATCTACAGGATCGCCAATAATCTCTGCCTGGATGAGATGAAACGGGCCGGTAGACGAAAATCAGAACCCCTGAACCTGATTCCGAAAGAGCAACAATTTTCTGAGTCGACACCGGCGTTAGAAATCGAGACAAAAGAGTTAAACTCGCTTATTCAGCAGGCACTGAACCAGCTGCCGGAAGAGATTCGAGCCGTGGTCATCTTAAAACAGTTTGAAGAGATGACATTCAGTGAAATTGGCGATGTCCTTCAAATACCGGAGGGAACAGCCAAAACAAGAATGTACAAGGGATTGAGTCAATTAGGCTCAATTCTGAAACAGTGGAATATTGAAACCGACTATCTGAACAATGATTGATAAAAAAACAGAACAACAATTGATGGATTATCTCTTTGATGAGATGACCTCAGAGGAACGGAAAAAGTTTGAGCAAAAACTTCAAGGCAATGAAGAGTTGCAGGAAAAATTGAACGACCTGAAGGCGACTCAATCAATCCTTTCCGGATATAGTGATGAGTTGGATCAGAATATTCCTGCTCCAGAGCCGACTCATCTTCAGATTGAAACAGGTTGCAGTTCAGATAACGGACGAATCAAATACGGCTGGATTGCAGCGGCAGCTGTTGTTCTTATTGGGATTTTAATTGGGTTGTTTGGGGCAGTACAGTTCGGTCAGACCGATCAGGGGTATTACCTGACGTTTGGGAATCCACCGGTTCAGGCTGAACAGGCCGGAATTTCTGAAGTTGAGCTGAACCAAATCGTAGCCCAGATCCAAACGGAAAATGCACTTATGCTGAACTCAATGATGGAGCAAGTTCAGCAAGAGCAGGCGGTTCAATTCAACGAATCCCTGACCGCCCTGGCCGATTACTACGAAGAGCGCCGGAACAGGGATCTGATGCTTTTTACAGAGGGACTGCTTCAGCTGGAAGAGTCTACCGCCAATCGTATTGATCGTACAAACCGGGCTTTAAACGGAATTATCTACGCGCTGAGTAACGAATAACGAACATTAAAACCTACTGACATGAAAGCATTTAATATTTTTGTATGTACACTTATTTTTCTTGCACTCTCTTTCAATACCGTACTCGCCCAGGATGAGGCCCTGCAGCGAGAGATGCGAATTGCGGAGAGTATTTTAGGAGAAATCTTTACCGGCGAGGTGCAGTCGCCAATCCCTATTAGCTGGGCCCGAACTGCCCACGTCAGTTCGGAGTATATTCCCGGTTACGGAGTTCATCTCAGTGCAGGTGAGAATATTTCGTCAGGCTCGATTCGTGTTTCAGGAACAGTACGTATCGAACGAAAAGATGGAGATAATGAAACCGTTGAGAGCCGCTCATCGAGTGAGGAAATAGAGAAGAAAATAATGGAATACATCACTCAGTATGCATCCACAATGCAGAGTTTACAGGAAGATGAAGTGCTTAGGATTTCATACGGTTTAAGGCGCGCCACCGACGGTTCTATTGCGATCTTCACAGGACTGCAGGAGTACACAATGGATATTCCAAAGCTTAGCTTTGTTGTCAAATCTGAAGATCTGAGGCAACACCGCGAAGGGAGAATTTCTGACGAACAACTTATGGATCGGGTTGAAAAACAGGATCTGAGTGAACTGCAGGATATCCGGGATTTCAATATTTTTTCTACAGTTTTGGAAGCTTCTCTCAACAGCGCCGATACAGAACAGCTGCGTGTAAATCGTAAGCCTGCTTATGATTATCTGCCGGGGCTGGGTGTGCATTTTCACGTAAACATTTCCGGCCGGTCAGGCTTCAATTTCGCCCCGCTGTTTGACATGGCGCGCGAAATTGACGGACTCGATTTTGACGACGTTGATATCAACATAGATCTGGGAAATATAAGCAGTGGTGAAAGCAGAGAGGGCAGATTCTCGTTTAGAATCCCCGACAGTCTGGGGTTTGAATTTAATCTCGACTCACTAAATATCAACTCGGAAGAGTTTCAAAAACGAATGGCAGAAGTTCGTGAAAGAAGTGAGGAGATGCGTAAACGGGGTGAGGAAGTACGCAGCGAAATTGAAATTCAAATGAGTCAACAGAACAGAGCGGATCTCTCCGCGGATGTAGAGAAGATCAAATCGGCGCTGATTGAAACGATCCGTGATTATGGAAGTACGCTCAGCTCATTGCAGAGCGATGAGTTGCTGCGAATCACCCTGAACTGGAGCGGACGCAATGAGAGCCTGCCAAGGCAGACAGTGGTGAGAATTACAAAACAGAATTTATTAAACGGTGCTGAACCGGTTATGGAAGATCTCAGCCGCAGATGATGCGTGAGATGACCTCTCGCAAAAAGAAAGCCTCATTCGGAGCAATCCAAATGAGGCTTTTTTTATTAGTATACCGGTCAGCTTGTCCGGGGCATGTAATCTCTAGCCATTCAACTTGTGATCAAGTGTAATTTCGCAATCCAATACTTTAGAAACCGGGCAGCCTTCTTTGGCACCATTTGCTATTTCAGCAAATTCATCTTCTGATATTTCCGGGACTGTGGCATCCAGTTTTAAGTTGATTTTTGTGATTGCCCATCCTTCACCATCTTTATCCAACGACAGATTTGCATTAACATTAATTTCATCTGCAGTGTAACCGGCTTTACCAAGTTCTACACTGAGCGCCATTGCAAAACATCCTGCATGCGCCGTTGCAATCATCTCTTCGGGATTTGTGCCTTTTTTGCCATCCTCATTTTCGAACCGAAGTTTAACTGAGTAAGGCTGCTCATCAAAAGCGCCGCTTTGTGTGGTTAGTGTTCCTGAACCTTCCAGTCCTGATCCTTTCCAAACTGCTTTTCCTGTTCTTTTCATAGTCTCTTTGTTTTTGTGATTCGATGTTATCCGATTTCATTGATAGAAAAATAATACCGAAAATTTCGTTCAAAAATTCAATTAACCCTATTTGTGTGTTCCATTAGCCGAAAATTTTATTCTACTGTTAATCACTGTTTTTTCAGTCACTTTTGAGTCATACTATCAAACCTTATTCCGGTATACGGTTACTCAGAAGTAACTTTAAGCGCCATAACTCGTAGAGCAAGATAAATCTAAAATTATTTGGTGTTGAGTTATGGCAAAACAAAAATTAAAAAAACGACTTTGGATTATTTTAGGAGTGATCATCATTTTTGGAGGTGGATCATTCTACTACCTGAATGGACAATCCTCCGGTAACGAGATCAAAGAGGAGCCGCATGTTGTTGCGGAAATCGGCACGGTTGTAGAGAAAGCGCTGGCCGTAGGCACTATCGAGCCGGATAATGAAATTGAGGTGAAATCGAAGATCTCCGGTGTGGTAAGCCGAATCTATGCACAACCCGGTGATTTTGTTCGTGAGGGTGAACCGCTGATTGAAGTTCGGCCCGATCCAACTCCTCTGGAGCTTGCTGAAGCCAAACGAAATCTGGAGCGAACCGAAATTGAAAAAGAGAATCTTGCCAAAGAGCTGCAAAGAATGGAGACTCTCATGGCCAGGAATTTAGTCTCACAACAGGAGTACGACCGTATTGCTCAGCAGTTTGAAGATGTAAAAGTACGGGAGCAGATCAACAGAGAACGACTGGAGCTGCTGGAGAGCGGACGAATTATGATGGGTGAAACTCTGATCGAATCGGTAATCAGAGCACCGATCGATGGCTTTATTCTCGAAAAAATGGTAGACGTCGGTGAGCCGGTTGTCCCTCTCACATCCTATCAGGCCGGAACTGCTTTAATGAGTATTGCCGGAATGGATCAGCTACTCTTTAAGGGAACAGTGGATGAGATTGACGTGGGTAAAATGCAAGAAGGAATGACTGCCGAAATCAAGATCGGTGCGCTGCCCGGACAAATTGTGATGGGTGAGGTTGCACGCATCTCCCTGAAAGCAAGACAGCAGGATAACGCCACCGTATTTCCGGTCGAAATTCGAATTACCGATACACAGGGAGCTGTATTGAGAGCCGGGTATTCGGCCAATGCAGATATTATCATTGAACGGGTGGAAAACATTGTGACCATTCCGGAGAGAGTTGTGATTATGAGAGATGGAAAATCCTTTGTTGAAGTTCCGGGTAATCAACCGGGAAGCCGGATTGAAAAAGAGATTGAGCTTGGTCTGAGTGATGCTATTACTGTGGCAGTTCTGGATGGCATGGAAGAGGGTGAAAAAGTTCTGGAACGGCCAACAAAAACATTAACCGTAAGATAACCGGCTGATTTTTTTATAGGCCAAAACCTGTCAATACTAGCTCAAAAAAGCTCATGACCCTTATAAATCATATCACCGAACTTTTCCGGAATCTAAATCAGCAGCGGCTGAGGAGTTTCCTCACCATTTTCGGCATCATGTGGGGCACGGCTACACTGATTCTGCTGCTTGCATTCGGAATGGGATTTCGGGATCAAACCGTGCTGAACATGCGCGGCATGGGCGATCAGTTGGCTATTATGTTTCCCGGTCAAACTACGAAAGCGTTTGAGGGATACGGCATTGGCCGGCCAATCCGCTACCGTGAATCGGATGCCCGCCTGCTTCAGGATCAGATTGCAGATATTGACGTTGCCACTCCTGAGTACATGAGCGGGATTGAAATTAAAAACGGTGATAAGAGAAGAAATTCCCAGGTTGGCGGTGTTTACCCGGTTTATCAAGATTTGAGAAATGTATTTGAAGAACCCGGCGGGCGATGGCTCAATGAGAATGACATTGAAGAGCGGAGACGCGTCATTTTTCTGGGAAACCGACTGGCGGAAAACCTTTTTGGCGAGGAGGATCCGGTAGGTAAACAGGTGTTTGTACGCGACACGCCGTTTACGGTCATCGGTGTATTGCAGGATAAGATTCAGAATTCATCCTATTCACAGCGGGATATGGATAGATCTTTTATTCCTGCCACTACCTTTTCGGCGATGATGGGAACCGATCAGATCAACAATATTTTGTATGTGCCACGGGATCCGGCCCTGGCTAAACAGGTTCAGGACCAGGTGTATGAAGTGATGGCCAGAAAACACAGGTTTGATCCATCCGACAGGGATGCGCTGGGTATCTGGGACACCAACGAGTTCTGGGAATTTATTAACGTACTGTTTTTAGGAATCAACGGGTTTCTGGGACTCATTGGGTTTTTCACCCTTGCCGTAGGTGGTATTGGAGTAGCGAACATCATGTTTGTGGTAGTACAGGAGCGGATGAAAGAAATTGGCATCCGAAGATCAGTCGGGGCAAAACGGCATCATATCATGGGACAATTTTTTGTAGAGACCTTTATGATAATTGGAATGGGCGCGGCTGCGGGATACGGAATCGGATGGCTGCTGGTTGAAGCAACTCAGAACATCCCGATCAAAGAGTTTGTAGGGGCCCCTTACTTCTCCCCCGAAGTTGGCCTGATTGCCTTTGCGGTACTTGGATTTGTAGGATTTGCCGCAGGACTGCTGCCGGCCTGGCGCGCTTCCCGGCTCGATATTGTAGAATGCTTACGGAGATAAAACCATGTGGATAGCACTTTTTAGAGAATTTTTTAGCGACTTAGGAAAACAGAAACTTCGATCGTTTTTAACGATCCTTGCCATTGCATGGGGTACGCTTTCCGTAGTTCTTCTTTTGGCATTTGGGCGCGGTTTAGGCAACAGTATGACGGAAGGACTACTCGGGGCCGGAAATCAGGTAATTGTAATTTACGGTGGCCAGACCAGCATGAATTATGAAGGCCTTGGAGTAGGCCGCCCGATACGGTTCACGGAAGATGATGTCGATTTAATCAATCGGGTAGTGCCGGGAATTGCTTTTTCGAGCCCGCAATATGGCCGGTGGGGTGCTCGGCTACAGCACGGTGAGGAGATCACAAATACATTTATGGAAGGCGTAAATCCGGACTTTGAAATTATGCGGACCATGTATCCTGCTGCGGGCGGTAGGTTCATCAACGAGCGTGATGTGGATGAACAGCGCAGGGTTCTTTTTTTAGGAGATGAGATTGCCACACAACTTTTTAAGGACGAAGATCCGATTGGCAAACAGGTAAAGCTGGACAACATGCCGTTTACCGTTATCGGTGTAATGAAGCCTAAAATGCAGACATCTATGAACAACGGGCCGGATGCCAACCGGGCAATCATCCCGTACACCACGTTCAGGAATGTTTATGGAAACAGAAATGTCGGATCCATACTGATTCGCCCTGAAGATCCGTCACTACAAGAGCCGATCAAAACCGGAGTCGTTTCTCTGCTCTCATCGAAGTATAAATTTGATCCTGCTGATGAGCAGGCGATTCCGATGTGGGACTTCATCGAGCAGGAGGAGATGAATCAAAAAGTAGCAACAGGATTAGAGATATTTCTCTTTACGGTTGGTTTTTTTACGCTGATGATCGCCGGAGTTGGAGTTGCAAATATCATGTTTGTGGTGGTGAAAGAGCGAACTAAAGAGATTGGGATCAAGCTGGCTGTGGGTGCGCGAAAAATTCATATCATCATTCAGTTTATTTTTGAATCGCTCTTCATCTCCTTTCTGGGTGGGGGTATCGGTCTGGCAATTTCATCGGTCATTGTTTTTGGAGTGTTAGCCATGGATATGACCACAGGTGCCGGCGAATTCCTCGGTAAGCCGCAAATCTCTGAAATGGCTGTGATCATAACGGTTGGCGTGCTCGGAATCATAGGGCTTCTGGCAGGAATTTTCCCCGCATTGAAAGCTTCCAAAGTAGACCCGGTAGAATCGCTACGTTACGAGTAGTGTATATAACCTGGCTTCGATTGATAACTTCTTTTCGTTAAAGCAAAAAAATCCCTCCTTCTTAAGCAGGGGATTAAGGTGTGGTTAAAACTAGATTTTGAGTCTAATTCATATTCGAACTCAGGTTTTTACCTTTTTGATGTTAACATTGACTTAACATTTAAAAAACAATTTGGTTATATCTTCTTGTGCAAAAGAACACTGCCAAAAAGCCGTTAATTTTACCGTTATTTGATCTCTATGTACTCTACCTTTAAAACCATTGGAGTTTTTGCGCTATTTCTTTTTTTACCCGTCACGCTTTCAGCACAGTCTGCTGTGAACGATCTTGGATTTAGCGGACAGTTTTTCTTTTCATATGAGCGAACGTTTGAGAATATAGATGTAAACAATGAATTCCAGTTAAAGCGCGGTTACATCACATTTCGAAGAGATATTTCCGATCGGGTAAAAATTCGTTTTACACAGGATGTAACCGTTGATCAGGAAGGTGACGGAGAGGGTGATATTGAACTACGGCTTAAATACGCCCTGGTAAATATCGCGCTGAACGACTCCCGATTGATTAAAAATTCGAGTATCGAATTTGGGGTTGTTAATCGTCCCTGGATAGACTTTGAACAGGATATTAATGACTTTCGAAGTCAGCGCTCTATGTTTTTAGACTACTATAATATTCTGAGTTCAGCCGATTATGGAATTACGTATGCCGGTCAGCTTGGTGAGGATCTCCCTGAGTCTGCACAAGCGGGTATTCGGTCTGCTCCGGGCCGGTATGGCAGTTTCAGTATTGGGGTTTACAATGGAGGCGGCTATGCGGCACTTGAAAAGAATAACAACAAACTGATTGAGGGACGACTTTCAATCAGACCAGTGCCCGATTTACTTCCGGCTTTTCAAACTACTGTAGTGGGAGCCTTAGGTAAAGGAAATATCCCTGAAAGTCCTGATTTCAGCCTGGGTGCCCTTGCACTTTCATACGAAACCAACACATGGATCGGGATACTGCAGGGCTTTACCGGAATCGGTGATGGCGCCGGCAGTTTTGTAGATCAAAGTTTTGAACCGATCGGGCTGATCGGATGGAGCGCATTCAGCGAATTTAAACCGTTTGAACTACCGGTCAGTTTAACCCTTCGATATGATGAGCTGAATAACCGTGATCAATCTGAATGGCATACCAGGAAATTTGTAACAGGCCTGGCCTATGTATTCTCTAACCGGTCCAAAATTATCCTGGACTACGATAGAAGCTGGTACAATGAAATTGACGGCACGCGAGCCGTGGACACTATCGAGATCATCACAGAAGTACGGTTTTAAAATCTGTTTACATCTCAACGAGAATTCTCCCGAACCCACTCTAATAGTTGTAAATTAACAGAGCATTTTTTTACATCAGAATAGCTCAAAAAGGTCTATTTTTGAGAGGTTTATATCTCGAAATAACCTCTCAAAACAGATCCATGAAGTTAGTCAACATTCTCCTTATCGGTTTAATTATATCCATTGGCACGACCGATATTGTTGAGGGACAGCAATCTGCGGCATTTCACATCTCCGGCACTGTTCTTGAAGAAGATGAAAACAGTCGGGACACCATACCGCTTGAGGGAGTGAACATCCAGCTATTTTCGATGCCGGACAGTGTACGGGCCGGTGGTGCTGCCTCAAATCGGGAGGGAACATTTCGAATACAGAACCTCAATTCAGGAACCTACAAGCTTATTTCAAGCTACCTTGGCTTTCAGCGTGTAGAACTGGAGGTTGAAATCACAGACTCCTCCATTGAGGATCTCACTGTTATCATGAAACCCTCACTTCTGGAGCTTGAGGAGTTTCAAGTTCAGGCGCGGCGTCCACGTGTAGAAGTCCGTGGCGACACAACTGCATTTTACGCAGACGGCTATCAAACCAACCGGGATGCCAATATTCAGGATCTCGTTACCCGCATGCCCGGCTTTATAATAGTAGACGGTGTGATCCAGGCTCAGGGTGAAAATATTGTTAGTGTACTGGTTGATGGCGAGGAGTTTTTCGGGGATGATGCGGCTCTCGTTTTGCAAAACCTGCCTGCTGAAATTGTGGACCAGATCGAGGTTTTTGACCGGCAGAGTGAACAGGCCCGGTTTACCGGCTTTCGCGACGGCAACACAGACAGAACATTGAATATTGTCACAAAAGAGGGAATGAATCGCGGGCAGTTCGGGCGGCTGAATTCCGGCTACGGCTCACAGGAGCGCTATATGGCCGGTGGAAACTACAACTACTTCCGAGGCTCCGAACGTTTATCCGTTATCGGGATGACAAACAATGTAAATCAGCAGAACTTCTCCAGCGAGGATCTGCTTGGCATTTCAGAAGCAGGTGGCGGCAGGCGTGGAAGAGGTGGAGCAACTCGAAACTTCAGAGTTGGAAGTCAGAGCGGCATCAGTTCCGTTCACTCCACAGGAATCAACTACAACAACAACTGGAACGACCGAACCAAGCTGAACGCGAGCTACTTTTTTAACCTGACCGACAATACGCAAGACCTTCAACGCGAGCGTCTCTACCTGACCGGTTTTTCGGCAGATCAGCAATATGATGAAGATGTCAGAAGTACAAGTGATGACTACAATCACCGGTTCGACATGCGCCTTGAGCACGAATTTGATGAGAACCGCTCTTTTATCTTTTCACCCCGCTTCAGCTTTCAGAAAAATAGTTCAGAACGCCTTAGCGATGCATTTACACTGGGGCCAAACAATCAGCTGATTAACGAAATCAATCAAATTAACAGCAACAGCCAGACAGGCTACGATTTTTTCTCATTCATGCTCTATCGGCATCGATTTACCAAGGAGCGCCGTACCTTTTCAGCAAATGTGAGAACCCGTTTTAATGATCAATCCGGGGAGAGGTTTCAGCTTGATGATTCTCGATTTTATGATGGCGATGAAAACCGGGTAATTAATGATCAACAAACCCAGATATCCAATGGCGGCTATTCACTATCCGGAAATTTTTCATATACCGAGCCGGTCACAGAGAACACCCAGCTGATGCTTAGCTACCGACCGGGTTTTGACAGCAACGACTCCGTCCAGGATGTATTTCAGTTTGATGAGGCTACAAACAGCTATAGTTTTATCGATCCGGCTCTGACCAACCGTTACGATAACCGGCTTTTAACCAATGAACTTCGCAGCAGCTACCGGTTTGGAAACGACGATATCAACGCAAATGTAAGTGCCTCGTGGGAGCACACATCGCTGACCGGTAACCAGGAGTTTCCGGTTCAGACAGAGATCAATCAAACATGGCAAAACTTTTTACCGGGTGCATTTTTTCGCTACAACTTTGGCCGCAGGTCAAATCTCCGGCTCTCCTATAACGCAAACACTCGCACACCCTCAGTTCGTCAGCTTCAGGATGTGATCAACAATAACAATCCACTCCGGCTTACAACGGGGAATCCCGACCTGGAGCAGCAGCTGGATCATCGCGTTACACTCAGGCTTCGCTTTACCAATCCGGAAGAGGGGAAATCCTCGTCGGTTTACCTGTCGATGACACTGACCGACAACTATATCGGGAACCGAACCTTTGTTGCACAGGAGGACACTCAGCTGGATGACGGGGTTATTCTGAGACAGGGAGCACGGCTTATTTCTCCCGAAAATATCGGGAGTGCTTTGAGCCTCTCTTCGCGCTTTAGCCGGAGTATTCCGTTTGATCTCATCTCCAGCAATCTAAACCTAAACGCCGGTGTCAGCTATAATCAGCGTCCTTCATTTATTGATGAATCCAAAAATATCACGGATACGTACCGATTAAATTCCAGGGCACTGATCAGCAGCAACATCAGCGACCGGGTTGATTTCAGGGCATCCTACAGCGCTACGTATAACATTGTGGAGAACTCCATTCGGCCGGAGCTCAACAACAACTACTACACCGGGCAGGCCACCGGTTCATTCAACGTCATGCCTTTTGGCGGACTGGTATTGGAGAGCGATTTTAATTTCCGCCACAATTCAGGGCTCGGTGATGATTTCAATCAAACCTCAGCTTTCTGGAACGGATCGATCGGGTATAAGTTTCTGTCGGATGAGTCAGCTCAGTTCCGGGTAACCATGTTTGATATTCTTGCTCAAAACAACAATATCAACCGGAATATCCTGGAGGATTACATCGAGGATTACCGCTCCAATGTTCTCTCCCGCTACGTGATCTTCTCCTTCAGCTACCGGTTTCGGTCGTTTCCAAACCGGTGATGAGTGAAAGTGTATTGCGTACCTGCCGGCACGCTGAAGGTGAGGAAGGCACTCTTTTTGATCTACCCATGTTATGTCCCTAATGGGACAAAGGCAATCAATGATTAGCGGTCTTCACCAGTTGAAACCAGTTAACCGAGCCTATCCGTTTAAATTGACATCTGTTTCTAAAAATCAGGAATTTTCCGTTTTGTAATAACTTTTTATGAAAAGATGTCCCCTACCTATCCAGACTATAAACGTGTTTTCTAATCTTATGATGAAAACGATTCGATATTTCGAAAATGTCCCGTTAGGGACGTCACATGGGTAGAAGTACGATTGCCCTAATATCTGCAGCGTGCCGTAGGTACGAAACAAACACAATCACCTATTAACTTGAGTTCGATTATTGAAAATTGAATGTAAAAGTCCCCCTTATTAAAAGGGGATATAGAGGTGATTAAAATCTGAGTTTTAAATCACTTCCAAGTTCACAAATCTGAGTACGGTACATTGAACCACCCCTGCCCCCTCCTTACAAAGGAGGGGAGACTTAATTCCAAATTTCTTATCTCAAACTGACTTTACCAATTGTTCTTTAAGTCGGCTCACAAAAACCTTATCCATTTACAGGCACATAGTAAATCAGCGCCAATCAACTAAACAGCTCTGAACTTAAATACCGATCACCGCGGTCGCAGGTGATGCAGACGATGACTCCCTCGTCTAACTTATCTGCAATTTTGAGCGCGGCCGTTAACGCACCACCGCTGCTCATTCCGGCAAATATCCCCTCCTCTTTGGCCATACGCCGAGCCATTTCCGTAGCTTCCTCCTGACTCACATCCACCGTTTCATCTACACGTTCGGCTTCGAATATCTTTGGCAGATATTCGGGTGACCATCGTCGAATTCCCGGAATCGAAGATCCCTCCGTAGGCTGAGTGCCTACAATTCGTACATCCGGATTCTCAGATTTCAGATATCGAGATACTCCCATGATAGTTCCGGTGGTTCCCATAGCTGATACAAAGTGAGTAATTTCCCCCTTCGTATCGCGCCAGATTTCCGGACCGGTCGTCTTTTCATGCATCCGGTAATTGTCAGGATTGGCAAACTGGTTCAACTGAAAATATCCATGCTCTTCGGCCATCTCTTCGGCAAGCTGGCGGGAGTACTCAATGGTCTTTTCAGCCGGAGTGAGTATTACCTCAGCACCGTACGCCTTCATCGATTTTACCCGCTCCTCCGTGGCGCTTTCGGGCATCAGCAGTTTGATTTCCAATCCCTTCATCGCGG
>LKNA01000090.1 GCA_001564065.1 Chitinophagaceae bacterium T5-Br10_B2g13
GGTTGATGGACTGAGGGTTGGTTTGGGACTCGCCCGTCGACTGAAGGTGATGAGCTTAAATTCATAGTGTTGTGGAATTCGACAGGCGAGGGGGGAGTAATTACCGTTCCCCGGCTAAGTTCTTTTCAAAATAAGTTCTAAACTCTTTTTGATTAAGTTTTTGCCCCAGCAAATACATCGACTTGGTTACGGTAGCCTCCATAGTCATCGGACCGGCACTGATTGCTCCCCGTTCTTTTGCTGCCCTTCCACTTGTGTACTGATCCAGCTTAACGGCATCATAAGCAGCCTGAGAAGTTACAATTACATGAACTCCTTCATCCCGGCATTTTTCAATAAACGGTAAGAGATTGTACTCTCCTTTTACGGGCATATTTCCGCTACCGAATGCTTCAAGAATAACTGCTTTAATTTCGGATAAATCCAGATTATTCAGTAGCGAAGGCTTCAGGTTTGGATGAAGTTTTTGTACAAACAGAGAATCATCAAAATCTGGATGGCATTCAAACTTTCCCGCCGGCTTTAGGATATTTTCAGAGAGTTTAATGTCGATACCAATTTCAGCAAGGTGCGGATAGTTTGGTGAAGCAAATGCATCGAAATCTCCGATACTCATTTTAGTACTCCGGTTACCTCTGAAGAGATGATCATTAAAACAGATTGCAATTTCAGGAATGGATAGTGTGGCAAGCTCTACGGCATTGACTAAATTTCGACGGGCATCACTTCTAAGGTTACTCATTGGAACCTGGCTGCCTGTAAAGATAACCGGCTTCCCTAAATTTTTAAGTGCATATGAGAGTGCTGATGCGGTGTAGGCCATTGTGTCTGTTCCGTGCAGCACCACAAACCCGTCGTATGATCGATAATGATTGTAGACGGATTCAGCCAGCAGTTTCCAGTGGGTGCGGTTGACGTCCGAACTGTCTTCAAAAAAGACCTTTTCTACGGCAAGGTCGGCAACTTGTGTGAGTTCAGGAATTTCATCGTGCAGAAGATCACTCCATCGATCAGAATCCAGTTCCGGTCCGTTATTGCTTAACTGCATGGCAATGGTGCCACCAGTTTGAATTAAAAGAATTTTTTTCATATTGATTTCAAACTCAAGCCTTATAAATTAGGAAGGGAAAGATAGCGAAGAGAAGTATGCAAAACACAATCGGTGAGCACGACTAATTAGTATGAGATCTGGTTTGCCGGAATAAATCATTTAAAGAGGAGCATTTATGAAAAACTACCCAACCAGCAAGATTCGAAATGTAGCTCTGATGGGGCACACCGGCTCGGGGAAAACAACACTTGCAGAAACCATGATATTTGAGTCTGGAACATCACATAAAAGAGGCTCAATAGGAAATAAATCTACACTATCTGATTATCACGATATTGAAAAAGAGAAAGAGAAATCTGTTTTTGGATCAGTTCTACATCTAGATTGGCGGGGCACAAAAATAAATTTACTGGATACACCAGGTACCCCTGACTACTGGGGGCAGGTATCGGACTCTCTTCGCGTTGCTGATTCTGCTATGCTTGTGTTAAACAGTGAATACGGTGTTGAAGTGGGAACAGAGGCTTTCTGGAAAGCGGCAGAGCGACGTAACCTTCCCACAATGCTTATTGCCAATAAGCTGGATAGTGAGCAATCTGATTTTCAAAAAACGGTAGAAATGGCCAAGGAGCGTTTTGGCAGGGGAGTGGTTATCGTTCAGTTTCCATACAGTGAGGGAGAAGATTTTCACGCCATTGTGGATGTATTAAAAATGACGATGTACGAATTTCCGGAAGCAGGCGGCCGGCCGGATAAATTACCGATCCCTGAGTCGCTGAAATCGCAGGCTGAACTTTTACACAACGAATTGGTAGAGACAATTGCTGAAAATGATGAAAGCCTTCTTGATCTCTATTTCGAAAACGGAAAGCTGGACGAGTACCAGATGAGAGACGGACTTAAAGCCGGAATGCTGAATCGCGATATTTTTCCTCTCTTCTGTACTGTTGCCGAAAGAAATATAGGGTCGGGCAGGGTAATGGGTTTTATAGGAAATGTAACACCGGATCCCACCGAAAGAGTACTTGAAACAAAAAGCGGTGAAGCTCACAATGTAAATCCGGAAAGTGATCCTGCACTGTTTGTATTCAGATCAACATCAGAAAGTCATGTTGGAGATTTAGCTTACTTCAAAGTGATGGATGGATCCATACAGCAAGGGATGGATCTGGTTAACAAGCGCACCGGCGACTCACTGAGACTTGGTGCTCTGTTCAGCCCTCAGGGAGGTAAACGAACTGAAGTAGCACAGTTTGATACAGGCGATATTGGTGTTACGGTAAAACTGAAAAACACAATTTCAGGAGACACGGTTACAAATAAGGAAAATAATATTGAGTTTGAACCGATCAAATATCCTGAGCCTACTATGCGGGTAGCTATTCATCTGCTCAGTGAAGGGGAAGAGGATAAATTGAGTAATGCCCTACATCAGATTGAGAAAGAAGATCCCTCTTTGAGAGTGGAGCATAGCCAGGAGTTGCAGCAGACCATTCTGCATGGGCTTGGCGAAGAGCATTTGAATGTAATTCTTCATGAGCTTCAGAACAGATTTCAGCTGAAAGTTGAGTTCATCACCCCTCGAATTCCATATCGCGAAACCATCACACGAAAATCCGAAGCACATTATAAGCATAAAAAGCAGAGTGGAGGTGCCGGTCAATTTGCGGAAGTGAATCTCTCCATCGAGCCATGGTATGAAGGAATTCCTGATCGGGATGATCTGAATGTTCGAAATGTTCAGGAGATCGATCTGGACTGGGGCGGAAAGCTGGTATTCCAAAACTGCATTGTGGGCGGAGTGATCGATAACCGGTTTATGCCGGCCATTTTGAAAGGGGTAATGGAAAAAATGGAGAATGGCCCTATGAGTGGCTGTCGGGTAAGAGATGTTAGAGTATCCGTCTACGACGGTTCGATGCACTCTGTAGACTCCAACGAAGCTGCCTTTAAAACAGCCTCTTTGATGGCTTTTAAAGAGGGTTTTCTAAATGCTTCTCCGCAGCTTCTTGAACCTATTTATGAAATTGAAGTGACCCTGCCGGCTGATTATATGGGAGATGTGATGAGCGACCTGAGTTCCCGACGGGGCCAAATTCTTGGGATGGATTCTGAAGGATCAATCCAAAAAGTTAAAGCGATTGTTCCATTGCAGGAGCTGGATAGATACACCACTCGATTAAAATCGATGACCCAGGGAAGTGCCACATACAGCCGGAAATTTCACGACTACGGCCCGGTTCCTCACGATATTCAAAAACGTGTGATCGAAGAAACGCTGAGCGCGGAAGCGGGGTAATTCCATTTCCAAATGTCGAAGTTCGTCACTCGAAGCAAAGGTTGGCGAACTTCGATTTCATACCCGAATAAATTTTTGGCCTGTTCATTTACCAAAATCTGCGCTTGACTATGATAGTTTATCTATTTAGAATTGATCTAAATAAAATTCTGAATCAACCGTCTCTCTATCATAATGAAACGACTATTATTGCTTTTTGCATCTTTGGCATTTCTCTTTTCCTGCTCAGAAAAAAATGAAGTAAACATCTATTCATCACGTCATTATGATACAGACCTTGAACTTTACAGTCAGTTTACGGAAGAGACAGGTATTCAAATCAACCTGATTGAAGGGTCAAGTGATGAGTTGATTGAGCGGATGCGAAACGAGGGGGTAAACAGCCCTGCAGATGTGGTTATTACGGTTGACGCCGGTCGACTCTGGCGTGCTAAAGAAGCAGGTATTCTTCAGCCGATTGAATCGGAGTATCTAAAGGAGGTAATACCGCAGCAGCTTCGTGATGTTGACGACATGTGGATCGGTCTTTCTGAGAGAGTGAGGGGAATCATTTACAATAAAGAGAACGTAGATCCTTCAACTCTTAAAGGTTATTTGGAGTTATCTGATGAAGAGTGGGCCGGTCGGTTATGTGTACGTTCATCCAATAATATATATAATCAATCGCTGGTGGCCTCTTTGATTGAAAGTCACGGAGAAGCCCGTATTGAAGAGTGGGCAAGGGGATTGGTGAATAACTTTGCAAGAGCCCCGCAGGGTGGTGATACAGATCAAATACGTGCTGTGGCAGCCGGCCTGTGTGATGTTGCCCTGGCAAATCACTACTACCTGGCAAGGCTGATGCAGTCAAATCAAACTCAGGATAAGGAGGTAGCTGAAAAAGTGGATATCTATTTTCCGGCGGCTGAATTTGGAGGAGCACATGTGAATATTAGCGGTGCTGGAATTGCTCTACATTCACCAAATCGGGATAATGCCGTTCGTTTTATTGAGTACCTGGCAATGGAAGAGGCTCAGCAACTCTACTCGATAGGAAACAACGAATTTCCAATCCTTCAAAACATGGACGTACCGGGAGTTCTTGGTGAATTCGGTGCTTTTGACAGTGATGCTGTAAACGTTTCATCTTATGGAGCGAACAATCCGCTTGCTATTCGGTTGATGGATCGTGCCGGGTGGAGGTAATCAGTTTTTTACCGATCAATCCACTTTGAACGGTCCAATGGATTGATTTTACACCGAACCGTTAGACTGCATTTTGTGGTCTGACGGATTGTTTATTCCCAGCCACTCTTAATCATCTGTTTCAGTTTTTCTTTCATTTTCTCATCAACAAAAGCATGATCTGCCGCCTCTAGATTACATTTCAATAGATGATTTTTTGTCCAGTCAAACAGTTCATACAGCGATTCATATTCATCTCTTAGCGTAACATTTGAAATGGTTCTGCCATCCGTGTTTATACTCATAGAAACACCCGATTGATAAATCTGATCGACAGGATGATCTGCCAGTTCAGAAACTACTTTGGTTAGCGTATTGCTTGTGGGGCAAACTTCCAGGTGGATGTGGTGATTCTTTAAATGCTCTATCAGCTTAGGATCTTCTATACTTCGCACCCCATGACCTATACGGGAAGGCTTAAACTCTTTGAGTGTTTCCCAGACACTCTCGGCTCCGCACGCTTCACCGGCATGCGCCGTACAGGGAATATCGTTTTCTTGAGCAAATCCAAACGCTTTTACATGGTTATCTACCGGGTAGCCGGCTTCGTCTGCTGCGATATCGAATCCAACCACGCGTGTATTTTTAAACTGCTTGCAAAGTTTTACGGTTTCCATGCTCTGCTCTTCGGAATAATGCCGAAGCGTGCATAAAATGACACCTGCCTCAATTCCCGTTCGTTCTACACCCTCTTGCATCGCAGCCTCAACAGCCTCTGTGACTTGCCGTGGGGTCAACCCTTTTTTGGTGTGTTCAAGCGGCGCAAAGCGTATTTCTGCATAAATCACACTGTCATTCTTCAACTGATCAAAAAGATCAAGTGTTACAAGCCTTAATGCCTCTTTGCTCTGCATCAGATCAATGGCTCTGCCGGCTTTTGCAATGTAATCGTTCAAATCTCGGCAGTTAACTGAGGCCATAAATTCATCACGATACTGATCTTCAGTTATAGTTGGATCCAGTGCCCGAACGACATTATAACTGAGCGAGCAGTCGAGATGCAGGTGTAGTTCTATTTTTGGCAGTGCTGTAAAATTGATCATGATTGTACTAAAAAAGTATTTCCGGATAGGCACAAGAAGTTATTGAATTGTGAGGTTTAATCAGAATTGAATTCATTGATCAGTACCGGAACGTATTTTGAATCTGTAATGATATTTTCATAAAAAAAGGGTACTGTTATAAATTAGGTCAAAAGAAAAATGAATAATTTTTGATGAAAAAAGCATCTACCGAGGCGGCGAAAAAGATTCAATCCATATTTAGCAGCGGTCATCACAGAAGGCACCGCCGAAAACCACCGGGACAGATACCCGGTACGGCAATTCATACCGGTGTTCAGCGTCTGGATAATGTTTTGATGACGGTACATGATTTTGATGAAAGTCACTATGACATCATTCCCATCCAAAAAATTGAGAAATCGGAGCCCTATCTTCAAAATAAATCCAAAACGTGGATACAGGTTCGCGGACTGCACGATATTGAGAAACTGAAAACGGTATGGAACTACTTTGAGCTGCATCCGCTCATTCAGGAAGACATTGTAAGTACTTCACAGCGCCCGAAAGTGGAGCATTATCCCAATGCCGTTTATATCGTTTTGAGGATGATCAAACAGTCGGAACAGGATAATGGAAACTTTAAAGTTCAAACCGAACAGATCAGTATTGTTCTGGGAGAAAATTATGTTCTCTCATTTCAGGAGAGTGATGAACCGATTTTTGACCCCATTTTAAAACGACTGGAACTCACTACCACGCGACTTCGAAAATTGGGTCCGGACTACCTGGCTTATGCTCTGTCTGATAATATTGTGGATCACTATTTTCATGCCATTGATATCATAAGTGATAATATTGAAAAAATTGAGGAGGAAATTCTGGATGAACCGAAACAGGAGCAGCTCCAAAAAATTCACGCGCTTCGAAGAGATCTGATCTATTTCAGAAAATCTGTTTGGTCACTGAGGGATGGAATAAATTCACTTATCCGAGATGATGTGGACCTGATATCATCTGATGTAAAGGTCTTTCTTAGGGATTTATATGATCACATTGTGCAGGTAGTAGACAGCCTTGAGACAAACCGGGAAATGGTTTTTGGGCTTTACGATATGTATATGTCCGGATTGAGTAACCGGATGAACGAAGTGATGAAAGTTCTTACAATCATAGCCACCATCTTTATTCCGCTTACGTTTATCGCCGGAATTTACGGAATGAACTTCGATCCCGAGGTGAGCCCATTCAACATGCCGGAGCTGAACTGGTATTTTGGATATCCTTTCTCCCTTGGTTTGATGTTATTAATGACCGGCGGCATGATTTACTATTTTAAGAAGAAAAATTGGTTTTAACAGAAATGGCAACTGTTTTAATGTAGACGCATCAATATGAAACATGCAGTAGTAACAGGCGCTTCCCGCGGTATTGGGAAATCGATCACCGAAAAGTTATTGAAAGAGAATATTCGAGTAACCGGAACCCGGCGGAGTTCGGAGTTCCCGGCTGAATTTCAAATGTCTGAACTGTTTTCCGGAATTCAGGTTGATTTGAACGATTTCAATAAAATCGAAGAGAAGCTGTACCCGATTTTCAACTTAGAAAATGACCTGCCGGATGTACTCATTAACAATGCAGGAATTTTTAAAGATGCTGATTTTTCAGCTTCGGATGATGACTGGCTCAAGGTCTGGGATCAAACCATGAATGTGAATCTGAGATCTGCTGCACTTCTGTCTAAATGGTTTATCAATGCGCATATCAACAACGGGAGCGAGGGAATTATTATCAATATTGCTTCCAGGGCTGCCTACAGGGGAGATACGCAAGAGTATGCTGCTTATGCCGCCTCGAAAGGAGGAATGGCTGCATTCACAAAGAGCGTAGCTCGGGATTTTAGCAAAAAAGGAATTGTTGCGTACACCGTTGCACCCGGATTTATCGAAACGGATATGGCAAAAGAGTCTGTTGAAATACTGGGGAAAGAGGCACTTACTCGGGGATCTGCATTCGACGAGATTACGCAGCCCATAGAGGTAGCCAATTTAGTATTTTTCCTGGCCGGAGGAGAGGTAAAGCACATGACCGGGTCAACATTTCATATCAATGGTGGATCGTATATGGTTTGAAAAATGTATAGATCAATCAAATCGTTAAGTTTTCGACGCTTTTTATTTTTTACGTAAAATTCTATTCAGTCTGACTTTAAAATTCATCGATTATTAATAGCTAATAAACTCTTATCAAATTCATGTCTATCCAGGAGCGAAAAAAAGATCATGTTGAACTGACGGCCTACAGTGACGTTTTTTATCAAAAATCGACCGGTTTTGAACGGTACGATTTCATTCACAACGCACTGCCGGAAGTAAATCCTTCTGAAGTGGATCTGACGGCATCTCTGCTGGGTCGCCGGTTTTCGTTTCCACTTTTTATTTCATCCATGACAGGAGGGTATACTGAAGCAGGATCTGTGAATACGATAATTGCTAAATGCTGTGAAAAGCACAACTTACCCTTTGGAGTTGGGAGTCAGCGCGCGATGCTTGAGGATGAGTCTCAGGTGGAGTCATTTTCGGTTGTGAGGCAACACGCACCAAATGCATTTATTGCAGCAAATATTGGCGGAGCACAGCTTATCGGAGGCCTGGATAAGGAGAAGATCGATTTGCTGATCAGCAGCATCAAGGCAGATGCGATTATCGTCCATTTAAATCCACTCCAGGAGTTGATGCAGCCGGAAGGCGATCACGATTTTAAAGGTATTGAAAAAGGTATTGAGCACCTTATTGCCAACACTTCATTGCCGGTATTGGTAAAGGAGACCGGTGCCGGGATTTCTGAAGTTGTGGCCCGCAGACTGCTATCTATGGGTGTTGACTCTATTGATGTGGCCGGAGCCGGCGGGACCAGCTGGGCTAAAGTTGAAAATTTGCGTGAAAGGCAGAAAAATCCAATGCACCAGTTTGATGATTGGGGAGTTCCAACTGTGGACTGTCTGAATCAAATTTCTCCTCTAAAAGAGAGATTTCGGTTTGATCTGATTGCGTCGGGCGGTATTCGTTCCTCGTTTGATCTGGTAAAAGCTCTGGCACTGGGTGCTGATTTTACTGCCACCGCTCAGCCAATCATCCGGGCAATTAAAGACGATGGGGAAGAAGGGCTTGGTAACCTCATTGAAACGTGGAAAAAAGAGACACGTATGATTTTAACCCTGCTGGGCTGCTCCTCCTTTGATTTTGTTGATAATAGTTTACTTTCCATTAAAAGCTCATAGAATAATTTCAGGAACAATTGTTTTAGTTTCTTTTTAAAGGATATTGATCCCTGCTTTTTATAATTACAAAATCACCTTCTCAATGGTTACTTTTAGTTTATATTGTAATTGTTAAGCGTGATTTTCTTTTATCATCTAGTGTGTTCATCTATTTTAAAAACGGCTCTGAAAATCAAGCAATTCTATTTTTTTCTGCACTTTTGGTTAAAAAAAACCGCCTAGTTCTCTCGGTCTCTGCAACAGGCACCATATTAAATACCCCTTTATTAGTATAAACTATGATCAACTTGATTAAGAAATTTGTACTCAGGGATCTGATTCTTGAGATAAAAGACATTCGCAGTCTTGAGTTGCTTAAAAATGTTCACTCCGAATATCTTCCCTGGACAGGAGCTTCCATCCATCCAACCGCACTGCTCTATATTCTGAATGATATTACCATTCATCAAAGGAGGCATATTGTTGAATGTGGCAGCGGTATATCAACCATTTACATTGCCGGGTTGATCAAAAGTTTAGAAGCGGATATCAAACTGGAATCCATTGACCATGATGAAAACTGGTTATCTATTTTAGATGAACATTTAAAAACCAATAATTTACGGGATCAGGTCAAATTAATTCATGCTCCACTAAAAAATTGCAAATATTGTAAGGATCAATCATACCAGTGGTATGACCCTCAAGTTTTAGACCAACAAATCACAGCAGAACCGATAGATCTTCTGTTTATTGATGGCCCGCCCGCAAAAGAGAGAGACTGTGATTACTCGCGCTACCCTGCTCTTCACTATTTTAACTCAAAACTGGCTGAAGATCGCGTGGTAATACTTGATGACTCGTGCCGAAAAGGAGAGCTGGAGACAGCAAAATCCTGGGAAGAGGAGTTTGGAATGAACTTTAAACATGAGATCTTGAAAGGGGATATTCTTATATCAAAACGAGGTACTGATTATAATGTACTTTAAAATAAGTTGACAGTATTTCATTCCGGATTACGCTAAAGTGGTATTAAGCCTCATCGAAGAGAGGCTATAGAAATAACTACTTACTTAATCCAGATATGAAAAAGCTATTACTACTATTAACACTACTATTATTTTTTGGGTGCAGTACCGAAAATGCACCTGTTTTTACCTTAAGCACGAATGTGAATCCACAGGAAGCCGGGACCGTTTCTCCTGGTCAAGGAGAATATGATGAAGGTTCACAGGTTTCAATCACGGCTACTGCAAATCAAGGCTGGATCTTCTCCGGCTGGCAAGGAGATCATAACGGTTCTTCAAATCCTGCTAACATTGTGATGAACAGCGATAAGAGCGTGACTGCTCTTTTTGAGATGTTAGAATATGAATTGACACTAGACACGGAAGGTGAGGGGTCGATTCAAGAGCAAATCGTAAATACTAAATCAGAAAACTACCAGGAGGGAACCACCATTCAATTAACGGCTGTGCCGGATGAAGGATGGGAATTTATTGAATGGAGGGGAGATCTGTCGGGCTCATCAAATCCATCAACCATAACAGTTGACAGCGATAAAAGTATAACTGCTGTTTTTGAAGAAGCAAGCTATGAAGTGACAATGGACGTAGAAGGAGAGGGAGAAATAGAGGAAAGTGTCGTAACAGGCAAAACTGCAACATTTGAGTACGGTACAGTTGTCGAGTTTACAGCAGTGCCTGCTGAAGGCTGGCTTTTCACCGGGTGGTCGGGTGATCTGTCAGGAGAGGAGAATCCTGTTCAGGTTACAATCGAGGACGCTATAAGTATAACAGCTACTTTTGAACCTGAGCCGGCTCCTGCAGTTCCGGTTACATGGATTGGCACAGGGAAAAGTGCTCGTTTGAATGCGGTTCAGTTTTTGAGTGACGATCTCGGCTGGGTAGGCGGTGAAGGTTTGATCGCCAAAACGTCCGATGGCGGTAATACTTGGACGTTTCAAATGGAAGATGATTTTGTTGTGACGGATCTTCAGATGATAAATGAAAATGTAGGATTTGTGACAGGAACCGTGTATGGTGAATTTTCCGGAGATCAGGGTGTTTATAGAACAACTGATGGCGGTACTACCTGGAGTTTGGTATATGAAACAGATGAAGAACCCCGAACCCTGTTTTTTACTGATGCAAATACCGGTTGGGTAGCAGGGGTAAATGATCTGATCCTAAAAACATCAGACGGAGGAGATAACTGGGTTGTTCAGGACCAGTTTGTTGGCGCTTTTGGTGGAATTGAATCTTTCTGGATCAACGATCTTTTCTTTCTGGATGATAATCACGGATGGGGAGCAGGCCACTACTCACCGGCTGATAATCGTTTGATCATACAGACTACTGACGGTGGAGAAAACTGGGAAGTAGTATACGACTACATGGGGTCGCCTTTTAACTTTATCTATATGTTTGATGAAGACTCAGGTCTTACAGGTTCTAATCGTGCTATTTTAAGACTATCAAACGGTGGTGAAAATGCAAATGAGATCTTTAATCACAGCGTGTTTTCTCGTGTGAATGATGTTCTGTTTCTCTCAGACAGCCACGGCTATGTTGTTGGTACAAATTTTGATAATATACCGATTGACTACTTTTATGTGACATTCGATGGAGGGAATACATGGAATGAGGTAAATACAGAAGATTCTGTAAGCGGGTCATCGATGGATATTGGTGAAAATAATCTTTGGATTACTTCCGGACCATGGGTGGTTAAAGTGGAGATTTAGCATAAATAAAATCACACTATTCAAAGGTCGGGCCGTTTATTCGGTTCGGCCTTTTTATTTTTCCGGTATAATTAATCAATCTGTGATTACTAAATTCAGAAGAAATCGAAACCTTGATATTCCATACTGAACATGAAAATCAGAAATGCATATCCAGCTGATCTTCCGGCGATTGATGCAATTTATAATGAAGCCATTGATGAGGGGTTTAAAACGGCTCATACGGAACCGATGAGTGAAGAAGAGCGCAACGCGTGGTTTGGGAAGTTTAGTGAGAAATTTCCGGTATATGTTTGTGAAGATAATGGAGAAATCCTGGGGTGGCTCTCGGTATCACCCTACAGACCGGGCCGAAGAGCTTTATCTCAGACCGCAGAAGTCAGTTTTTACGTAACCGCAGATGCAAGAGGAAAAGGAGTCGGGTCAGCACTGTTGAAGTGGGCTGTGAATCGGGGAAAAACGCTAAACCTTCATGTATTCATAGCTATTTTGATTGAAAGTAATCAGGCGAGTATTTCACTTCTTAAAAAGCACGGGTTTGAAAAATGGGGTTATCTGCCTGAAGTTATCTGCTTTAAAGGAGAGAGAAGAGGTCAGAATTATTACGGAAAAATCCTCTGACACTGTTTTTGCATCAAAGGATTTCAGACCGTAAAATTTATTTAGGTGAGTTAATTAGTTTTTATAGACTCTTATATAGTCCACTTCCATTCGGGCATGATTTAGATTGGGATCGATGCCGTTTCTCATTCCTCCGGTTTCGTATTGACGATCACTTCCCCAGTTTCCCCCCATGGCAATGTTTATGATGATGAAAAAGTTGTCGTTAAAGGGCCAGGTTTCAAAATTTTTAATCGATGGGTTGTAGGTATAGAATGTTTCACCGTCTACTTTAAATGTAATACTGTCCGGTGTCCAGACAGTTTCATAAATGTGGAACTCGTCGTGAAAATCAGGTACCTCTATTTTTCCAGTATTTTGTGTATTTCCATAGCTAGAGGGGGTATGAAGCGCGCTGTGAACTACTCCCGGATTTTTACCCACATGTTCCATAATATCGATTTCACCCGACGCCGGCCATCCGACATCTCTAAAGTTTGATCCCAGCATCCATATAGCGGGCCATGTTCCGGAACCTTTTGGCAGCTTAGCTCTCGCCCGAACGGTTACATGCTTGAAAGAGTGAAGGCCTTCCGTTTTTATCCGGGCTGATGTCCACTGCCCGTTTTCTTTAATTGCGTCTATTATAAGAAGCCCATTTTCTACACGAACATTTTTTTGTTCATCGGTATAGTATTGAACTTCATTATTCCCCCAGCCGCTGCTACTGTCTTAGCCCCCTAAACAACTGGAGGAAAATTCTACTTTAAGAATAATTATCTTAACGTATGAAAAAACGAAGAACCTGGACAGCGGAGCAGAAGCTGTCCATCCTAAAAGAAGCCGAGCAGCA
>LKNA01000091.1 GCA_001564065.1 Chitinophagaceae bacterium T5-Br10_B2g13
AGGCAGGCAACCAGTACGGCTACCGGAGATACAAGCCGGATCATTTCCGGGATATAGTTCAGATAGTATTGACTCCATATCTCAGCCAGTTCCGCGCCTTTATCTGCAAAGTCATCACTGTTTTCGGAAAAGTCGATCAGAATAAATATGAGAATCAACAAACCCAGTACAAATACTGTGATGGTAAACAGTCTCAATAAAATGTAACGATCAAGTTTATTCATCACGTCTGAATAGGTTTGTAATCCGGATGGAGGTGCTTACGTGTAGGGTGAGCAGTATCCCGACCACCAGGAAAAATATGTTGATTCCCCACATTCCCCAAAATGGACTGATAATCATTCGGTCGGCGAGCTTTTCTCCCTGGATGATGGCGATAAAGTAGATGGTTAACAATCCGCCGCTGATTAGTGCAGCTACACCAAGATTTCCTTTTCGGGTCAGCATGCCGATAGGTGCTCCTAAAAAAACAAAGACAAGGCATGCAAAGGGTATAGAGAGCTTTTTATGAACCTCCACCATAAATTCGGCGGCTCTGAAATCCCGCCAGGTAACATTCGACTTCAGATTATCGAGTTCGGAGTTATACCTGTCAATGGTATTGATGGCCCGGTTAATCGAACTGATTTTTGTAGACGGATTGGGAAGATCCCTTAGTGAGAGAAAGTCTGACCGGTAAATACGCAAGGTATCCTGTACGTCACTTCGGATCATATTGACAGATCGGCTCTGTTCGGCGAAGAATGGGATATGTTCGTCCTGGCCGGTATTGTTTTTAAATTTTTCGAATTCTCGCTGCTGCTCAGTTCGAAGCGTATCGATTACGGCCAGCATCGCCTGGGCACTCATGGTGCGGTCATTTCTGCTTCTCTGCTCAGGGTTGGACCTCGAAAAGGAGAGATCGGTAAGATCAAAACTCATTCGGTAGGTCGTAAAATGGCTGCGCTCCATTGTCTCTTCATCTCTCCGTTCTCCGGGGATGAACCTCATCGAAGACCCATTGTAGAGAAACAGCGTCAGCGTGTATTGGTCCGGACTTTCGAGCCAGCCGCGCTCGGCATTGATATACGCCCTGCGCCGGTTATCGGCAGCGTCCTGAAAAACGCGCACATCATAAAGTGAATCTGTTTCCGAATCAATCTCTTTGATAAGGAATGTGTAACCGTCCAGATCTTCATAGAAGGTGCCCGGCTGCAGATCGAAGGCAGGCTTTTGCATCCGGATATCCAAAAAGAGCGAGCGCGCTTTGTGGTTCGACTCCGGCAAAATATAGTTCGAGAAGTAGGCCATCAACCCAAACAGAACAACACCGGTTATTATCATCGGTGCCATTAATTTAATTGGGTTAATTCCTGCAGCCCGAATCGCCGTAAGCTCATTCCATTCAGAAAATTTACCGAACGCGATAAGCGTTGACACCAGTACCGCCATCGGAACGGCCAGTACAACCATGTAAGCCAGGTTACTGAGAATCAGCTCGGCTACAATTAAAAATGGCAGTCCTTTCCCAACAAGTTTATCTACGTGGAGGATTAAAAACTGCATTAATAGCAGAAACATCACCGTAAAAAAACAGAAAAGAAAAGGCCCGATATGTTTTCGGAAAAGATCCGTCTGTACTCGATTAAACATGACTGAATAGTACAGCTATTTTAACATTCATGAAAAGTGCATTTATAAAATCAAAAGCTTTCAAAACCTTCTATTTTTAAACATCTTTGCAGAGAGTTTATTATTCTTAGACAATCTTATTTGAACCCCATAAAAGCAGATCCTATCGCATAAACGTTACGACACTGACCGATTTGTTATTAGATTGTTTTTTCCTCTTAACAGGCCTTAAAAAAGCCGGATAACTGCAGTTTATTCCAGTGCCAATAAAACATTCTTTACTACTTTTTCCAATTTTGGGATGGTTGATGCACTTTGCTTCAGTAGCAGAAGTACATGCTCAAAATGGGGAGCCGGCAGATACCGTTACGGTTGAGAGTGCTGAATTTAACGCGGCCTTTCCTGAAATTAAAGGGGATAAAATTGCTCCGGTTTATTTCAAACCAATTCCCAGGCTCTATTTTATTACACTGCCTGCAGAGGAGATATCCATTGAAACGCGAGCAGACGGCGGATTTTTTGCCGAAAAAAGAATTGGCGGTTATAGGTCCGGTGTTCCTGTTTCGATGAGTTTCAGTAGCTATTCAGAAATCCATCGCGAGCGCGTAAAGCACGAGAACTGGCAGCAATTTATACGGGAGACGGCACGCAGGGACGATACACGAAGAGGGCTGTTTGATCTGAGTGTGGCGATACCGGGAGGGAGAGAGTCTGCGTTTTCAACCATTTTTGGCAGCCCCGAGGTAAACTTACGTGTCAACGGGGTGGCAACCATGAACGTGGGTGCATCCATTCAGCGATCTGAAGATCCAAGTCTGCCTCCCGATCAACAGACCCGAATTGATCCCACTTTCGATCAAAGCCTGCAGTTAAATATTCAGGGTAACATCGGCGATAAACTGACCATCCAGACCGACTGGGATACGGAGCGGCAGTTTGATTACATGAACCGCCTGAATATCATTTATGAAGGGTACGAAGATGAGATTATCAAGAGCATTGAGCTGGGTAACGTAAATATGAATACCGGTAACTCACTCATCAGGGGCAGTGGCGCACTTTTTGGAATTAAATCCGTTGCGGAGCTGGGCTCGTTCAGGCTCACGTCCGTTCTCTCTCAGCAGGATGGCGAAAGCAATGTGGAAACCATTCGGGGCGGTTCTCAGGAGCAGCCTATCCAAATTCGTCCCGCCGATTACAGCGACGACAGGCACTTTTTCCTTGATTACTACACCCGGCAGGAGTTTGAAAACAGTATGGCAAATCCTCAGCAGCTCTCACAAACCCTGCAAATTGCTGATGTTGAAGTCTGGGTACTCCGAGAAAATATTCAGGCCGATGCCGGTGCACGACTTGCCGTTGCCCTGGCCGACAAGGGAGTGGTCAGAGATGGCCCTGATCAGTTTTTACCACCCGGTAACAACCTGGACGTTTTTGATCCGGAATTGCTTGATCAGTTCAGGGACCCTCAGGTGGGTATTTCACCGGAAGATTTAGGAATTACAGAATCCAGGAATTTTGAAGAGGGCTACTTTACACCACTAGAGGAGGGGACGGACTATACAGTGAACAAAATCTCAGGCTATGTTTCACTTCGCAGGGGATTAGGTTCCAGAGAGGTATTGGCGATCTCTTTTACATACAGAGGTTCCAACAACGAAATTGTTAATGTAGGTGAACTAAACAGAAGCGGTAACGACAGGATTTTCCTCAAGATGCTCCGTCCGCAGAACGTATCTACAGAAAGCGACCTCTTTAACCTGACTATGCGCAACATCTACTCTCTGGGTGTGAGCAATATCAACCGTGAGACGCTGGATCTGGAACTGGAATTTACCGAGCAGAATATCGCCAGGGATCGGCTTCCGGGAAGAACTACAACACTGCTGCAGGATCTGGGGCTGGACAGGGTTGACTCGCAAGGAGCATTGGAACCGGATAACCAGCTGGATTTTGGAACAGGAACACTGGATCCCCAAAACGGTCTGATCATTTTCCCATACCTGGAACCGTTTGGCAGCCGGATTCGGGAAGTTCTTGAGGATTCTCCGGCAAGCCAGGAAGAGATCGACAGACTTACGTACGACGAGCTCTATCGAGAGAGACAAAGAAATGCATCACAGAGTTCTAAGAATGGATTTTTCAGGTTTAGCGGAACATCACGCGGGGGATTGCAGGAAAACTATAACCTTGGATTTGCGCTGGTTGAAGGGTCGGTTCGCGTTTACGCAAATGGAAATCAGCTGCAGGAAAATGTTGACTACCAGGTGGACTACTCCTTTGGGAGCATCACCATTTTAAATGATCGTTATACGGCTCCCGGGCAGGATATTCGGATCGAGTATGAAAATCAGGCGCTTACATCCATCGAGCAGAAAACCTTTACCGGCTTGCGTGCTGAGTATGATATTACCAACAACTTTCGGGTTGGCGGCACCTTTTTCAGATTTAATGAACGCCCTCTGGATGATAAAATCCGAATCGGTGATGAGCCCATCAGCAACTCTGTAATCGGTATGGATGCAAATGCTCGATTTAACACACCATTTCTGACCCGGGCGGTAGACTGGTTACCGCTGATTCAGACCCGGGAAAATTCGGAATTCGAGTTTAGCGGAGAGTTTGCACAATTGCGTCCCGGTGTGGCCGAAACCCGGGCTGTGCGAAGAGCGATTCGGAATAATGAACTGTTTGAAGATGAAGAGCAAGGACTTTCGTTCATCGACGATTTTGAGGGCTCCAATATTAAAATCAATCTGTTAAATGCTACCCGCTGGAATTTAGCAGCAGCTCCGGCAGCTGTTCCAGGATATGATCCGGATGTCCCCATTTTTGAAGAGGATGATTTCCCGGGCCAGCCAGCCTCCAATCAGCAGTCGAGACTTGATAGGTCTGATTTGAGATCTAAATTTTCATGGTATTCAATCCCTCGTAACATCTCTACTATTCTGGGAAGCGTGGAGTTTACACCGGAATCGCAGCCGGTTAGGGTTACAGATGTTTTTCCCGGACGTGAGACACAGAATCCACAAGAGGAGATTATCACCACAATGGATGTTTTTTATGATCCTACATCCAGAGGGCAGTACAACTACAATTCCGACCTGAGAACACTTTTGGAAGAGGAACCGGAGCGTACATGGGGCGGTATGACAGCGGTGATACCATCCGGACAGGAAGATTTTTCACAGAACAATATTGAGTTTCTTGAATTTTGGGTTCAGCCTGTTCTCGAGAATGGTCAGCCGGCACCTGCGGGAGCCATAGAGGAGTTTGACGGTAAAATGTATATCGATATTGGTTTGATATCTGAGGATGTGATACCGAACTCCAAGCTCAATACTGAGGATGGGTTGGCGCTCAACCCGGAGACACTTATCCTGGATAGCCAGATGTTTCCCCGGTCGGCTATACCTGCAAATCCGCCTCCACCCGAAGGGCAGTTTTCGAACGAAAACAGGGATCTCGAAGATGTAGGCCTTGACGGACTTCCAAACACCGGGGGCGTAAATGGCTTGAACGAGCAGACTATTTTTGCAGATTTTGTGGACGAAATGAGGCAGCAGTGGGGAGAAGCGAGTGAAAAATTTCAGAGAATTGCGGCTGACCCCTCAAATGACGATTACGTTTTTTACGGTGAATCCCAGGTTCAGGATCTGCCACTGCACGAGAGATTCCACAGGATGCTCGGTTTTAGCGATGGAAATACGCCCATTGACCAGAGTGAGAAGAGAGCGGCAACAAACAGACCGGATACAGAGGGTTTGGTGAATCCATCAACGGTAGCTCTAACCAATGCCTACTTTCAGTACGAAGTGGATTTGAACCCTGCAGATGAAAACCGGTTAGAAATTGGTTCTCCCGGAACTTATATCGTAGACAGGGTGCCGGGTTCACGCCAGCAGGATCGGTGGTACCAGATACGTATACCGCTGGATGAGTTTAAGCGAACCGTGGGAGATATCAATGACTTTCAGAATATTACATATATACGAATCTGGATGTCGGGGTACGAGCGGCCATTCACGCTTCGGTTTGCATCCATGGATTTTGTGGGTAACCAGTGGAGGCAGGATGAGAATATCAATACACAAAGTGATCCAAATGCCGACATAAAGATCAGTACCATAAATATTGAGGAGAACTCAAACCGACGCCCGATTCCCTATCGCCAGCCGCGCGGGGCTATACGGGCGCAAAATCGCGGCACACAGCTTCAGTCGCTTCAGAATGAGCAATCCATTGTACTGGAGGCAGAGAACCTCGGTCCGGGTTCACTTCAGCTGGTTAAGCGAGTATATCCCGGTGGTTTGAATCTACTGAACTATTCAAATATGAGAATGTTTGTGCATGGCGAAGGGTATGAAAACAGGGGAGATGCAGAGTTGGTGATGCGTTTTGGCAACGACCTGGAAAACAACTACTACGAGTACCGCCAGCCGGTTACGCCATCAAATCCCAATTTCCCATACCAGGAGTTTGATCCGGCCGGTAATCCGCTTTTTGATGAGGAGGCAAGGCAGGTTTGGCTGTACGATGAAAACAGCATGAATATTGTTCTCTCTGCTTTTAACCAATTGAAGCAGCTCAGGGATCAGGAGGGAGGAGGCTCACTTTCTGAAGTGTATGAACGCGGTGATATTCTTGAAGATGCTGTGCCCGGCGCGGTTGTGGCTATAAAAGGTAATCCATCTCTTGGGCGAGTCTCTGAAGTGGGAATGGGTATTCGCAATCCTTTTGATGCCGACAATCCTGAGGGGCCCGGTACTCCAATTCTGAATGCAGAATTCTGGCTGAATGAACTCAGGGTATCCGGTTTTGACAATGAGACCGGCTGGGCTGCCAACGCCAAAACAAATTTGAAAATTGCTGATTTTGCAACGGTTAATGCCAATCTCACTCGTCAGACTCAGGGATTTGGTTCGCTAGATTCCCGTCTCGGCCAGCGAAGAGTGAGTAATGAGACGGCTTACGATCTGTCCACAACCGTTAACCTGGATAGTTTTATTCCTGACCGATACGGATGGAATATTCCCGTTAACTTCTCAACGAGAAGATCTACTTCTGTTCCGAAATATCTGCCAAACCAGGGGGATATTCGTTTTACTGATTTTGAACAGGCTGTTCGGTCCAGAACAAATCTGAGTGAAGATCAGCAGGATCGGCTTATTGAAGAACAAACCCGCGAAATTGAAACTTACAGAGAGAGCTATGCCATCAATCTCTCAAATCTGTCGAAACGAAATTCTCAAAATAGTCTTGCCCGGTATACTCTCGATAATACAACCATCAACTATGTTTATAACACTTCAGACGGGAGATCACCCGAGTATATTTTCCAGGATAACTGGAATTACAACGCTTCCATCCGGTATAATCACAACTTCAGAACAGCGAGATATGTAAGGCCGTTTAATTTCTTATCTGATGTTCCCCTGGCGGGAAGTCTTGCCGGAATTCAGCTGGGTTACGCCCCAACCAGTTTTTCATCATCATTAAGTACTCGCAGATCCTACGAAGAGAGAAAGCGCAGGGCACTTCAGCAGCAGGAGGAGTTTGCCATACAGCAGACCCACAGTTTTACCTATACCAGCAATCTTGGCTTTGGCTACAACCTTACCCCATCCATCACCACTTCATTTCAGTCGCAGGGTGTGTTCGATTTGGCACGGGTGTCGGTGAGGGATGCGGGTCTAACCGGAGTGGATAGTGACGCTTTTGCAACCGAATCATCTTTTGATGTGTTCCGAGATCTGATCTTTGATGATCTCTCACCTCGTAGAAGCAGCTATTCAGAAAACTACACGGCAGGATGGCAGCCACGTTTCAGCCAGATTCGTCCATTGAACTGGCTGAATTATAATGCCCGATATTCAGGCGTATTCAGATGGGAGAACTCTCCTTTTGGATCAAATCAGGGAGCCAGGGTTTCCAACACATTCAGGCTGGATCATACGCTGAGAGTTAATACAGAGACCCTCTTAAATAAAATTCCATTTTATGAGAATGCAGTTGAGGCAGACAGAAACGCCCAGCGCGAGCGTGACGGGGCGGGGGAAGATGAAGCCGGGTACACCTTCGGTGAACAAATTACCTACTACGCGAGAAAAACATTTCTGGCTGTTTTTAGCATGCGAAGCGCAGACATTAATTACAGCAACTCCAAAACGAGTTCTCAGGCGGGTTACGATGGAGGATCAAGCTTTTTTGATATGTTTGGCGGAGATAACTTCACCCCGTCGTTTGGCTACAGACTTGGTTTGGTAGAGAGGATCAATCAAGACAAATTGATTGCCAACCCTGATGGAACGGGAACGCTTCAAATACCGGCAAATAACACCTATTCAGATAACATTACACTCGGTACCCGGTTAAATCCTTTTTCTAATCTGTCGATAGATCTTAGCTGGCAAACGCAATGGGATGAACGGCAAACAGAATCGATCTCCCTGGGACCGGATAACGAGATAACATCAGTTACAAGCGCGTCAGGAAATATCAGTTCTAGCGTATGGGCATTTGGTTCGGGCTACGAAAAGTTGTTCAGAGATCAGCTTCAAACCGCTTTTGACGGCATGAGTGCTACAGAAAATGTGATAGGCTCAGATAACGGCAATACCGTGCTGAACAGTGTTGCCCTGCAGGAAGACTTCAGAAAAGCGTATCTGGGCCGGTCGTCTGTGTTTGGCGATAAAAACTTTACACCAATACCTCTTCCAAACTGGAGAATTAACTGGACAGGGGTGGAAAACCTGATACCCTGGATTGGCCGGTATATGCAGAGAGCGACCATAACCCACGCATACAACGGGTTGTATAGAATTGGCTGGAATCTGAATAATGATGCAGATACGCCCATTACAAGGAGGGTGGGAATTTACCAGGTTGAGGATGTAAGGCCGGAATTCGACCCATCTTCCGTAAATATTGAAAAAAGATTTGCACCGCTTCTGCAGCTGAATGTTACCTGGGATAACGGTTTGAGAACCCAGATGGGTTACGAAACGAGTAAAATTACCAGTCTTGCACTGTCCAACACTCAGGTATCCGAAAGAACGTCGAAAGGGCTCAGGGTACAGTTCGCTTATACCCTGCGAAACTTCAGGCTTCCATTTTTCTCAACGCTGGCAAATAATGTGGATTTAACCATTAATGGAAACTACATAGAAGATACAGAACAGCGTTTTTTACTCGATGCTGACCTAGACCGCGCTCTACAGGATGATGCCGGTGTTATAAACCGAAATCCGGCAGCTTACGGTTTCAATCCAAGACCACCGACCGGCCAGACAAGAATTAACGGCTCTGCAGTAGTAGGGTACCGATTTTCAAATACTATCCAGGCAAACTTTGAGTATGGGTTTACACAAATTCTGCCAAAATCGTCCCGGACGTTTAAACGAACAACCCACGATATTCGGTTTAATATCCGAATCAATATTCGTTCTTCGTAGCCCAAAAACTTTCATAGAAGTTTAGGTTCTGCTTGATTATTATGTTCAGGACAGAATTTAAACCTACCGGCAAATCTATGAAACTATTGAAATGGCCCGCTCTCTCAGTACTGCTCATCCTTACACTTTCGTGCAGTGACAATAATGCTGTTGACACCCCGGACTTTACCTATCTCGTTTCGGAAGATTTCAACCGTACAATTACTCAATCATCAATGGAGTTTTTCTGGACCTTTGCAGGTCAGCCCGATGCTGCTGCCTACATTAACTACGACGTTGATGTGTACAGGATTGTTTACCAGACTACAGACCTGGATGGTAGCCCTATTGACGCCTCCGGTGCTATAATTGTGCCCAAAAATGCATCTCAGCCGGGACTTTTGTCAATTCAGCACGCAACGATTTTTTCAAATGCAGAAGCACCTTATGTAGATGCGGTAGCAAATTCAGTAGTAACACGGAAGGCTATTTTCTCATCAGTAGGTAATATTGTTTTTCTGCCGGACTATCTCGGCTACGGAGTAACCTCGCAGCAGTTGCATCCTTATCAGCATAAAGAGTCTCTGGCATCGGCAAGTTTCGATATGATGATGGCCGGATTGGAGTTTCTGGAATCAAATGGTATTGAGTGGTCGGGCAATTCGATTGACCTGATCGGCTATTCGGAAGGAGCATATGCAACGCTGGCGCTTACAGAGAAAATGGAGAACGGTATTTCACCGCTACAGCCGGGATTGGTATCTATGGGAGCACCAATTTTTGATCTCTCATCCACGATGGATTTTATTATAGATAACATCGATCAGCCTGCTGAGTGTGTGGCGTGTTATGCCTATTTTCTTAAAAGTTACCATGAGATTTACGAATTGTCCCGTCCCCTGGATGAGTATTTCAACTCACCATACGATGATAGAATATCCTCAGGGCTGTTTGACGGATCACAGAGTGCAGGTGAGGTCGTATCTCAGCTTCCCGAGTCACTGACTGAACTCTTTACAGATTCGTTTATTGAGCGGTACCTGAATGGGGAAGAGAGTGAACTAGAACAAGCCGTGTTAGCGAACACTGTACTGTATGTGCCTGAAGCTGATGTACTTTTAGTACATGGAGATACTGACGGGGTAGCGCCAATTTTTAACAGCGATGATTTTGAAGTTCGTGCCCAACAGATGGGTAAAACCAATCTGACCTATATCAGGCCGGAAGGTGTAAATCACTCAAACGGCATTTTTCCGTGGGGTTTGGAAACACTGGCCCGATTAAGCAGTACTTCAAAACAGTTGTTGGTGCTGAATAAGAAATAAGAGGGCGGAGGCAGTTTTTTACCCTATGCTCAATTCTAATTGACTTAACACTTCATTTGTAGTAACTATTTAAAGTGAATTCGATTTAAGAAAACTGAAGACGAATTTAGCAAGTTCTTCTCTGGTTAGGTCTTGATGCCATTTAGAGTGAGGTGTTGATTTTTTTTTCGATCATTTTTGATCGATATCCTTTTATTTCCGGAGGTGTCAAAATTAAATGATCTTATGTTGAATTCACCACTTTTATTATTAAACCTATTCAATCAAGTTAAATAAAGTCAAGATTATAACGTCTGCTGTTCCCCAAAAATAGTGAGCTGTAATACACAGCTTTTAATTTGAATATAATTTGAGGGAACAATGAAACGAAAAGAGTTTATTAAACAAACCGGCCTGCTGCTCGGGGCACTGCCGGCGTTAGGTACGGCATCTCTACCCGCTGCTTCGCGAACAACGAATTCCAAACCTTTTGATCCGATGAATTGGCCGGATGTACGCGATCAGTTTGCGCTTAGGCGTACACATATCCATATGTCCACTTTTTTACTTTCAAGTCATCCGAAGCCGGTGGCGGATGCGATTGCAAAGCATAGACAAGCCCTGGATGAAGACCCGGCTCACTATTGGGAGGAACATTTTATGACGGCTGAACCGGAGCAGCAGGCGGCCGCAGGAGAATATCTCGGTGCCAGCCCCGACCATATCGCGCTGACCGACAGCACTACAATGGGGCTTGGCCTTGTTTACGGGGCACTGAAACTTCGGCCGGATCAGGAGATCCTCACCACCACGCACGACCACTATGCGACGGAGATGTCCATCAAACACCGGGCTGATCGCACCGGGGCAAATTTCCGCCAGATCTCCTTATATGACGATCCGGCTGAAGCTTCTGTCGATGAGATTCTTTCCCGCACCAAAGAAGCAATAACGGAACAGACGAGAGTGCTTGCGGTAACCTGGGTTCATTCCTCAACAGGAGTCAAATTGCCCATCAAAAAGATGGCACAGGTTTTAAAAGAATTGAACAGTTCAAGAGAAGATGAGGATCGTGTGCTGTTCTGCGTAGATGGTGTACACGGACTTGGTATTGAAGATGTGACAGTGGATGATCTGGGCTGCGACTTTTTTATTGCCGGCACACACAAATGGCTGTTCGGCCCACGCGGGACGGGGATTATCTGGGGAGGTCCTGAAGCATGGGAGGCGCTCGACCCGGTGATACCGAATTTCGGACCGAGTGTGGGTGTCTGGATGGGCATGCTGCCACCCGATACACCCTATATTACTCCGGGTAACTATTTCACTCCCGGTGGTTTTCACTCATTCGAACACCGCTGGGCTTTGGCTGAAGCGTTCCGGTTCCATCTCGATATCGGGAAGTCGAGGGTACAGGAGAGAATCCATTCACTGAACACGATGTGTAAGGAGGCGCTTGCGGAGATGCCTAACGTACGCCTTCATACTCCTATGAGTGAAAAGCTTTCCTCGGGAATGGTCTGTTTTGATGTGGATGGTTATACACCCGGCGAGGTTGTGGAAGAGTATCACCGGCACAATATCACCGCGAGTACCACGCCCTACCGGGAATCCCATGCGCGCCTGGCCCCGAGCCTGATCAATAATGAGGATGAAATACAGCGATCCGTTGAGGTGATTGCGGAGATGTGAGGAGGAGATTGCAATCCTTCGTGAACCTTAGTGTCAATCCAGGCATCAACTAAATACCAGCCTCGATTTTTCACCACGAAGACACAAAGACCCGAAGGTACACGAAGATGGCAATGAAGAAACCTTCGTGATTCTTCGTGCCCTCGTGCCTGTGCACCGAAGTGCTTCTGCACGCAGGCGTGTCTTCGTGGCAATCCTGATGAAGCCGTTTTAAGAACCTCGGTTTTTAATCAAAAAATTCTTGTCCCTGAGGTGATAGGCCGGTCAGTTACCACAATCAGGGAAGCCGAGTACCTTTCCATTGATGACAAACGTGCGATTCTATGGGAAAATGCAGCAGTGTTATTTGAAATAGAGGAATAAAAAAACTTCGTGATCCTTCGTGCCCTCGTGGCTTCGTGGTATACCGCTCGTGGATAAAATTAACCCCCGGATTTTACCACGAAGGCACGAAGACTCAATGTCGCACGAAGAAAAGTATTAAACAACAGCATAAAAACTAACCGATAACATATTCAAATTTTAAAATGATAAAATTCCTGAAAATAGTTCGCTGGATGTATGCAGCCTTCTTCTTTCTGATCGGAGTCCACTCGTTACTGATGGTTGCCGGAATTTTGCCGGCATCGGAATTTCCGGGCAGCCCTGAGACAAATGAATTTACCAATGCCATCTTCGCAACAGGCTTTATCGGGCCGATCATGTCGGTCACCTATGTTGCTTCTGGAATATTAATGTTATTCAATCGAACAGCTCCCCTGGGAATCGTATTACTGACTCCCTTTATAGTGGTGATTCTGTTCACACACCTGATGCTAAATGGAAATCCACCTTTTGGAATCCTGTTGGCGGCATTACTGGGGATATTCGCCTGGCAATTTCGTGAAGCCTATCAGCCCATGTGGAATTACCATTTAAAAAGTAAAATGAGTGAGGATTTAAACAAAAAACCTTCGTGAAACTTCG
>LKNA01000092.1 GCA_001564065.1 Chitinophagaceae bacterium T5-Br10_B2g13
ATGCCGAGTTGAAATCGATGATCCATAGCGAAAGTTAGCTTAATTGGTATTGTCTGTGATGATTCCCTTGAAATCTACAATTTATTAACCAAAACCTCGAAAATAAGGGGGTTCTGCAAAGCCCTCTGATATTCATTTCCTCAGAAAGAAATCATAATAGGCGCAAATCAAGGAAAGGCTTGCAGTTTTTTTTAGACATATATAAAAAGAGCCGGCCTCCTAAGAATTAGAGAACGGCTCAATACTCATTTGCAGCTATATGTGCGAATATTTATTACTTAAGTGAATCTTGAAGATCATCCCAGTCAGCCAGGAACTTCTCCAGACCGATGTCAGTTAGCGGATGTTTCAAAAGCTGATCGATGACCTTAAGCGGCATGGTTGCTACATCAGCTCCCAATCGAGCACTTTCTAACAGGTGCATTGGATGACGAATACTTGCAGCTAGAATTTCTGTATCAAACAGGTAATTATCATAAACAAGTCTGATATCAGCTATTAAATCCATTCCCTCGCTCGAAATATCGTCCAGGCGGCCGATAAACGGTGAGATGTATGTAGCACCCGCCTTAGCGGCAATTAGCGCCTGAGAAGCGGAAAAACAGAGAGTACAATTTGTCTTGATCCCTTCCTCACTAAATGTTTTAATCGCTTTGATCCCATCTTTAATCAATGGCACCTTAACCACAACATTATCTGCTATTGAAGCTATATTTCGACCCTCTTCGATAATTTCATCATACTCAGTTGAAATTACTTCGGCAGAGACATCGCCATCAACTATATCACAAATTTTAGCAATATGTCCTTCAAAATCGCTTACGCCAATTTTTGCGCATAAGCTCGGATTTGTAGTAACACCATCTAAAACACCTAAATCATTGGCTTCTTTAATTTCGTCGAGGTCGGCTGTGTCGATAAAAAATTTCATAGGGGAATTTTGTTAAAGGATAATTGTTTTATTTAATATAAAGAATGTTATAAAATCGTACAGTTAAACAGTTTATAGATCTGCGACAATTTGCTATTTTAATGTAAATAATAACAGAATTTGAAAATTATGAGTAATTCAGGAAAAGGTTTCACACTCGGTTTAATTACAGGCGCATTGGTTGGATCAGCAGTTGCATTGCTTTATGCTCCCGATTCCGGTTCTAATACCCGGGGTAAAATTTCATATCAGGTAAGCAACTATGCTGATGAATTAAACAAATTAATCAGTCAGCTTAAAAGTGAACGAGAAAAAATCGCCTCCGACGCCAAACAGAAAGGAGATGATGTTGTTTCCGACGCTAAAAAACGAGCTGATGATTTAATTAAAGAAGCTGAAACTCTTCTCGAAAATATTGAGAAGAAATAATTTCATTCCACGATTAGTTTAAACAAAAAAAGCCCTGATTTTCATCAGGGCTTTTTTATTTCTTTTAATCTTCCTCTTCTTCAGGATTGTCGGCGCCAAGTGTTTCAAACACTTTTTGCACCTCCTCATCGCCCTCATCATAATCGGCTTTAGAACCAACAATGAGTTCGTCGTATTTGAGAAGTCCGGTACCTGCAGGTACTTTATGACCAACAATTACATTCTCTTTCAGCCCGCGAAGCAGATCTTTTTTCGCCTCGATGGATGCCTGGGTAAGAACTTTTGTTGTTTCCTGGAACGAGGCCGCTGACAACCAGCTCTCTGTAGAGAGAGACGCCCGGGTAATACCTAACAGAATCGGCTTAGAAACGGCCGGCTCAGCTTCCCGAGTCTGCAGCTCATCTTTGCCATCTTTAATCAGTTCGTTATTAACCTCACGAACCTGACGTCTGTCAAGAATGGCTCCTTTCTTAAGCTCACTTCCGCCCGGATCTGTAACTACAAATTTACCAATCAGCTCATCATTTCTGTTATTGAGTTCAAATCGGTCAACTTTGTCACCTTCAAGGTACATCGTGTCGCCCGGATCCAGAACTTCAACCTTCTGCATCATGGTGCGTACAATCACTTCAACGTGCTTGTCATTAATTTTCACACCCTGTAGTCGGTAAACCTCCTGAATCTCATTCACCAGATAAGACTGTACGGCAAATGGTCCGAGAATATTCAGGATCTCCTGTGCGGGAATGGTTCCGTCAGACAGTGCCTGTCCGGCTTTCACAAAGTCATTTTCCTGTACAAGGATATGCTTAGACAGTGGAATGAGATATTTCTTCTCGTCCGTTCCGTCTTTACTTTCAACAATGACTTCCTGAGAGCCACGCTTACGTCCGCCCATTCTCACAATACCGTCAATTTCTGTAACGGCAGCCGGATCGCTTGGTGATCTCGCTTCAAATAGCTCAGTAATACGTGGAAGACCCGCGGTAATATCTTTAGACTTGGATGCAGATCGTGGGATCTTAGCCAGAACCTGACCGGCCTGAACTTTCTCTCCGTCTTCAACTACAATATGAGTTTCTACAGGGAGAGTATTTTCACGAATTCTGTCATCTTCACCCTTAATTACCAATGTAGGTATGAGTGATCTGTCTTTAGAATCGATAATTACTTTCTCACGGTGACCTGTCTGAGCATCTGTATCCGCGGTAAATGTAATTTCTTCGATGATGTCTTTGTACTCAATTTTACCATCGAGTTCACTAAAGATGAGTGCGTTATAAGGATCCCACTTACAAAGCGGCATTCCTTTCAGAACTTTCTCACCCTCTTCAACCATCATTTCTGAACCGTAAGGTACGTTGTAGGTGTTGAGAATTTTGCCATCCTCTCCTACAATCTTCATTTCACCGGCACGGCTCAATACCACATTGTGAATCTCTTCACCATCGTCGTACTCAACAATTCGTACGTTTTCAAATTCTATCTTACCGTCGAATTTCGCTTTGTGCTGAGAATCAGCCTCCATACGAGAAGCCGTACCACCAACATGGAACGTTCGCAGTGTAAGCTGAGTACCCGGCTCACCAATTGATTGAGCAGCAATAACACCTACAGCCTCACCAACCTGAACTATGCTGTTACGTGCCATGTCACGTCCATAACATTTCGCACATACACCACGCTCGGTTTCGCAAGTCAATACTGAACGTATCTCAACTTCTTCAATAGAAGTTTCAGCTATTTTCTTGGCAATTTTCTCTGAAATCAGTTGATTCGAATCACAAAGAACTTCGTCGGTAATCGGATCACGCAGTTCGTGCATGGACACACGCCCAATAATACGATCTTCAAGGCTTTCAATTACATCCTCATTATCCTTGAGGGCCTGCATTTTAATACCACGCAGAGTACCACAGTCTTGCTCATTAATAATAATATCCTGAGATACATCAACGAGACGACGTGTAAGGTAACCGGCATCAGCCGTTTTCAAAGCTGTATCGGCAAGACCTTTACGAGCACCGTGAGTAGAGATAAAGTACTCAAGTACTGTCAATCCTTCACGGAATGAGGAGAGAATCGGATTCTCAATTACCTCATTACCCTGCTGCATCGAGCTCTTTTGTGGCTTAGCCATCAGACCACGCATACCGCCAAGCTGACGAATCTGCTCTTTCGAACCACGAGCACCGGAATCGGCCATCATAAAGATCGAATTAAATCCGTCTTTATCATCTGCCAAACTCTTGAATAGAGTTTCAGATACACGGTTTGTGGTACTTGTCCATTTGTCAATTACCTGGTTATAACGCTCGTTATCAGTAATGAAACCCATTTCGTAACGATCCTGGATTTCTAAAACCTCATCCTGTGCTTTCTGTATCAGCTCAAACTTCGCATCAGGAATAATAATATCCTCAAGAGAGAATGAGAGTCCACCGGTAGTAGCACGCTCAAAACCCATCTGTTTCATCTTATCGAGAAACTCAGCGGTTTTAACAGTTCCTACCTCGCTGTGAATTTCACCAATCAGAACCCGAAGCTCTTTTTTACCAAGTGTTCTATTGATAAATCCGATTTCATCAGGAACAATCTTATTGAAAAGAACACGGCCTGTAGTTGTTTTAATGATTTCATATTCGGTCTCGCCATTTTCATTCACTTTTGGCACACGAACATTAATCTTGGCGTGAGTCTCGATTTTACCCTGATCGTAAGCAATTACTACTTCATCAGTACTGGCAAAAGTCTTTCCTTCTCCTTTCTTACCACTGCCCATCTTGGTGGTGTAGTAAATACCCAGAATCATATCCTGAGACGGTACTGCAATTGGTCCACCGTTGGCCGGACTCAAAATATTATGAGAACCAAGCATCAGAATAGACGCTTCAAGAATAGCATCGTGACTCAAAGGAAGGTGAACAGCCATCTGGTCACCGTCAAAGTCAGCATTAAAGGCAGTACATGAGAGCGGGTGAAGTCGAATCGCTTTATCCTCAATCAGCACCGGCTGATAAGCTTGAATACCCAAACGGTGAAGCGTTGGAGCACGGTTCAGAAGTACCGGGTGTCCGTCAATTACATTTTCAAGAACTTCCCATACAACCTGATCTCGTCGATCAACAACTTTTTTAGCACTTTTTACTGTTTTTACATATCCACGCTCAATCAGGCGTCGGATAACAAATGGCTTGTAAAGTTCAACGGCCATCTCTTTTGGAAGACCACATTCATGCATCTTCAGATCTGCACCAACAACAATTACCGAACGACCGGAATAGTCAACACGCTTACCAAGCAAGTTCTGACGAAAACGTCCGCTCTTCCCTTTCAGCATATCACTGAGAGATTTTAGAGGACGATTATTGTTTCGAACCGCGTTCGATTTTCTTGAGTTGTCATAAAGTGAATCGACCGCTTCCTGGAGCATTCTCTTCTCATTTCTGAGAATTACATCAGGAGCTTTGATATCAATTAATCGTTTCAGACGATTATTTCGAATAATTACACGTCTGTACAGGTCATTCAAGTCAGATGTTGCAAACCGACCACCTTCCAATGGAACCAAAGGCCGCAATTCAGGTGGAATCACAGGAATTACGCTTTGAACCATCCATTCCGGATTGTTTTGCGTATGCTGATTTGCAGCTCTGAAAGACTCAATTACCTGCAGTCTTTTCAATTTCTTTTTCTTACGCATTTGTGAAGTTTCATTCTTCACTTCATAGCGCAGCTGATATGCCAGACCGTCCAAATCCATATCTGTGAGTAGTGCCTGTACTGCTTCGGCACCATCATTTACGATAAATTTGTCTTCATCCTCATCATCAAGCTCGTGATGATCTTCGGGAAGCTGGTCCAGAATGTCGTACTTCTCTTCTTCTGAAATCAGATCTCCTCGCTTATAACCAAGATCGCGTGCTAAGCCGGGATTGATCACTACAAATGTTTCGTAGTAAACAATTCTTTCAAGGTTCTTAGAAGAGTAGCCAAGCAGATATGCAATTTTGCTAGGCAAAGACTTAAAATACCAGATGTGTACAACCGGCACTGTAAGTGTAATGTGTCCCATCCGTTCTCTTCGAACAGCTTTTCGGGTCACTTCCACACCGCAGCGGTCACAAATAATTCCTTTGTAACGGATGCGCTTATATTTTCCACAGTGGCATTCATAATCTTTAACCGGTCCGAAGATCTTTTCGCAGAAAAGACCATCCATTTCCGGTTTGAATGTTCTGTAATTTATCGTTTCTGGTGTCAGAACTTCTCCATGTGACCGGGATAAAATCGTCTCGGCAGAAGCCAGAGAGATTCCGATGTTAGAGAAGTCTTTTGTAACAGTTAATGTTTTTGTCGACGGCAAGGGTAATCCTCCCAATTTGATTTATTTAACAGAACAAACGTTAGTCAATGTGAATTTCGAGTCCAAGCCCCATCAATTCACGGAGCAATACTTTAAACGACTCAGGTATATCGCCTTCCGGGAGATTTTCTCCCTTAACAATGGCTTCATATACCTTGGATCGTCCTTTCACATCATCACTCTTAACAGTGAGCATCTCTTTCAGAATGCTGGAAGCACCGTATGCGTACAGAGCCCAAACCTCCATCTCACCCAGTCGCTGACCACCAAACTGTGCTTTACCACCGAGTGGCTGCTGTGTAATAAGTGAATATGGACCGATAGAACGGGCGTGCATCTTATCTTCAATCAAGTGATTGAGCTTCAGCATGTACATGTAACCTACAGTGGTTTGCTGATCAAGACGTTCACCGCTTCGTCCATCATAAAGATAGAGTCGGCCATCTTCAGGCAGTCCGGCTTTTTTAAGTTCTTCCTGAACCTGATCATAAGATGCACCGTCAAAGATTGGGGAAGCGTACTTCACACCTAACTTCATTCCGGCCCATCCAAGAATAGTTTCATAAATCTGTCCAAGGTTCATACGAGACGGTACACCAAGTGGGTTCAGTACCACATCAACAGGAGTTCCGTCTTCCATAAACGGCATATCCTCAACCGGTACAACTTTCGCAATAACACCTTTGTTACCGTGACGTCCGGCCATCTTGTCACCTACCTGAATCTTACGCTTCTTGGCAACATAGATCTTGGCTTTTTGGATAATTCCCGGTGGCAATTCGTCGCCAACCTGAATCTGATACTTGCGGCGTTTCGCCTCAGTTTCGATATCTCTTCTCAGATCTCTGTAGTTTTTGAACAGAAGCTTCACATGTTTAACCAAATTTTCATCGGTCGCCCAATCGATATCTTCATTTATGGTTACAGGATCTAGTTCCTCAAATACTGATTTCTTGTATTTCTCACCTTTCGGGATAAGCTCAACATTGCTGTAGTTATATACGCCCGGTGAAGTTTTATCACGCAACAGGCTATACATCTTATCTGCCCACTGTGCATTCAAGTCAGCAACTTTTTGAGCATGTCGCTCATTTTCTTGTTCTACAAGTTGCTTCTCTTCCTTACGAGAAATCTGTTCGTCTCGCTTACGGCTGAACAGTTTCGTATCAATAACTACTCCAGCCACACCCGGAGGTGTTTTCAGTGACGCATCTTTCACATCACCGGCCTTATCACCGAAAATAGCTCTGAGAAGCTTCTCTTCAGGTGTTGGATCCGTTTCGCCTTTTGGCGTAATTTTACCAACCAGAATGTCGCCGGAATTGACTTTCGCACCGATGCGAATAATACCTTTCTCATCAAGGTTTCTAGTAGCGTCTTCACTTACGTTTGGAATTTCCCGTGTAAGTTCTTCTTCACCACGTTTTGTGTCTCGAACCTGCTGTTCGAATTCCGTGATGTGGATTGATGTATAAACATCCTCCTGAACAACACGCTCACTGATTACGATCGCATCCTCAAAGTTGTAACCTCTCCAAGGCATGAAAGCAACTAGCATATTTCTACCAAGCGCAAGTTCACCTTTTTCAGTGGAGCAGCCATCTGCCAGCACCTGATTTTCAGTGACTTTATCACCAACACTAACAACCGGTCTTTGGTTAACCGTTGTATCTTGGTTACTACGCTCAAATTTCTGTAAATGATATGACTTAATGCCGTTATCGAAAAAGCAGTTCTCCTCCAGTTCTGTTCGGTTATATTTAACCCGAATCTCATTACCACTTACATAAACTACTTCACCGTCACCCTCTGCAACGATAATCGCACGAGAATCCTGTGCAGCTCGTCTTTCAAGTCCGGTACCCACAACCGGAGATTCCGGTCGGAGAAGTGGAACAGCCTGACGCTGCATATTCGATCCCATCAGCGCACGGTTAGCATCATCGTGCTCGATGAACGGAATAAGTGCTGCTGCCAATGATGTAATCTGATTGGCAGATACATCCATATATTCAATTTGCTCCGGCTTAGCTAATCCAACATTACTGTCTCTAAACCGAGAGAAAATCGCATCATTCTCAAAATTCCCTTTATCATCTAAAGGAGCATTTGCTTGTGCAATAACTGTTTCATCTTCCTGCTCAGCCGCTAAATAATCCACTTCATTCGAAACAACTCCGTCCTTAACCTTTCGGTATGGAGTCTCGATAAATCCGAAGTCATTCACCTTGGCATGAATACATAGCGATGTAATCAAACCAATGTTCGGACCCTCAGGTGTTTCAATTGGGCAAAGTCGGCCATAGTGAGTGTAGTGAACATCACGAACCTCAAAACCGGCTCGCTCACGTGTCAATCCACCGGGACCCAGCGCAGACATACGACGCTTGTGTGTTAATTCAGCTGCCGGATTGGTTTGATCCATAAACTGAGACAGCTGATTTGTACCAAAAAAGCTGTTAATAACACTTGAGATCGTTCTGGCATTAACAAGATCCTGAGGTGTAAGCTGTTCAGCATCACGAGAACTCATTCGCTCTCGAATGGTTCGCGACATACGTGCCAAACCAATTGCAAATTGTTGACCGAGCTGCTCACCTACTGTACGTACACGACGATTACTCAAGTGGTCAATGTCATCAACCTGAGACTTCATCTCTTTAAGACGAATTACCTCTTTCACTATTGCAACAACGTCTTCTTTCGTCAGATAGTGAACATCCTGATCCACGTCAACTTTCAGACGCTTATTTAATCTGTAACGACCAACTTCACCCAGGTCATACTTCTTATCACTAAAGAAGAGTCGCTCGAGTACCTGACGTGCCGTTTCAGGATCAGGCATTTCACCTGTTCTGATCTGCTGATAAACTTCTCCAAGAGCAGAAACATCGTCGTGAGATGGATCTTTTCTGAGCGTGTTCATAATGACAGATCGCTCGGACTCTTCAGCATTAATTTTTTGAACAAGAACTTTCTTCTGACCGGCTTCTTTTAGCAGACCGTAATCATCTTCAGTAAGTTCATGATCTCTCTCTAGCAGAACTTTACGGTTAGTGGCTTCCGTTACTTCACCGGTTTCATCATCAACCACTTCTTCAGTTACTTCGGTTGTGATATCCGTTGCAAGTCGTTTACCGACCAGTTTGTCGTTATATGCTTTCTTAGAGCCAAAGTCTACCTCCTCAGAAAGTTCAAAAAGGTTCAGAAGATCAAAATCGGTTGAATAACCGAGGGCTCTAAGTAATGTCGTAGCCGGGATCTTCTTCTTCCTATCAATATAAGCCCAAAGCACATCGCGAATATCGTTTGTAAACTCAATCCATGATCCTTTGAAAGGTATAACTCTTGCTGAGTAGAGTTGAGTACCGTTTGGATGAACATTTTGACCAAAAAATACACCCGGAGATCTATGCAGCTGACTTACAATTACACGTTCAGCTCCATTAATAACAAATGTCCCCCTATTCGTCATCCAGGGAAGGTCGCCAAGGAATACTTCCTGCTCAATCGTCTCAGAAGCTTCATCTGTTTCATCCACAGATGATAAACGCATTCTGGCTTTAAGCGGAATCGCGTACGTTAATCCACGCTCCTGGCACTCTTTAATATTGTATTTAGGGGTATCGACAGAGTAATAGAGAAACTCTAAAATATGTGTTTCTCTTGTATCCTGAATAGGGAAATTCTCATTGAAAATTCTCTGAAGCCCTTTATCTTCTCTTTGATTAGGCGCTACATCCAGCTGTGCAAATTCATTAAAGGAATCAAGCTGAATATCCAGAAAGTCAGGATAATCTATTACATTTTTAATTCTGCCGAATGAAAGGCGGTCGGTAAATGGGATTTTCTCCATAGTAGTACTCAAAAGGATGTTCTCCTTTAGGTTAAAAATAAGAATGAAGTTTCTCTGAAAGGTATGAGGTGTAAGCTTCACACCTCTATAATAATTGCTTTTGCAATTTAGACGCCAAAAGCCAACACCGAAAATCGGCGTTGGCTAAGGCTAAAAGTTATTTTTAAAGCAGGAGCCGTAATTACTTAAGCTCTACTTCAGCACCAGCTTCTTCAAGCTTAGCTTTAACTTCTTCAGCTTCTTCTTTGCTTACTGCTTCTTTGATTGCATTAGGAGCTCCATCAACAAGTTCTTTAGCTTCTTTCAGCCCAAGACCAGTGATTCCTCTCACTTCCTTAATAACGCCAATTTTCTTAGCGCCAGCAGATTTCAGAATTACATCGAATTCTGTTTGCTCTTCAGCAGCTTCTCCGCCACCGGCAGGTCCGCCGGCAACTGCAACTGCAGCAGCAGCTGGTTTGATGTCGTATTCTTCTTCAAGAACTTTAGCTAATTCATTAGCTTCTTTGATCGTTAAGTTAACGAGTTGTTCTGCGATTTCTTTAACGTCAGCCATTGTTAATTCTCCGTTCGTCGGTTTTAATTAAAAAAGTTTATTGATTTGGTTATTCGCCTTTTTCGGCGATGGTTTGAATTGCACCTGCAATATTGTTTCCTTGTGCTTCGAGTCCACTTATTACATTTGAAATTGGCGCCATCAGCAGACCTACAATATCTCCGATCACTTCTGTTCTGGACTTCATTGCAGCCAGTGTATCGAGTTGGTCTTTACTGTAAAAATCGCCATCAATCAAAGCCGCTTTAAACTCCGGCTTATTGTGTTCTTTAATGTAATCTTTTAGGACTTTAGCAGGTGCTGCAAGCTCTTCATCCACAAATGCAAAACCATTTTGATCTTCCAAGTGATCGTAGAGCTCTTCATATCCGCCAATTGTATCCATTGCACGTTTCATAAGTGTATTTTTGTACACTTTGAACTGTACACTACCTTCGCGAAACTTGCCTCTTAACTCGCCCATATCAGAGACAGACATCCCTGTATACTTAGTAATATAGACGGCGTTAGAGCTTTCAAGCTGCTCGGTAATTTCTTCTACAACTGCCTTTTTTTCTGCTAATGTCGGCATTGTTCTAACCTGTTAAATTTCTAAATTGAAGTAATAGATGATCGACTAATCGATACGCTGGGACCCATAGTAGTGCTAAGATTAGCAGATCTAATATATGCCCCTTTAGCAGATGCTGGTCTGAGTTTCAATATTGTCTGAAGGAAAGAGATCAGATTTTCTCGAATTTCATTAGCATCAAAACTTGCTTTACCTATAGAGGTGTGCATAATTCCTTGCTTATCCACTCGGAAATCAATTTTTCCTTGCTTAAACTCCTTTACAGCGTCTGCAACATCCATTGTTACAGTTCCACTTTTAGGATTAGGCATCAAACCTCTCGGTCCTAGATGCCGACCCAATTTACCGATCTTACCCATAACATCCGGGGTAGCGATAATTACGTCGATATCAGCCCAACCTTCTTCAATTTTTTCAATGTATTCTTCAAGGCCAACAAAATCGGCTCCAGCCTCTTTCGCTTCTTCCTGTTTTGCTTCGTTAACCAACGCAAGCACACGAACGGATTTCCCGGTTCCGTGAGGGAGCGAAACAGTGCCACGAACCATCTGATCTGCATGACGTGGATCTACACCTAACCGAAGATCTAAATCTACGGACTCATCGAAGTTTGCTGTTTTAGTCTGTTTAATCAGATCACAGGCCTCTTCGATAGTGTATTCCATATCAGGGTCAATCAGTTCTGCGACCTTTTGATATTTCTTACCTCTTTTTGCCATTTCTTACATCCTCGTTATTTATCTCGGATTACTCGCAAACCCATGCTGCGTGCAGTACCGGCAATCATTTCAGCCGCCCTATCCACATCAAAAGCGTTCAGATCTTCCATTTTCTCTTCTGCAATTTCCTTGCATTGAGACCAGGTTACCTTCCCTACTTTCGCACGGTTAGGTTCACCTGAACCGGATTTGATCTTTGCGGCTTTTTTGAGAAGAACAGCAGCGGGTGGAGTCTTTGTTTTGAATGTAAAAGACTTATCCGCATAAACTGTAATCTCAACCGGTACAATAGTACCCGCCTTATCTTGGGTTTTTGCATTAAATGCCTTACAAAACTCCATAATGTTGATTCCGGCCTGGCCTAAAGCTGGACCTACCGGAGGAGCAGGGTTTGCCTGTCCACCAACAATTTGAAGTTTTAGCACCTTATCTACTTTTTTTGCCATATTGAATCAATTAGCGATTCGTGCTTCTGTTTGCTGCGTAATAGCTCACGTTAATGTTCTTATGTAGCTGATTCGACCTGATCCAGATCAACCTCAACCGGGGTTTTCCGCCCAAAAATACTTACCATAACTCTCAGTTTGAGTTTTTCCGTAAGTACCTCTTGAACGGTACCATCAAATTCTTTAAAAGGTCCGTCTACAACTTTCACAATATCACCTTCTTTATAAGGGATATCTACAACTCCGCCTTTCTCAACAGCTTCCTGATTATCCATTACCCGGCCAATAATCCGCTCAACTTCATGCTTCTTTAAAGGCTCAGGTATAACCTGACTTTTCCCAACTTTCAAAAAACCCAGACAGGAAGGAGCGCTCTGTATTAAATTGTTTACCTCTTCGTCGTATCGGGTTTTAACTAAAATGTATCCTGGAAAAAAATTCTTCTCTTTCGTTTTCTTTTTACCCGATCTGATTTCAATAACTGTTTCTGTCGGGATTAAAATCTCACTAATCTTATGCTCCAGTCCCTGCTCTTCAATTTCTCGTGTGAGATACTCTTTAACTTTTTTTTCATGACTGGTAAATACGCGAACCACATACCAGTCAAAACTATCTTCAGAACTCATCTGTAGATCGCCTCCAATATTGTACTATATACCTGATCTACACCAAAAATAAATAGTGATATTATAATGGTGAATACGATTACAATTATCGTGTTATCAATTAACTCTTGCTGTGTGGGCCAGGTGACTTTCGCCATCTCCTTTCGCACACCTTCAACAAATTCTTTAATTTTTTCCATAGTGCTTTTCAGGCTTTTTCTTGTTGCACGGGCGGAGAGATTCGAACTCCCGACACCTGGTTTTGGAGACCAGTGCTCTGACCAGACTGAGCTACGCCCGTATATAGCACAAAAGGTAAAGCTATTTTAAGCTTTACCTTAGTGCCCAAAAAATCTGACTTTTTAGTCAAGTATTTTAGTTACTACTCCGGCACCTACGGTACGGCCACCCTCACGGATCGCAAACCGAAGACCTGCTTCCATCGCTACCGGCTGAATCAACTTCACATTCAGCTTCACGTTATCGCC
>LKNA01000031.1 GCA_001564065.1 Chitinophagaceae bacterium T5-Br10_B2g13
TAAAAGTAGTAAAGCAAGAGGCTCTGGTGTATCAAAATCTACGTATTTATGATCTGGTGATGGCAAAAATAACGTGATCCGGCCCCATAAATACTTCATGCGTAACCCATTCGTAATCATCCTCTTCATACACCGGCCGTGTTTCAGCTTCACCGTTTTCATCGACAGTCAGCATCCAGATACGCTGTGGAGAATCACCCCGTGCCTCCCAGCTATAAACCATCTCTCCGGAAACCCAACGGTTTGCCTGCAGATGATTGGCCCAGAACGGCACCTCCAGAAGTTTCTGCAGATCTCCTGATTCAAGGTCAACCATATAGAATGTGGAGAGTTCCTGATCATGACGCGATATAAAAAAGAGCCGATCCTCGTCAGCATCCAGCGCAAAATCGCCGCTCGGGTTCAGATCTTCCGGTAAATCGGTAACAACCCGGTCGTAGGTTGACGGATCACCCACGCTGCCATTTTCACTATCGGCCAGAAGCGTGCCCAGATCCAATTCAATTAACTGGTTTCCGCGAAAATGATACGCCACATTGGTTTCCCATCCCAGGTGAAGATTATTGCCGTCATCACCGCCGGTAACCTGCACAATTTCAAAATCTTCCAGCGATACCGCGTATGCATGACCGCTTCCCAGCCGATTGGAGCGAAACACGATATACCGCTCATCGGGCGTCCAGCTTGGATGCGTCTGGTAAAAGGTGGAGTTTGAGTAGCGCGCCGTGGTGAGAGAAGTAACCTCAAAACCGGTCACTTTATCCTCGTGGGTCAGGTGCTCTGATGCAAATCGCTGCCCAACCTCATCGGTTTGGGTGAGATCAAATGTCTCGTTCAAATGAGTGCGGTCTGAATAATCCACACCGTGGATGACCTGGGCTACGGCTGATTCTGAAAAGAAAGCGATCAGCAATACGATCGGAAGAATGGAGTGACGAAATGATAACATACAGTCAGGTTTTCTATTGAGGTTTGATTCATCACCAATTATAATGATGGCTATACTTCAATAGAGACACCCGAAATAGATTTCTACTCTATCGGGGGAAATGACGGAATCAAATATGACTACATTTGAGGCCATGGATTATTGAATTTCTGCTTCATTCTTGAAACAGAATCGAATCAGGGGATATACGTTTTCCGCTGCCTGCAGATCTGTATATTGCTTCAACAACTGCCAGGGACTGGAGGCTCTCTTCTCCCGAAACAATCGGTGTTTCATCATTTGACAAAGCATTCACAATTTTCTCATATTGCGCTTGATGATCAGCTGCTTTCACACCTGAAAGAGGACTCTCAGCACCTTTTTTGCTTTTCTCATCTGCTTCTGTTTCCACACCCTTTCGAACCAGCTGAAACTGATCTCCATCCAGCAGAACAGTTCCTTCGCTGCCATTAATTTCAAGGGATCGAGACTGTGCCGGAACGATCGAAGTAGATGCCTCAAATACTCCAAGCGCACCTGACTTAAATTTCATTACTGCAACTGCATTGTCTTCAGCTTCGATACCGGGATGTGTCAGCTTTTCAGTATAAGCTGAGAGACTCGTGATTTCTCCCATCATCCATATTAGGAGATCGACTGTATGAATAGCTTGATTAATGACAGCCCCACCCCCATCCATTTTTAGTGTGCCCCGCCATCCAGACTCAGAATAATACTTCTGGTCCCGATACCATTTCACTGATGCACGCACCATTATTGGGGTGCCAATTTCTCCAGCTGCAACAGCCTGTTTCATCTGCTGAACTCCATCGATAAACCTGTTTTGATAAATCACGGCAAGCTGTACACCGTTTTGATTGCAGTGCTTTAATAATTCACGTCCCCTTTCAACGGATATTTCTATTGGCTTTTCTATAACCAGATGTTTTCCAGCTTTCGCTGCTAATTTCCCGAAGTCGAGATGGGATCCGCTCGGGGTACAGATCGTAACCACATCAAGGCTGGTATGCGAAAGAAACTCCTCGTAGTCAGCATAAACCGGAACGTTAAACTTTTGTTTAAATGTATCTCGGTTAACCTCACTTCTGCTGCAGGCCGCTACCAGTTCTGCATCATCCAGGTTGTTTATGGCTTCTGCATGAGTGGTGGATATACTCCCAAGCCCTACAATTCCAATGCCTGTTTTTTTTGATTTATTCTTTGAAAATGTTGACATATAGGCTAAAGACAGATTACTTAGTCTTAATTATAGAGATAACGAAGATTGTGAAAATTTGATTACTCTACTGTCTGGTCGGAATAGATTTGAAACTGTTGCTCTATTTCTGCTGCTGATATAGTATCGCCGGAAACAATCCAAAATCTGTATCGAAGCTTCAGGGATTCATCCTCTTCTAAAGAGTAGGGTATGAACTCGCCAAATCGGCCGTATTTGCGCTCTGACATTTCAGATGGCCCCGGGTTTGAAGGATGACTCATATATGCCACAGTATAAGAATTTTCGTGGATTGAATATTGCATCGCATTCCATGGCACATTCTCCCACTCCTCTTCTCCTAATTCTTTATCGGAAGGATAGTGTGACCAATCACCGGGCCTGATAAATTGAGTTTCCCCGGAATGATCTGCCACGTATTGGGCGGCCCTGAACTGCACACCAGCATGCTGAAGATCACCTGCCAATTCAGCGGGGCCTGCAACTGAAGTTAGTTTTGTATGGAAATCAATAAAAAAGCTGTGATCGTTATACCTGAACGCTCGTATATCCCGCGTTTCATTTAACATCACATTACCGTCATGATCCTTCCAGTGAATCTGTACGATATGCCCTCCAAAAACTGGCCCGGCAATCTCCTCTTCGAACTCTTCGTGTTCACTTCTTTCTCCTTCATTCGCATGCCAGATATCCAGCTGTTTTTCATCAATCCTGAGCTGGTTATAACCAAAAAAGATGCCCCTGTGATGAGGATACAATCCCCCTAAACCTTTAGTAATTAATTCACCGGATGCGGGGTCAAATACATGGTGAAATGGTTTCTTGGTTTCCTCTATATTTTCAGTATCAAAAACTGGATGTTCGTACTGAATTAGAGGCTGACCATTGTGTTGTAACTGAACCGATTGATCCCCAGTACTTTGCCAGCTGAATTCAGTATCTGAACAGTTCTGTTCTTGATGGATTGTATATTCGATCGTCTCACCGGCCGGGAGCGTTGCCTGCCACCATACCCGAACTCCATCACTGGATAATGGTTCGGCCTGTGCGGGAATTAATTCACCGCCAGTCTCAAGGCAATAACTCCCAAATGCACTATCCATTTCAAGATCGACATGAGTTAGTACATTATTGAGATAATGGTCACCAGCAGTATATTCAAATGATTGATTATTGGTGCCTGAACAATTGGCGATGAAAATAAATAGTACGATAATTACTGAAAGTAATTTCATGGAATCTTTTGTTAAGATTATTTTTTTATTATTTCTTCACGCTTTGACAAGAAGAATCCCCAATCTATGTCAAATATCGATATCTGAACATCATGGATTCCACTTCCGTAACTTTCTATAACAGGCATCTAAATAAGAAAATAATAGTTTATCAGATACGCGGTTCCCATCCTTGTTCATAGGTACGACCCCACATACTCATAGCTTCAGAATCACCGATGATGCGCCCATTTCTGGTGTTTATGTTTAACGAACGGCCCATTTTCTGAGAAATATTTCCAAGATGCAGTGCATGCACGCTGATTTGTCCTTCATCTATAGGTGAATTCAGTTGTTCACCTTCACGAATAGCCATTGCAAAATTGTGAACATGTGCATCTAATAAACCTCCTCCACCTACTGTATCCAGCGGATCAACTTCTTCATCACGCATCACACTTTTGACCTCTTCGTTGTCCAGGTTATAGACTTTATAACCACCTCTGTCAATCATGATTGTACCTTCAGTACCGTGAAGTGTCGAGCCTCGTCCTTTATCCCAAAAACCAAATCCATTACAGCTTCTTCCTTCCCAGTTTATGGACTTTCCTTCAGGAAAATCATAGGTAACATTTTGCACATCATAAAATTCCCAGTCATCATCAAAATGGTAACGACCACCGTTTGAAGAAACTCGGTTAGGATGATCCACCCCTAAGGCCCACCGGCAAATATCATACTCATGGGTACCATTATTTAAAAGTTCTCCGGTACCGTATTTCCAAAACCAGTGCCAGTTATAATGGATTAGATTGTCACGATAGGGTGTTCTGGGGGCTGGACCTTGCCACAGTTCATAATCGAGCCATTCAGGCACTTCTGCAATTTTACCATTCCCAATAGGGCCTCTGGAATTAGCATAAAATGCTTTTGCATAATATACATCCCCAATAATTCCTTCACTGATATCCTGCATAGCTTGGATAGATTCAGAAGAAGATCGTTGCTGATTTCCCATCTGAACAACTTTACCATATCGTTGTTGCGCCTGTACAATCAGCTCTGCTTCCCGGGGATTATGACTGGCTGGCTTTTCTACATAAACATGCTTACCCGCCTTTAATGCCATGATTGTTGCAGCTGTATGCCAGTGATCCGGTGCTGCAATCACCAGAGCGTCAATATCAGGATCCTCAAGTGCTTTTCTAAAATCAGTTCCATATTCAGGTTTTCGTCCCTGTATTTCGCTTACTGATTCCGATAACTCCTCAAGTGGCCGACGATCTACATCAAAAATGGACTTTACTTCAGTTCCTTCTACCTCGGCAAAAGATTCAGCAAGTGCACTTGCACGGCCTCTGCCCCCCATTATTGCTACGACTACCTTTTCATTCGGTGCATTTGCACCCCTTGCGAATGTGAACGGGCCTGTAAGACCAATGGCGGCTCCCGTTAATGCACTTGTCTTTATAAAATCGCGGCGATTCATTCTTTTTTTCATAAATTAATATTTATGGTTTTAATCATTGATATATATGTATTTTCGTATAAGTAAATTATAGAATGCTATTCATAACCGGTCTTATGTTTTGTAGTCGGCTTTAGTAACTATCAAAATCAGAGGACATAACCATTCTATATACAATAAATAAAAATTTCAAACCAGATCTGACGGTCGTTTTTTATGTGGTTTCAGGCTCGTTAAACCCGCAATTTTAACCGGTTTTCCCGAAGCTGCACTTTTGCGGGCAGCAACACCTGTTAATACAGGCATAACCCCATCTCTGGTGCCTGCAGATTGATGCAGTGGATCGTCTATATATGGGTCTACAAACAGCTTATTCAGTAACAGAGGATCTCCTCCCCAATGACTACCTGAAGTAAAATCAACCGTTATTTTTTCCGATTCCTCACCAAGAGGTTTCAATAACCATTCCTGATGATTTTGAGAAGTTCCCCAACCGCCTTCCCTTCCTTCCAGACGCCCTTTGGTTCCTTTAAAGGCTATCCAATAGCCATCATGGTCCGTATCAGAGGTTAGTGAGTAGTAAAGAAATGCGTTGTTGGCATAGGTTACCAAAGCTGAGTGTTTGTCGTGTGAGTCGATGTTATGGCGGAATACGCAATTATCCCGAATATATCCGTCGTAATGCTCATTATCGGCATACATTTGTCGTAAATGGTCATTCGCATTAATATCCCAATGATAATCACATCTATCGGCGTGAGGACAGTTTCTGCAATTGGTTGATCTGAATGGGCCGTTCGATCCAAATATGTCTAGTGAATCCTTAGCGTATACTTCAACGGGGTCAGAGTCCAGAAACCAGTTTATCATATCAAAATAGTGAGTGTTTTTGTGCACCCAGAGAGTGCCACCGCGCTGGCTTTCACCATGCCAGCGCTGCATGTACCGTATTTGATGAGCATGATCGATATTCCAATGGAAATCAACCGTTCGGATATCACCGATGACACCTTCCATTAGTAACTCTTTCACTTTTGCTCTGTGAGGCGGATAGCGATAGTTTAAAGTCACAAATACATCATTCTCGTATTTTTTATCCGCATCGATAATTTGTTGGCATTTGTCTTCATCAATTGTGAGTGGTTTTTCACAAACCACATCCACACCATGCTCAAGACTTGCAATTATGCAATTGTGATGTTCCCAGTCCCAGGTTGTTACAACCAGTCTGTCAGGATCAGTTTTCTCCAACATTTCATCCAGATTTGTGAATGTTGGGCAACCAGCCCCCACATATCCATCAGCATATTCAAGCCTTCCGGGATTGGTATCGCATATTCCAACTATTTCAAGATAATCTCCATAACCTTCAACCAGCGTTCTTCCGTACATAACGACCCCACGAACTCCCATTCCAACTACCGCTACCCTCATTTTTCCGTCTCTCTTCAACCTTTTGGGCTTCTCCGGAGCTTTTGAAATTGTTGGCCCGACAAACATTGACCCTCCGAGTGCGGCGCTCGTAGTTTCAATAAACTTTCTTCTGGTAAAGTTATTCTTAGCCATATACAGCCGTTAATTTAGACTTGCAGTTTCTTTACATCAATCAACCTGTAGAAATTTATTAATTTCGTAAATTCACAGAGTTACCGGTGACTATTTCTCAATGAAAGAAGCTGATAATTTCGATAAAAAACAATTCGGATAATTTTAATCCTCTATAGCAACTCATTAACAAACTCAACATCCGTGTCTCACCTTAGAAAAGTTCGCGGAAAAACTTTGCCGGTAAAGGATCTATATCAACATTGCCTACGACTTCTTAGATTTTTCACAGTTTTTCTACTGCCCAAAGAATTCCGTTTGTAATCTTATCCATAAATATTTCCTCTTCAAAGACATCGTTATTGTGTCCAAGGCTTGTTGCAAATACCCTGGTACTGTTGATTTCATGTGTCCAGCTAACTGGATGAAACTCCTCTGTTTCCGGTCCATAAGCCCTCGCCAGTGGCTCTATTTTGCCCCAAAGCTGTTCAACGATATAGATTTCATCCACGGGAGTCATCCATCTGTCTGGAAATCCGCGCATTATCGGGTGATCCAGTGCAACGTTTTCCAATTCAAACTCCCGCTGACTTTCGTGCGCCATAGACTGAAGACCCATAAATTCAAACCAAGGGTCAGCAGGTTCTGCAAATCGATAGCTATGAACTGCAGCATGAATTAATACGGCAGGTGTACCCATATGGTTTTCCACGAAATGTGCCACAAAATCGGGATCTGTAACCCTACCAAATCCTGTATTATGCACCACAACATCATAATTTTCAGCCCAGTTTTCTTCTTTTAAAAATTGATACATGGTAGTCAGGCTCACCATCTCCTTCGTGGACAATTGTCCATTCGATCTGGTCGCCCAAACGTTTATTTACACCCTCAGTCAGCAAGCGTTCTTGTTCATCATAATCGTGCCACCCACCACCGGTAATTAGTAGAGCCTGAATCGGACTTTGCTCCTGAGATGAAAATGATAACAGGCTGAATCCAAAAATAAAGATGCAAATTAAACCAACTGACACAAATTTTTTGATTAACAAGGTGGCCATAATTATGGTTTTGATTGGTTTAATAAACTCACTATTCAAGATTCATTTTAACAATGAAATGCTAATAGCTTCCTACATTCTGTTTTCCATTTTGAAAAGGTGAGAATACATTAAATTTGACTTTACCGGTAAAACTATTTTTAATACTTTAAAAAATAATTTTAAAGATTCAATAATATACCTTTTATTCCAAGAGGTTTAAAAGTGGGGCAAATTAAGCAGGCAGATATGAGTAGTATACATACCAAACTTTGGAAGGTCTTCTTATCATCCATAATTGTTTTATTTATTCTGCAAGGGTGTGGTGATTCCAAATCTGACGAAGAGCATAAAACAATTATCCTGGCTCATGCCATGCACTTAACCCATCCGGTTTCGATAGCAATGGAACGGATGGCGGAACTCCTTGACGAATATTCCGATGGTCAATTAAAAATCGAGATTTACCCAACGGGTCAATTGGGGGGGGAACGCGAACTCCTTGAGCTGATACAAATCGGTACCATTGGAATGACAAAAGTTTCAGCCGGTTCGTTGGAAAATATTGTACCTGATATGCGTGTCTTTAGCCTTCCCTATCTATTCAGGGACAGTGAGCATATGGCCGATGTATTATGGGGGGATATTGGTGAAGAAATGCTAGAAACGGGTACTAAGTATAGATTAAAAGGAATTGCCTATTACGACGCAGGGAGCCGTAGTTTTTATACGAAAGACAGGGTGATTAATTCACCTGAAGATTTAGCCGGAATGAAAATAAGGGTTATGCCAAGTGCCATGGCAACAAAGCTTCTCCGAACGTTTAACGCCTCTCCAACCCCGCTTGCCTACGGTGAATTATATACAGCTTTTCAGGGAGGTATAGTTGATGCAGCAGAAAATAATCCCCCCAGCTTTTACACATCCCGGCACTATGAAGTCTGCAATTATTATATTCTGAATGAACATACTACGATTCCAGATGTTCTAGTTTTAGGTACACATGTATGGAATAGCTTGTCTGATCAGGAAAAAGAGTGGTTACAGCGTGCTGTTGATGATTCTGTAGAACTGCAAAGAGTACTTTGGGAAGAGTCGGTTGAAGAATCGTATAGAATTGTAGAAGAAGCCGGGGTCGAAATTATTCATCCCGACAAGGAACCATTCATAGAACAATCTTTACCCCTTTATGATGAATTTAGAGAAAACGACCCTGAACTATACAAGTGGGTTGAACGAATACGACAGGTCGAATAAATCAATTTCAAAAATTAGCTATCCGTGCGAAAAATAATTGACTCAATAGTCAGAAATACGCTTGTATTCCTTATGAGTCTGTTGGTACTGGCGGTTGTATGGCAAGTGTTTTCCAGGTACATCTTGAATGCACCCAGTACATTTACAGATGAGCTATCACGTTTTTTACTGATTTGGATAAGTCTTTTAGGAGCTGCTTATTACTCAGGAAAAAACGCCCATATTGCATTCACAATTTTCCCATCCTGGCTTGGCCCAGAGAATAGAAGGCGATTGAATATTCTAATTCATACGATCGTAATCATCTTCGTTTTGTGTGTGTTTGTTATAGGAGGCGGAATGCTGGTATACTATACCTTTACATATCTGCAACTTACCCCATCACTACAATTGCCCATGGCTGTAGTATATTCTATCGGCCCTATTAGCGGACTTTTAATCATCTATTATAAATTAAGCGACATCCTGGACCTGTTTAAATTAGATCCGGAAAAAATCAGCGAAACGAAACACTTCGACAAAGACGAATTTAAGGGATCAATCTAAATCGAACCTAATGGGATTAATTGAGATACTTACACTGGTATTAAGCTTTCTAATACTCTTGGCAATTGGAGTTCCTGTTGCATGGACACTGGGTATTGCAAGTGTTCTTACCATCCTTTTTAGTTTAGAGTCTACCACAGCTTTTGTCACAATGGCTCAACAGATTCTAACGAGTTTGGATAGTTTCACTTTGCTGGCCATTCCGTTTTTTATTTTAGCTGGCCAGTTAATGAATAAAGGAGGAATTGCTACCCGACTAATCGATTTTGCAAAAAATATTGTCGGGTCTTTACCCGGTGGTTTGGCACATATTAATGTTGTAGCAGCGATGCTATTTGGAGCCATTGCTGGATCATCCGTTGCTGCAGCTTCAGCGATCGGTAGTATTTTGGGGCCACGAATGGAGAAAGAGGGATATACCAAAGAGTTCGGGGCGGCAATCAATATTTCTTCATCTACCATGGGTTTAATCATTCCTCCCTCCAATATCTTAATTGTCTATTCACTTGCCAGTGGAGGAACATCCATCGCTGCACTATTTATTGCTGGTTATATACCCGGTATTCTTACCGGATTAATACTGATGGGAGTAGCCGCTATCTGGGCCATGCGAAAAAATTTCCCGCTCGGTGAAAGAAGCTCCTTTAAAGCACTATTCAGATCATTTGTAGAAGCACTACCCAGTTTATTGTTACTGATTATTGTTATTGGAGGCATAGTGGCTGGTATTTTTACAGCAACAGAAGCAGCAGCCATTGCAGTAGTATACACGCTTGGACTGGCTTTTTTCTATAAGGAAATATCCCTGAAAAGCCTGCCAGACGTACTTATGGGATCTGTGCAAACAACGTCAATTGTGATGTTACTGATTGCTACTTCTATAAGTATGTCTTGGGTAATGTCTTTTGGACACTTACCACAATCTATTAGTGAAGCACTTCTCTCACTAAGTGATAATAAGATTGTACTACTGCTGATAATAAATCTAATCCTTCTATTTGTGGGGATGTTTATGGATATCACTCCAGCAGTATTGATCTTTACTCCAATCTTTTTACCAGTGGTACTCGAGTTGGGAATCGACCCGGTTCATTTCGGGATCATAATGATTATGAATCTCTGTATTGGAATTTGTACACCACCTGTTGGAACGCTTCTATTTGTTGGCGTGAGTGTAGCCGGTACTACGATCGAAAAGGTGATTAAACCTCTGTTACCTTTATTTGTCGCTATGCTAATAACCCTGCTGTTAGTCACCTTCTGGGAAGATTTAAGCCTTGCTCTGCCACGCCTGTTTGACTTGATGTAAATATACAAACTGATGAACGTTTGATGTCGGATTTTAAGTACCCTCTTTTAATCTAAATTTGAACCGAGCTCAATTTATAATTTCAGAGATGAAAACATCAAAGACATTGCTATCTGACAAAAACAAATGAACCCAATGATCAAACGATCATTGTTTGAGCGAAGGGCGGTATCCAAAACTGTTTCAGCGCCCAGTTTCAATTCCGAACGAGCGAGTTCTGATTGGCCGACTCCCCCGAAAATTTTCGTAAATTATTCGGGGTGCCCTTTTTCCCCAGGGATACCTTTGTAGGGAGGTTCGTCCCGAAGCCTCGGGATGAACAGGGGAACGTGATAATTTATGATAATTTTCATCATAAACACCAACCTCATCATATTTGTATTGAAGTAGTGAATCATTGATTAAAAATTCAGCCGGCAACCGCGGGTTGTTAGTCAATTTTGAATACTTGATTGCAATTTTTAAATCTCGATTAATAAAAAAAATTTTATTAACCGAATTCAGATTTCAACATTCTTTCGACTCCATACTCCAGGCCGGTTATCTCAGCTAAACCTTTCATTCGCCCAAGAAGCGGATATCCGGGGTTGTAAGCATGTTCGACATCAGAAAGTATTCGCATCCCGTGATCTACCCGCATCGGCAATGCAGTGTCTTCCTGCGCCGCCTTAATACGTCTGTTCTGTTCAGTCAACAACACCTTCAATACTGCAAACATATCCACCCCACCAACAATGTGTCCGGATTCGTAGAAATCGAGATTTTCAAGGAGATGTGTATTTCTTAAATGAACAAACTGAATTCTATCTGAAAAACGTGTTACAATCTCTTCGATATTATTCTGCGGATTTACACTTAACGATCCAGTACAAAATGTAAACCCATTCGCTGGGGATTGAATACAATTTGTAATCCACTCAATATCTTCAAGCGTGCTTACAATTCGGGGAAGACCCAATACCGCCATGGGGGGATCGTCTGGATGAATTGCAAAACGAACTCCTGCTTTCTCAGCTTCGGGAATAATTCTCTCTAAAAAATATTTCAGATTTTCTCTCAATTTTACCTTGTCTATACCCTTATAAAGAGACAACAGATCTTTAAATATTTTAATCGGATCAGATTCTCCATCCAGTTTCAGCCCATCAACAAACCCCTGAGTTTTCAATATAATATTTTCAACAAGTCTCTTTCTGTCATCTGTTGTCATCTCTTTACCAATGGCCAATGCTCTTTCTACAACATCTGATGGATACTCATTTTTTGCTTCTTCTCGCTCCAATATGAAGATCTCAAATGCAACAAAACGTGCGAAATCAAAATATAACGAATCAGCGCCATTTGGCTGTTTGTATTCAAGATCTGTTCTAATCCAATCAATTACCGGCATAAAGTTATAGCAGACGGTATCAATTCCGCAGGCACCTAAATTCCTGAGACTCTCAATATAGTTGTCGATCAGCTGGTATCTGTTTTCACTGCCAAATTTTATCTCTTCAAGAACAGGCAGGCTCTCCACAACCGACCACACCATGCCCTTCTCTTCAATCAACGTTTTTGTTTTAAGAATATCTGATTTCTGCCAGATCTCCCCTTTCGGAATATGATGCAGTGAAGTTACAATTCCCTCTACTCCGATCTGGCGTAAATTATCGAGCGTAATCAGATCGTTTGTACCAAACCAGCGCCAAGTTTTTTGTAAAGCCATATAAATAAACGATTTTCTTAAATTGCTTGGTTATAAATTAACAATTCTGAACCCATAATTGGCAGACTACTCTTCGGGCAACCGGCTTAAATACTCTACTAAATCACGAAGTTCTCTTTTTGAAAGAATATCATCCATTGGTGGCATTCCCGATGGTGAATTCACCCGTTCAATAATCTGATCTTTTTCAATAACCTGATCCTCGTTTCGGCTGCGAATCGTAATGGTAGTTTCTGCCTCATCAATAAGAGCACCTTGCAGGATTTCACCATTCTCCAATGTAACTGATACAGTACCGTAGCTAGGAGCAACTCTTGCATTAGGATCTACCATTGCCACTAAAAGCTGTTTGCGTGAGAGCCGCTCCCCAACTTCCGTAAGATCCGGACCTACATCACTTCCCTCTTCATTTACAACATGGCAACGAATACATTGGGCACCACCATGCTCATAAAAAAGGGTTCTACCTCGATCTGAATCTCCTCCATACAACATTTCTCTGTATTGAGCTGCCACATCTCCAGAAGGTTTTTCGTCCTGATATTGATCCATCAGAGTCAATAAATTATCCCCTGAAGATTGTTGCGCCGCTTCTAACAGATCCAATTCTATTTCACTTGAGATTTCTCCTGCAATCAACATATTTAAATACTCTTCCAAAAGAGAATAGGCCGCTGGATCATCTATTCTTCCAAGTACCCGAAAAGCAGTTTGTTGATCATTAATTACACCATCCTCAAGCACAGTGGCTATCAGGCCAGTAATACTTTCAGCCGGGAGATCCAGTTCTGTTAATAAATTGAGGGCTTGTTCACGGACAGATGAGTGTTCGTCCCCCAAAGCCGTGTAGAAAGCTTGTTCAAGTTCTTCATATTCTAAATGATGAAGAGCCTTCAATGCAGAAATTCGTACTCTTGGTGACTCATCATTTACCAAAAGATGTTTAAGGTCTGTTTCCACACCTAAGAATTCAAGCCGGCTCACAGCTTCTATTGTGGCATCCCGAATCAATTCATTATCATCCCTCAACAAATCAGTGACCACTACATTCAGTGCCTGATGAGCATGTTCTAAATCATTCTCAATTTCTCCATGATATTGACCCGTAACCCGGTTCAAAACTGATGGACTTTCCCAAACGGAGAGCGCATAAAGTGCTTCTGCCCTTAACTCTTCGGAGAAAATATCCTGACCAGAAAATTGAGCTAAGCGCATTGCATCTTCTGCTTCTCCGTTAAATATAGCTGCATTGATAGCGCGTCGAACAAGCGGTTCATTCGTAAATTGAGTCTGTTCCAACATCCTTGAAAGACGTTCCAAAGCTTCCAAAATTAATCCGTCATCATTAATGGCGCGAGCAGCGTTTGTGACAACACCCTCATCTTCATCATCCAAAAAATGCGCTACTGAAGGGTGACCTATGCGTCCCAGTACCGCAGCAGCTGCAACACGTACGGCTGTTGATGAATGTGAATATAATTTTGCGACTTCATCTCCATCTCCAATACGTTCAAGTGCAATTACTGCCGCATGACGTAAATGATGATCTTCGTCATTATTTAATTCCAGCATCTCAATAATTGATTCCAATGAAGATTGATAGCTTATTCGTCCCAAAGCCTCTGTGGCATATAGCCGGACGCGCTTCACATCATCATATAACAATTGCATGATCGCATCTCCAGCCGGATCATAACGTACATCGCCCAGCATACGAGCCGTTTGAGCACGGATCTCAGGGGCAGAATCGTCAAGGAATTCAATTAATAACTCCATCACGCTCTCATCACTACGCCCCAATTGGCCGATTCCCCAAACTCCATGAATTCTTTGAAGCTGATCATCACCATGTTCAATCGCTTTCATCAAATGTTCTGTATCTGATCGATTGACCAATTCAAATTGTGCTTTTTGACGAACCCGCATATCCTTATGCCTCATGTAGTTTACCAGGTCTTCACCTGATTGATCATCAAATGAGCTGCTCAAAAGTGCTTTCATTTCCTCTCTAACAGAAACATAAGAATCCTCTGAGGATCCCATTTTCCATATTCTGCCTTCATCATTTGTAGGCCAACCCTCTATCCAGTCAGCAATATAGAGTGCTCCATCGGGGCCAAAACTCATACCTGTCGCTAAAATCCCCCTCATAACCTGCACATCCCTGCTAAGTTCATACGATGCGCCCTTTGGTTCAAGAGTGAAAGCATCAATCCCTGAATTTGAAGGAGAGCCTACAAAACTGGCAACAAAAAAATGATCCTCCCACTCTTCGCCCAATGCTGTTCCCGGATTATAGACCATTCCTGCTGGCCCATTATGGTATCGCGCTAACGGTGGTAAAAGGTTTGAAACCTGGCCTGCATAATCTGGGTGAAAATAGCGTTCATCGATCCATACATTATAGTTATTATTTTTAGGATCAGTGTATTTGCCAAATTGCCAGTCGATTCGCCATCCACTATCCGATCCATCAATCAGGTGAACCAAACGTTCAAACTCTCCAGGAAAATCTCCGTCATTATCAACGGTGATTAAGTTGCCGTATTTATCGAATGTAAATTCATGTGTATTACGCAATCCTGTCGCAAAAACTTCAAAATTACTTCCATCCGGTTCAGATCTGAGTATGGCCCCCTCTCGGATATTTTCCCATTGTTTACCTTCTTTATCAACCACATTCAACGCTATATCACCAATACTCCAATAAATCCGGCCATCCGGACCTGTTATTAATCCCGATATGCCATGACCGCTCATTCCAATATGGACTCCATATCCGTGGCTGATCGATTCTTTTAGGTCACCCATTCCATCACCATTTGTATCTCTTAAACGCCACACATCAGGAGCTGCGCCAACAAATAAGTCACCATTATGAGAAAGTACAGCACCTGCTAAATCCGAAATCTCATCGTTAAATCCCCTGTAGAAAAGCTGTGCCTGATTTGCAATTCCGTTTCCGGTCAGATCTTCAATAGTATATACCTCTTCCTGTTCAACTTTAAGATCTCTCCAATCGTGAATTCCATCTTGGTTATGATCCATCAACCAACTACTATTTTCATCACTTTTTGTAGAGTCAAGTTGCTCATGGAGAAATGCTCTTCGATCCTCGGTACTTTTCATTTTCAAGGACTCCGTGGTCCACTCGGGATGATTTCGAATATCGAGTGAAGATGTATACCTCCTGTGGGTTACTGTAATAATAGCTCGCCCCTGATCATCAATATCAATTGCCACCGGATCGCCAATTAATTGTTCTGATGCCCACAAATCTATAGAGAGGTTTTCAGCCAGATCTACATATAGATTTTCTTTTGTTCGTTCTGCAAATTCAAGCGCCTCGTCGTCACCAACATGGGTTATTTCGGGTTCCGGAAGTGATTTTTTACACCCATACAGGCCCCCAATCACAAAAATTATAAGGAACACTACTCCAGCAAACCAGAAACGACCAATCCAATATGTATTACTCAACTTTCTAAATACTTCTTTTAGGATGCATAATTTTCTAGAATAATATACACAATGGTGCCAAAGTATATAGCATACGTTCTATTTAAAAGCCTATTGAATTTCCTCCATCCACGGGTAAATTTACACCCGTTATAAAGCTCGAAGCATCAGATGCAAGATAAACAGCTGCATAAGCAACATCTTTTGCAGTACCCAGCTTTTGCATGGGTGTCCTCGAAAGTACTTTTTCTTTTCGTGCCGGATCCGAGTTAAATGCTTTGTATAACATTGGAGATTCAATAAAACCCGGGGCAATCGCATTAACTCGTACCCCTTTTGGTGAAAGATCTACAGCCATTGACCGTGTAAGCCCTAAAACGCCGGTTTTGGATGCCGTGTATGCGGTAACCTTTGGAATTCCATATATAGCGGCCATGGATGAGATATTGATAATAGAGCCTTTATTACGCTTCACCATCCGTTTTCCGATTTCACGCGACATAGCAAATAAACCATTCAAATTAGTCTGAAGGATTTTATCAAATTCTTTATCTGTCGTATCCAGTACATGCGTTTTTAGATTAATCCCGGCATTATTTACAAGAATGTCAACGGGACCATACTTTTGTTCTACTGTTTCAACAAAAACGGGTATTGAATCTAAATTTGAAATATCATTTACTACATAGTTTGCTCGCCCCGGTAATTTTTCACATGCTAATTTTAGAGTTTCTTCTCTGCGGCCTGTTATAATTACTTTGCAATTTAGCTCCGCAAATATCTGGGCTATTCCATATCCCAAACCTGTGCCACCACCCGTTATGACTGCAATTTTATCCGTGAGATCAAAATGGGAGTGTTTCATTATTACTGCATTAGTAGTTTTGTTTAGGCAGAGCCTGACGGTTATTGTAAGGCGTTAGAACTTTATTAGCACATTTTCCCGGATTATCGACTCATTGAGAAGGCTTGTGTCGTTAAATAATATTTTGTTTCCAGGTTTGTCCGCTCCCATTCAGGTAAAACACCGTTAATAAGTGTGTTCAGATATCGTTCTGTAACTCTTGTAAAGTGTTCCTCGTGGGTTTCTATATATTCAGATGGGATATTAATTTTCCACCCCAATTCCGTTTCTTCAGCTGTTAATCCTGAGTATTGGCCCTCTAAACTTTCAAGGGCATTCTGTAGTATGGATTCAAAATTTTCATGATCAGCTTCTTCGGTTGGTTCTACGTAAAGAGTTGCTACAAAATCCTGGTCTACATCCTGATAGATAACCAAATCTGCCAGACTCCCTTTCATAATTGAATAATGAGTATCTCCGCCATCAGGATTTGTAAAACCCCATTGTGCAGAGACTTTTGCGTGAACACCCCTTGTTTTAAAAACAAATTCCCCATTCGCGCTAACTTTTAGAACAGAATCTTCTACAACGTCCGACATTAAATAATCCGGAAAGTTCTCTTCTGTTGTGATCAACTCAAACTGAGAACGGGTCAGATCTGTATCCCAAACTCTGGCACTCACTACTTCAACACCATCATCAGGATTTTGGTAGTCAATAGGTTCTTCGGGAAAAGCCTGCCATAATGTTAGATCCACCAAATGAGTGGTAACATCCACAATAGCTTCACCCTGTTGATTAACATCAAAAAACCAGGAGGGACGAATCAATGTTTCACCCGCAACGGTCTTATAGAAAAAATGTACACTTTCTTTAATAATTGATGGATTATCCGGACTTCCGGGAAGGAGTTCACCAAACAGTTCCGGGATATGAGACAGCTCTTTTTGTAGAATACTGGTAATTTCGTGACGCTCTGTCATCATATCATTCAATACCAACCCCTGTGCGTCTGCGGTTTCCAGAGTCTGCTTTAACGTAGAAAATTGATCCGGATTAATGATCATTGGTTTATCAGATAATACATTAATCCCATTTTCAATTGCACTATTGATATATTCGATTTTACGGGCGTTATTGCCAGCAACAACCATTACGTTTCCTGATTGTTCCTCAAGCATCCTGCTTAGATAATCATCTCCGGTATACACCTCGGGATCCCAGTTTGTTGGATTATCATCCCGTGTATTAAATCGATTAACCATTGAAAGATAGGAATCAAGCTCACTGCCCTCAGGAGCATAAACTCTAACAATGGGATCAATTTGCGGATAATTATGCAGATGTATTAACCCAGCATGAAAGTGTCCTGGATTTAAATTTATTAGCTTCACCTCATTTTCTGCCCCTGTGAACTCTGCAGACGACTCCTCGTTATTGCAAGAAGAAACAAACAGTATGAGTGGTATAAATATCAAAAAAGTAAGTTTCATTTATTTTGAATTGTAAATATAATTTCAGTTTCATTTTAATATCTGTAGCATACGGTAGGATATTTAATGATTGGCCGTCTAATTCTATATTAGGCTTAAACGGCCAATCAAATCATACTACAGGTTGGAACATATCATGATGTACTACTATTTTTAGTCTATCTTCTTACAAGACCCGGAATTTGTGACGCTTTATATGGATGACGCTGAGGTCTTGAGAGCATTGCATTTGCCTCGTCATCATTTTTGAAACGTTCGTTTATAGGATCCCAATATAGCTTACGAGGTAATTTCATCGCAATATGTGAAATAAGGCATGCCGTAGTGGAGCGGTGAGAAACCTCAGCAGGTGTTGATGTTGCAGTTGTACGATTTCTGATGCAGCGTAACCAATTATGGTGATGTGATTCACCTGACTCGCCATATAATCGCATTGCATCTGACCCCAGTTCTGAAAGTAGTGATGCATCGCTGGCCTGCAAGGGGCCTTCTTCCACTGAACCGGTTCCAGGATCACTTGCTGTTACAGCACCACCGCCTCTTGTCACAAAAATCCACCCTTCATCTCCTTTAAACCGGATGCCATTTGGAAATACCTCCGGATCAGAAACTACCATCGTAACTCCGTTTTTATATTTGGCTTCTACTCTAAAATCGCCATGAACATCCCATAGCCCATCGTAATCTGGGTCATCAGTCGGGAATACTGCTTCAGCCTCTATTTCAACCGGTCCGGTATATTCGGTACCCATTCCCCAATGTGCAATATCAAGATGATGGGCACCCCATCCTGTAATCATGCCTGCAGAATAATTTTCGCAACGCAGCCAACCCGGACGTCCCTCAATACCTGCTTTAGTGTGTACCCTATCTTCTGAATAAGGCAGGTATGGTGTTGTTCCTAACCAGGCATCATAATCAAGACCTTCTGGCACCTCTTGTGGTCCTGGATTTCCTCCGGGTGGATCGTACGGAAGACCAATTTCAATAGTGTGTAGATTCCCAACTCTTCCATTACGAACCAATTCACACGCTCTTCTAAATGTATCGTTTGAACGTTGCTGGCTTCCTATTTGAAATACAGTACCCGTTCGGTGTAAAATATCATTCATAAGTCGACCTTCTTCGACCGTCAATGAGTGTGGCTTTTGTAAATAGATATCTTTTCCTGCCAAGGCAGCTTCAATTGTAGGCAACAAATGGGCATGATCAGGCGTGCTAATAATTACAGCATCTATATCCGACTCTTCAGCAAGCATCTCCCGGTAATCCTGGTATGTTTTTACCTCTACATAGTCTTCCGGGCGTTGTATATCTTCGCTGTTATAAAAGTTTTTTGCCCATTCATTCGCTTTTTCTACACGATTACGGTCTACATCACACGCTGCAACTAAACGAGTACCGGGGTCACTAAGCACTCCGGGTAAATCATGTCCAATTGCAATTCTTCCCCATCCAATTTGAGCAATATTAATGTTTTTGCTTGGAGCACGTTTTCCCATTACAGAGGAGGGTATAATCGACGGTGCCATAAACAAACCCGCAGAACCCAATATTGATTGTTTTAAGTATTCCCGTCTGGTTATCCCGTTTTTCTTTTTCATAATTTATATATTTTATATTCCGATTTAGTATATATTTTATATTCCTATAATGTGTAATTTTTATTACTTATTCATTCCTATATGAATCAAAATATTCACTGATTCCAGCATCATTATGATCTCCAGAATGGATAAGAACGCGGTATCTGAGTTCCACAATGTCTCCCATATCTAATACCGTACCGATATCTTCGTCTTCAGGCCAATATAGAGGTGTTGGAGAGAAAAATCCGTAATCTCTTGTAAACCAAGGGGAAGGGTACCATTCATTTGAAGGATGCTGCATGATGGTCATCCCTTCAATTTGGTCCCCCCTGTTCCCATAATAGGTCATCCAGGAAGAGGCTTTCCCAAAAGTTCCTTCCTCACCTTCCTCTCCTTCTGCATTTACCATACTCCCCCCATTTATAACCGCAAGATCAGGGTCCATCCGGCCACTAAACAGGGAGTGATTGGTTCTTTCAATTGTAACGTCTTGTAGCATCAGCAGACTAATATTAAAGTCTATCTGATAGATTTGATCTTCAGGTGAGGTAATGATTATCTGTCGCGTATCCTTAATCGGGGCATCAGCACCGGGACGAACCCATATATTTTCATTTACAATTGTAACACGATCATCCCCTTCTTCAACAATTTCAGTTTTTACAGAAATTATCTGTCCCTCTTCAAGACCTTCCTGCCAATAGTTTCCGCCGTTTACGTGATCCGCCCCGAAAAATAGTGAGCTATGGTGTGGAAAATCACTATTTCGTTTTGACGTTACACTGGCCCCAGAGGGTCCATTGACCGGATAGAAGTACGGGTACTTTTCATCCTGAGAAAACTTATAACTGGTAAAAAATCGGCCATCAATGTAGACATCAACCTTTGATCCGATTTTTTCAGCTGTTAGGGTTGATTGCGCTGCTGCATTATCTGGTAATGCAGAGAGTGTTAGAACAAGAATCAATACCGCGGAAGCTACTGTACTTATTAACTTACATGAGTTGCTATGACAGAATATATTCATATGATAAATTAATGGTTGCTATGCAATTATTTAACTCGTTTACCCTTAGTCCAGGCTTACAGGATTCACATCAATTTTGGGGGAATTTGCAAAATCGCTCCAATATCGATTGGCTTCGTTTTCATTAATTTCACCATCATAAACTAACATTCGATATTTCAAGGCATATGTTTTACCCGACTTCAGTTCCCAATCTCTGTCCTGGGCAGGGTTAAAGTTGATATATACATTCTCAACTCCCTGATTAGCTCCTTCCGGCCAGATTCTTAATTGTTCCGGATAGTTAAAATTAGAGGGGTTTGTCATAAATAAGATACCTGAGGTACCTTCTTCTACATCTGATTCTCCGTTTACATCAATCCATCGCGCACGAGTGGCATTGGCGTTACTTTTATCATACCCTTCAGACGTAAGGAGTGTTGTATTGTTATCATTCCAGGTTTCAGTTGCCCGTAGGCTAAAGCCCTGGTATCGATATTCTTTAATCGTAAGGGGCTCATCTGTTGCAGGGTTTAGAGTGGAGACAAAGTCAATCAGCCACACATTCTTTTCAGGATCAACATTCCAAACATTTACTTCCCATTGTTCATTAAGAGCTACTTTTTCTCCTGTCGGGCCTGTAAAATCCACATGATTATGCAGAGCTCTAAACCCGCCAAATACTTCGCCTTCATTTCTTTCGATAACCTGTTTTGCCTGCACAGTTCCCTGACCGTCACCAAGATTCCAGAAGTCTACTTCCCGTCCTTCAAATTCGGTGCGTGTCCAGGGATTCCAGATTCCATAGTGGTGATAATGATCTGGCGGCTGAATTCGACTGAGTACTTTTCCACCGGGAGACCAGATCGGATGAATGTAACCTCCGCGTTTAAATAACTCATCTACTCCGTCCGGTACATCTTTAAGGGCATATCTGTAATTTAAAACATTCTTTTCACCAATCTTAACCAGAAGGCTTTCCCCGTCATCATATACATTAACGGATTCGTTATTGGCAGACGATGCTCCACTAGCGTCGTCAACAACTCGCAGTTCAAAATTTCTTTCAGTATCTGGTTCAGTTTCTCCTTCTAGTATCCATGTCAACTGGTCTGGATTTCCCTGTTTTAGCTGTGATGTAATATAATTTTCGCTGCCATTGGTAACTTCTACCAGCTGCAATTGACCTTCATGCAGTTTTATGTGCACTCCGTTTAAACTTGCTATAACCGGAGTATTGTAAAAGCTTAAATCTCCGGAATTAACAGTTAACTCTGCCACTACATCAGATTGTGCGTGTACAACATTGACATTAAAAAAGAGAAGAAACGTTGTTAGAAGCACACCTGTTGGAAACAGACTCGAAATTTTTGTGATCGTTTTCATCATATAATCTTATATGCAATTATACATTAAATATAGTCCTACAAAATCTACCTCTGAAGATTATTTACGTCTTCAGAGGCAGAATATAGGTTAAGTAAACCGGTATGATTATTTAATATCCCGGGTTTTGCGGATAATCAGAAGCTGTTCGTGATCTTTGGTTGGCTGGAATGGGTCGCAACATATGGTGATCCTGGATGTTACCGGCTGCCGAAGCAGTATTATGTAAGCGAACCCTTTCGACCAGTTTTCCGGTTCGTTTTAGATCCATCCATCTTTTTTGCTCACCATATAATTCCCTGCCTCGTTCATCCAGAATAAAATCAATGTCAATATCTCCTGCGTTGACTAACATTTGATCTTCCTGACCTGGGTGGGCCGCTCGTTGCCGTACAGCATTAATATAATTTACAGCATCACCAGGGCGTCCATCCTGCAGAAGTGCTTCAGCTGCAAATAAATATGTTTCCGCAAGCCGATAGACTATATAATCACGGGAACCCATTGGCTCATTGACGGATGGTCTCTTAAAATCATCCACTTTTTTCAGGTTTGGAAACATATTGATTGGAAAGTACCAGTCGTCATCCGCATTATCTGCATTCCAGGTAAACAAGTTAACTCCCGGTAGGCGTCCTTCAATCTCATTAACATCAGCCTGTGTTAAAAACTCGTCAGTTATATAGATGGCGGTATCGCCTACAGCAGCTCCGTCAGGAATACCTGAAGTTGTATTAAAATGCCATGTATCCTGAAATGTTTTTTCATACCTGGCATCCTGGTCAAGCGGCCTGAAGTTCTCTAACCCAAAAGGAGTTGGACGGAATCGAATCCATGGACGGCCATAACCCGGTTCAAGTGCGCGATCTAAGCCATCATTAAAGGTTTCGTACCATGGCCTGTAGTGCATGTGGCTCTGATTACCTGGTGCATTGAGAATAGGATCTTCTGTATACTGTACAGCCCAGATTACCTCATCGTGCCGTTCGTTATCGTGATCAAAAACGTCTGCAAAATCGTCTAACAATCTGTGATTAAAATTGTTAATCACATCGTCTGCCAGAGTTGCCGCACGAGCAAAATCATCACTTTCTGCAAAATCAGTATACCCGCGAGTGAGTAAAACCTGTGAAAGCAAATGCATAGCTGCTGGTTGTGTAGCTCTGCCAAATTGACTTTGAGTGGCTGGAAGATGATCAATCGCAAACTGAAGATCGTCTTCAATTGCAGCGTAGATAACATCTACTGGTGTACGTTCGGCATCCGTTTCAACTCCAATTGTTTCATCAAGTGTCAGATGAACAGCACCAAAGTGCTCAACAAGAATGAAATAGTAGTGTGCCCTTAGAAATCGAACCTCAGCAATTTTGAGATCTTTTTCTTCCTGAGTTAGGTCTTCCAGAGCATCTGCACGATTAATTGCAGCATTTGTGGTGTTAATGGCCTGATAGAAATTATTCCACAGATGCCAGAAAGGAGAGGATTCTGAATTCATCTCTGCGTCGTAATTATTCATGTAATGAAAACCACCATGGCCCCCATTCGTGATAATATCAGTACCCATAACAGAGAGGTTTCCTCCCTGTTCTGTACCGTAGTATTGTCTGAGTAGTGCATACGAAGCGTTTACCGCATCCTGGAAACCTTCCGGTGTGCTATAATGTGCGTCGACGGTTACTCCTGATACAATTTCCTCATCCAAAATATCACATGAAACCGCTATCAGAGACATCAAGAAGAGTGCTGAAAATAAATATTTTAATTTTTTCATTGTTCTAAGACCTTTCGCTTAAAAATTTAGATTAACACCCATTGTAAAGAGTCGTGTAGTTGGACCGATTCCAGCTCCTATTACACCGTTATAAACCTCTGGATCAAGTCCGCCTTCCAAATTTGAGAATATAAAGGGCGTTTCAGCATTGACATATACTCGTGCTGATCTCATTCCAAGCGTCGTCAATACAGATGATGGCAGATTATAGCCAAACTGGATATTACGAACCTTCAGAAAATCACCGGAATCATAACCTCTTGATGAGCTATTCAGAGGGAACTCTCTGCTTCCGTCAGGCCTTGGAGTGTCGTTCGAAGGGTTATCGGGAGTCCAGTAGTTTACATTCAGGTTGTTATACCGTCCCTGAAGTGTACTGTTATTAACTTTGAACTCATTATAAATCGTATGTCCAAAGCTTCCGAAAAGTAGAACCGAAAGGTCGAAATTTCTGTATCTGAAACGATTGCCAATACCAAGATTAAACTTTGGCATTTCAGATCCTATAATAACTCTGTCCTCTTCAGTAATACTTCCACTTCCCGTTACATCTCTTACTCTGATTTCACCGGGTGATCTGCCATATTGAGCAGCTTCAGCAGCTTCATTCTCCTGCCATATGCCAATCATATCATAATCATACCAAACCGTCAGAGGTTCGCCGATAAACCATTCGTTACCAATGTCATCTTCACCTGCACCAAAAAGCTCGACAATACTTTCAGTGTTACCAAATAGATTAAAGTTTGAAGTCCAGCTGAAATTGCTTGTATGAACGTTATTTGTGTTCAAGCTGAATTCAAAACCCTCATTTCTTGTATGACCGATATTTTCCAACACAGAATTAAATCCTGATGTTACTGGAATTACTCTTTGTAATAAGAGGTCAGTGGTATTGGTTTGATAAACTTCAATGCTACCGGCAATTCTGTCTTCCCACAACCCAAAGTCTAATCCAAAGTTTAAGGTTGCAGAAGTTTCCCATCTCAGGTCAGGGTTTGCCAGAGAAGTCGGTCTGTATCCAAAACCCGGGCTATCTTGAAAAGAGTAAGCCGTTCTGCTCAGGCCTCCTCTTGTCTGATAAGGATTAATCCCTGTATTTCCTGTTAATCCATAACTTACCCTGAGTCGCAAATCGGAAAACAGACTTTGATTGGCCATAAATGACTCATCGCTTACTCTCCATGCAAAAGCCGCAGAAGGGAAAAAGCCCCATTTTTGACCTTCAGAAAGTCTTGATGAGCCGTCATACCTACCGGTAAGAGTGAACAGGTATCGATCTAACAGTCGATAGTTGACACGTGCCATATAAGACATCAAGCCCCATTCTTCTAAGTTACTGCCTAAACCTTCAATAGTCTCCCCAGAACCAATGTTATGAAATCGCTGAGTTTCATAAGGAAGACCTGAAGCTGAAATATTAGACCACTCTGTTCTTGACTCCTGAACACTAAACAACCCAGTTATATCTATTGAATGGATGTCAAAATCTTCTGAGTATGTAAGTATATTTTCAAAGGTATACGTAATTTTACGTTCGTGTTCTTTTTCAGCAAACGCAGAGCCTAAGCCTCGTGCCCCGGTTTCACTGCCCTGGAACAATCCACGTCTCCAGTCCTGGAAATCTGGACCGAAATTCATCCTGTAATTCAGATTATCGAGAATGTTTAAATCAGCGTAGATGTTGCTAAAAATACGAGTTCGCTCCCTTTCATCTATATACGCTCCATCCACTAAATCGGCAAGAGGGTTTAAGATTAACGGATCTGCACCCGGTCTTAAAATTAAGTTTCCATCGTCATCATAAGGTTCTGCAAGTGGATTTGTAGCTAAGGCTCCTCCATATGGATTTGAACCCCAATTTTGCGTTTGATTTGACAGCTGAGTTGAAGTTCCAACCCGTAGCCTCTCGGACACCCTGTGATCGAGATTTAACCGGAACGTGTTTCTGGTAAAATCCTGGGTTGTAATAACTCCCTGATCATAAAAGAAGTTACCTGAAATTGAAAACTGTGTACTTTCGCTTCCTCCCTGAATTCCCAGCTGATGATTTTGCTGAACTCCTCTATCCAGTAGTTCATCAACCCAATTCGTGTTAACTCCTCTTTGAACTGCGTCAAGTTCAGCCGATGTAAAATCTCTGCCCGCAGCTTCTTTCATTTGTGCAAATTGTTGACCATCCATCATATCTGGTGTTGCCATCACCGTCCGAAGGCCCGTGTGACCGGCGTAAGAAACAGTTGTTGGGTGGTCACCACCACGGTTTGTTGTAATCAAAATAACGCCGTTAGCTCCTCTTGAGCCATAAATCGCTGTAGCTGATGCATCTTTCAGCACTTCCATCGACTCAATATCACTTGGATTAATATCATTGACTCCACCCTCTAGCGGAATTCCGTCCACAACATAAAGAGGATCATTCGAAGCCGTTAAAGATCGCCGGCCTCTAACCCGGATTGTAACACCCTGACCCGGCCGATTTCCTGAAGAAAGAGCCATCACTCCTGCTGCCCGACCCTGTAAAGCTTGCCCGGCATCAGTTATAGGTACTTCCCGGATATCCCGGCTTGAAACAGATGCTACAGACCCTGTAATATCTCTGCGTTCGACCGCTCCATATCCTACGACTACAAGTTCTCCCCCTTCAATGGCTCTTGGTGTCAATATTACTTCAATTTCACTACGGCCATCTATTGGTACTTCTAATGTTTCGTAACCTATATAAGAAAATATGAGAGTTTCATTTGGTGATGGTGCAGTCAGTGTAAACTCACCATTAATGTTGGTAGATGTACCCTGCTCGGTCCCCTGAATTAGGATACTAACCCCTGGAAGCGCTTCCCCGTCATCAGCAGAAAAAACAGTACCACTCACTGAATGACTTTGTGCAATTATCGATTGACTCAATCCCGCTAATAAAATCCAGCCAATTAAAAAATAGAAAAAGCGACTAGCTATTATATTCATATGATTTATGATTAAAGAGTAAAGTTTGGATCAATTATTTAAGACTTATTTCGAATTTTAACGAAACAGCAACTATAGCTCACAATAGAACAAACAAGCGCTTCCAAAACTTTAACAAAATTTTAATAAACTTACTAACCAAGTTTATATCCAAGTTGTGCAAACGTTTGTTCATCGATCTCTAAGAAACCAAACCACCACGGGAATGCAAAAAAAGATTTTTTAAATTTACAATATTTTACATAATAAAATATCATTTTCTTTTATTTGATTCACCTTCAACGTGCTTTAAAGCACATAAAATGTAATTTTTTTCTAATTGAGCCAGCTTCCCCAAAAACGTTTCAACACTATTTCTCGGCTGATATACCCTAAAACTCCCTCTTCATTTCTAAGTCACAGTATACACGGCAACTTGTTAAGTTTATGTAGAATACACTAATTCTCCACGTGCAAAATTAGAATTTGGCTGTTCAGTATTTAATTTTAAATTCAATTTGATTTCATGAGAAATAAAATCGCAATCTGTTTTGGAGCAGAAATATCAAACGAAGTTCTGCTTATTGGCCTGTTTTATTTTGCAGATGCACTATACAAGTCATTAACATGGAGCAATGACTTCTTATCCTTTGAGTTGGTTATGAGTTTCGAAATCCTGATGTATAAATGAATATTATCAATGAGTATTGTAAAAAGTACTTCCCACTAATTCTGATACCAATCGCTTTTCTTGGTTGTACCCGGTCTGCAGATCTTGAGTGGAACGAAGAGTCGTATTATAAGTGGGCTGAAATTTCACCGGGTCTCTTCGGGTCCGACGGTTTCAGAATGCTTCAGGAAAGGCATACCAATATCAATTTTATCAATACTCTTACAGAACAGGAAATCGACGAAAACAGGCATTATCTGAATGGCTCCGGGGTTGCTGCTGGTGATATAAATGGAGACGGCCTCGTAGATCTTTACTTTGCAGGTTTAGGTGAAAATAACAAGCTTTTTAAAAACCTTGGCGGCATGAAATTTGAAGATATCACGGATCAGGCAGGGGTTGCTCATGAAGGCTACTATTCTACCGGGGCAGTATTTGCTGATGTTAACGGAAACGGGCACCTGGATTTACTGGTCACATCGATGCATGACGAGATAGCCCTTTATGTGAATGACGGAAATGCGAACTTTACACGCCAAGAAAATAGTGGGTTGGGTAGTGCAAATGGTAGTTTAACGATGACTCTTGCCGATATCACAGGCAACGGATATCCTGATCTGTATGTAACAAATTACAAGGAGAAATCGGTTAAAGACATCTATACTACCCAGCAGCTGGATTGGGCTAATATCTTATATGAACCGCTCATAAATCCTGATGATGAGTACACTTTAATCCCGCCTTTCGATCAGCACTATGAATTGATAAGACATGATGGCGCTCTTACAGCTATTTCGGAATTAGGCGAAGTTGATGAACTTTACTTTAACCGGGGCGGCAGTTTTGAAAAGGCAGAACAAACAAAAAATATCTTTCTGGATGAATATGGTGAACCGTTCGGATTACAGCCTGACTGGGGATTATCCGCAAAGTTTCATGACTTAAATAACAACGGCTTGCCAGATCTGTATGTTTGTAATGATTTTCATACACCAGACCGGATTTGGATGAATCAGGGGGACGGCACATTCAGTGCAGCATCATGGCAGACATTTCGTAATTTGAGCTATTCATGCATGGGGGTTGATTTTTCAGATATCAACAAAAATGGCCGCCTCGATATCTTTACAACTGAAATGCTGGATCCAGATCACGAAAGACGTCTGAGTCAGGCAGGTTCTGAAGATCCGGATCCTATTCGAATTGGTGAGAAAAAAAATCGTCCTATATACAATCGGAACTCCCTTTTTCTGCAAAGAGAAGATCATACGTTTGCAGAGATCTCTTATTTCAGCGGTACGGAAGCAACGGGATGGTCCTGGGCCACAAGATTCATGGATATTAATTTAAATGGTTATGAGGATTTAATTGTCACTACCGGTTATCTCTATGATATTCTCGATATTGATGGACAGTTTACCATGATGCGTAACCGGCGCAATTTGGATGAGCATTTTTTGGAGTTTACAAAACTGGTTAACCCATTGCATCAGCAAAACAGAATTTTGAAAAATAATGGCGATATGACATTTACAGATGTCAGCTCACGATGGGGTTTTTCAGAATTGGATATTTCACACGGTATGGCATTTGCAGATCTGAATAATAATGGTTCTCTGGATATTATTGTAAATCGAATGAATGATAATGCGCTGATCTATGAAAACAGAACGAAATCACCAAGAATAGCTGTCAGATTAAAGGGAATCAGCCCAAATACCCAGGCTGTAGGTGCAAAAGTAGAACTCTCCGGCGGACCGGTACATCAGCAGAAAGAGATTGCCATAGGCGGTGATTACGTATCCGGTTCAGACCCACTTGTTGTTTTTGCCGCAAACTTGAATAATGACTCGCATGAAATACATATACGATGGCCGGATGGTTCACGATCTTTGATTGATGGCGTCAAAGCAAACCGGATTTATGAAATAGACCAGGCTAATGCAGAATTTCTTGATAACTATTCGGTGGAAAGAAGTGAACCGTCCTCCCCTATGTTCACAGACTTGTCGGATGATTTAGATGTGATACATCATGAAGAGCCTTTTACTGATTTTGAAATTCAACCACTGCTACCCTATAGATTGAGTCAGCAAGGTCCGGGAGTTGCCATGATTGATCTGTTTCAAAAAGATAAGGAGAACATTTTAATGGGATCTGGCAGAGGTGGCTCTACAACTGTTTTAAACGTTGAGAATAGCGGGAATTTCGAGAAACTTGATCTGGAAAAGTTGAGTGATATTGCCCCTGGTGATCAAACGTCTATTATCGGGTGGGGTGAACATGATTATACACGGGTGATTGTTGGCAGTGCCAACTACGAGCAAGGAAGTTCAAATGCGCCCTCAGCATACTCCTACAAGGTTTTTGAAGACGGCACGATAGAATCCGGTAGTATTCCCGGAATTTTTTCGACTACCGGTCCAATCGCTGCAGCTGATATTAATGGTAATGGATATCTGGATTTCTTTATTGGCGGAAGCTTTAAACCGGGACAGTATCCTCTTGATGCAGATTCAAGAATGATTAGAAACGACCAGGGAACACTAATGCTTGACCCTTTAAACTCACAAACTTTCACTGATATAGGATTAGTTACAGGCGCCGTTTTTGCTGACTTCAACCTGAATGGTCAACAGGATCTTCTCATAAGTACAGAATGGGGGACTTTGCGCCTTTTTGAAAACAATAATGGATCCTTTACTGAAGTCACAGAAGAAATGGGACTCAATAAATGGTCGGGTTGGTGGCAGGGTGTGGCTACTGGCGATTTCACGAACAACGGACTTCAGGATATTGTTGCAACAAATATTGGTTTGAACACACAATATCAACTGAAAAACGACAGGCCAATCAGAATATATTTTGATGATCTTGACGGGTTCGGCAGCATGGATATAATTGAAGCCTATTCGGATGACAGTGGTAATTATGTTCCGCGAAGAAAGTTGTACGAATTCCAGCAGCAACAAATAAACCTGGACAGAAGTGACAATCACAGGATGTTTGCAAGATCTACCTTAAATGAGATTTTAGGAGACCGTTTCGATCAAATTGCATTTAAAGAGATCAATACTCTTGAACATACGGTATTTATTAACAAGGGGGATCACTTTGAAGCCCATCCTCTCCCAGCGGTCACTCAATTCTCAGCTGGTTTTCATGTAGGAGTTGCTGATTTTGATAATGATGGAAACGAAGATATTTTTATAAGTCAAAACTTTTTCTCGGTTCCTAAAGATCATCCCAGAATGGATGCAGGCAGGGGCAAAATTCTTCTTGGTGATGGAGAGGGGAATTTCAAACCTCTGAGTGGTACCAAAAGCGGTATTAAAATCTACGGTGAACAACGGGGCGGCGCTATCGGAGATATCAAACAAAATGGTAAAGTTGATTTGATTGTATCTCAAAATGGAAACAGATTAAGGGTATTTGAAAATCAGGTTGAAAAATCAGGTCTTAGAATAACGCTCAGGGGATTACCATCAAATAGAAATGGAGTAGGGTCAACAATTCGCCTGATATACGAAAACGGAGAAAAAGGGCCGACCAGGCACATACAAAGCGGTGCTGGACATTGGTCACAAAACAGTCTTACTCAGGTACTTGGTTTTCAAGATAGTAGTGTGGCAGAAATTGAGATTATTTGGCCAGATAACACTCATCAAACAGTTCCAGTTGAGGAAAGTCAAACGAATTACGTAATAGTTCATCCGGAAGTAGATAATTAGTGTACTGACTTTCTAGTGTCTTTTTTTAACAATTTTTAATGAAATTAAATAAATTATTAATACAATTGGTTTTGTTGCTTTAGAATAATTAATTCGAGCCATGTGTTTAATAAATTAAACTAGATCCCTGATGGGTAAAATAAAAAAAACGACAATAACCGATATTGCCAAAGAGCTAAACGTAACTGCATCTACCGTATCAAGAGCGCTAAGAAATCATCCCAGAATAAGTGACGCCACAAAAAAAGCGGTCTGGGAGCTGGTTGAAGAGATGAATTACCAACCCAATAATATTGCCACTGCACTACGAAAAGGAAAAAGCAATATCATTGGAGTTATAGTGCCCACATCTGACCGTCAATTTTTTGCTTCCATAATCAGAGGTATTGAAGAAGTAGTTCGTGGGAAAGGGTATAATTTAATTATTTGTCAATCAGACGAACAAACTGATAAAGAACAAAAAAATATAGACGCACTTTTACGCATTCAGGTTGATGGAATCATTGCCTCTGTTGCCAAGGAAACCAGAGACTATTCATACTTTGAAAAAATTAACAATCTAAATGTTCCGCTGGTTCTATATGACAGAGTTGGAGAAAATATTAATGCCTGTACAGTTACGTCTGACGATTTTAACGGCGCCTATAAAGCTGTCACTCATTTAATTGAACAAGGCTGCACAAAAATTGCCCATTTCGCTGGCCAGCAACACATCAAAATATATCAGGATCGCCTGAATGGATATTTAAAAGCATTAAGTGATCACAATATTGAGAGAGATGATAACCTGATTATTGAAAATGATTTGATTAATGATACTGATCTGGTGTTAAAAGCAGGATATGATATGACATATGATCTTTTTTCAGACGTTGTTATACCAGATGCAATTTTTTCATCAAGTGATTTTGCTGTATTAGGAGCTATAAAAGCGCTGAAAGAGAAACAAATATCGATTCCGGAAGAGGTAGCACTTATTGGGTATAGTAATGATTTTTCGTCATCTGTTGTTGAACCTGGTTTATCCTCTCTTGATCAACAACCAAAATTAATGGGCAATCATGCTGCAGAATTATTTCTTGAACAGATTGAAAGTGATGAAGTACCATATACTCCAAAAAAGAAATCTTTAGACCCTAAACTGATGATTCGTAGCTCATCATCTATTCAACATTTAAAGGCAAAACCCCATGTATAATTGCTATTTGAATATCTAAAGATTACAGATTAGCATGTTCTCAACAAACCGGGTTTGAGACGGCAATAAACGCGTACACCACATCATATGGTGCCATCAATTATCAAGAGGGCTTCTATTCTTTATTGAGCTCATGCTTTGATTAGAGATAGTAAAGCACTTCTCTGTAAATTTTATGTTGCACCATATCATTTAACAGAACCTGCCACTTACGGCATCCCGATATAGTGCGTGTAATTATGCAGTCTGGGATTAGGCAGGCTTCTGTCGGGCTCTTCGTAGCTGCCGGCATACTCATCGCCATTGCCGTAGACGTAGATCCAGCGGGCGTTCCATATGAGGACTTCTGAACGTGGATCACCGAGTATATCAGCGTGTTGTGCACGTTGTGCTCTGTTTGGAAGATCCAGGTCGGGAAACGGAAATTGCGCAACTGTTCCGCCGTACCCGTCACGCAGCTCAGGTTCTCTGTCTGCCCCTCTGCGGTATGCCAGGATCAGATCACGATCATCCTGGTCCCAGTTGCTCATCCTGGAAATGATGGAGAGCCAGCGCTCCGGGCCTTCATCGGTCCGTTCCTCACGCCAAAGTTCTTCACCGTCATGCGAATAAACAATGATGCGGTCCTGCCCCTCAAGACTTCGGTCTGTTCCCCGATCGAGTCCGACCACCTCCTTTGTCTCGGTATCCGGACGGAAATTTCCAACAATCATATGCTGTGCATGACGGGTCGGTTCAGTCCATAAAATATCTCCTTCTACATTCAGCACATTAAATGTTGCCCCACCGCACATTGCCACGGCGATCTCCAGGCTGCCATCTCCGTTCAGATCTAAAATACCCACTCCATCAGCGTGTCCCGGCAGATCGGCTTCCCAAAGCACCTCGCCATCATGTGCAATCAGAGCGTGCCCGATCACCAATTCGTCATATCCGTTTTGACTTACATCGTGCGGTCACGGATAATGGCCTACTGTTCCTTCATAGGTCCACATCACGCTAAAATCTTCCGGATCGAGTGCCCAGACCTGTGTATACCGTGTTTTCACGACAATATTACCGCGATGACCGTCACCGTTAAAATCGGCAAATGACATCCCGTCTCTTGCATCTGAGTGGGGAATCTGGCCAGTTCGGATCAGCTCGCCGGTTCGTCCGTCAAGAATATGAATTTCATCACCATCAATAAATACCACATCCGGATTACCGTCATTATTCAGATCGTGCACCTGGATCGGCATGTCGTGGTAGATAGCTTCGTGCTCCTCGTTCGGCTCACCTCGCGACCAAAGAATATTCCCTTCGATATCCATGGCATAAATCGTACCTACATTCTGCATCTCGCCGGGACGCTGGGCAGCAACAACCAAATCGAGCCGGTTATCGCCTGTAAGGTCGGCAAGCCGAACCTCATTCCACCATTCGGAACCGGTTATCTCTTTGAGGTCGAGTTGAGAGATGAGTTCAATTTTGTTTCCTTTATCATTAATATTTTCACCACCTTGAGCTGGTGAACAGCCTATTGAAAGTGCAATTATAACAGTTACAGAGATCCAGATTTTATTACGAATGATCATTGAGTGAATTTTAGGTTGTCTGTGATTCAGGAATCAGATAAGTATCACACATCATTTACTGAACTAAATATTTGAAAGTGATTGATTGTCACTATGTTTTTAAAATGTAACTACAGTGGAACTGATTTTACTCCGTACTTAATAAGAGCGGAATAGAGTGAGTTTCTACTCTAATTTGTCTCACCAATTTTAAATACTCCTTTCAATATTTGAGGTTTACGACCAAAAATTCTTTGTATCATACTATTTAGATTGCGTCAAACTTTGGAGGAGGAGGTTTGACCGGTTTTTTCAGGTTTGAATTCAAACTGTGATGAATGATTACAACCTCACTTCTTATAAAAATTTAAAAAGATAGATTTCAAGTTAATACTTCTCGGCTGATTTGAATATACTGAAGATATTGTAAGATGGAGGGTATTAGCGTTTTGAGTAAGTCACTTCGAACCTAAATCAAAACAAACGATCTGTGTTTATCATTAACACCTCAACTTTTGCTTTCAATTTGATCTCATTCAAAATCTTATTTCTATCATTTTCCGGACTTCTGCTGCTCTCCTGCAAAAGCCATGAATCCGTTCAGCAAATCAGCACATCATCCATGGAAATTGAATGGAAACTGAACTCCAACTTTGAACCCGACAACAAACTGAGCGCTACGCTCAAGCTGATCAACAACGGAGAGGAGCCGCTGCCTGCGGATGGATGGGCGCTTTATTTTAACTCCCTGCGAATTCTGGATACCGAAAGTTTCCCCCCTGAGTTTACAGTTTCTCACA
>LKNA01000005.1 GCA_001564065.1 Chitinophagaceae bacterium T5-Br10_B2g13
AGTAGTACTTTTGAGACAATCATTGGTCTTCTTGTGTTTTAGGTTTTGGTTGGTTTGGACGCTGCCAAACCTACACAAGAAGACTTTTTTATTCTACCCGCCAGACACACTTATTGGGTAAGTATCATTTGAACGTAGAGAAAAAGAGAGGGGGACGGGGGGTGAGTTCAAAAAACCCAATACGCCACCTTTATTAAACAACACCTTTTCATCACGACCGAGTGAAACGAGTGGAGAGATCTGGAAAAAACCGCAAAATTAAATTCCAAACACCTCCCCCTCTTATTGAACAAAGTGAAAAGAGAGGGAGTCAAGGGGTAAATCAGGATTCCAGATATTAACCCGGTAATTTATTGTCAATATCAAATCACTCGTAGCACGACTCCAAGTCGTGCCACGAGTACTATGCGTTCCTTACTGCGGATTCATATCAATCAGTGCAGACTCAGACGAGACTACCGTAATGGCGATCAAAGCCACCATAATGAAGAGGTTAATGAAGAGGTTAATGGTGTCGATTACCGACTCCATCTTGTATGTGGTTTGAACTTCATAATAGTCAGCCAGCTGCTTGGCGTTCTGCTTCAGTGCACCGGATTCCGCACCCAGACGAAAACGACTGATGGCCGTTGTTGTAAATACACCGGTATCCTCAATAGACTCCACCAGTCCGGCTCCATCTTTCAACATTCGCTTAATCGCCACCTCCTTAATCTGCTTCTCCATGTAGGAGTTTCGGCAGGCTTCGGACGCCACTTTGATCACCTCGATATTCTGTCCTGAACCGCTATAGAGTGTAAAGAATACACGTGCAAAAATCTCAATACTTGTTTTATGAAGCAGATCCCCAATAACAGGTATTCTTATGATATACTTATCCAGGAAGAGTTTACCCTTGGGGGTCCTGACGTACCAAATAAATAAAGAAATAGGTATAACATGCACGAGTGTAAGTACTATCCAGTTATCAGCCAACCAGTAACTCAGCTCCAGTGTAGCAGCTGTCATCGGCGGAAGATTGATGTCAAACTCGAGGAAAAGCTCAGCTGTTGCAGGAAATATATACGCAACATAAAACAGAATAGTCGCAATTACGGCCAAAACCGTAACGGTGGGCATCACCAGTGAACGCCGCAAATTCTTTTTAAACTCTGCGTCCCGTTCCAGAAACTTAGCGGTACTCTTAAATACTTGCGCCATGTTACCCGATGTAGACGCAACACTGAGCATATAGGCCGCAAACTTCCCGAAAACATCTTCATGCTTCCCATAGACCTCCTGCCCCTCTTTACCGTCTTTCAGATCTTTCTGGATCTCCTTGATCACCTCTTTCATCCGTTTGTTCTGTGTATCTTCGTAGAGAAGCCCCAGAATTTCATCATATGGCAGCTGCTGATTTAACAGATCAGAAGAAAGGCTGACAAATGTTACCACATCATCATTAGGCACTCCGCCTTTAAAATCAAATAGCTTTTTATTTACGCTGATGACCTTATAGCCCAGCTTGGTCAGTGCGCGCTCCAGCTCCTCTTTGCTGTACGCCTCCTGCTCTCCGGACTGTTTCGCTTTGCCCGGCCGCTGGACCTTATACATATAGGTCTCCTTTTTGTCGAGAGCTTTTACCTGGACGCCATTCTTGGCTTCCAGCTTCTTCACCTTGGCCTGAGCCTCTTTTTTATTCTGGGCTTCAAACTCGGTTTTAATCGGTTTACCGGCGGCGGAGATAGCTTTTAAACGAAATTGGGCCATGTCTGAGAGATCATTGATTTATTGGGAGATATAGATATGGAATAATTCCCTTATCAACAAGACTGTTTACAAGGTGAAATGTTACAAAAAATAGAGATGAATTCAACAGATTATGAATCATCCCGGTCCCAGTTAATCGAATCTATTGTGATTGTAGCCGTGAGCATAAATCCTCTTTCTGAGATGGCAATAATTTCAAACGAATCGTCATTGATCTCACCCAATTGATATGCGGCATTTTCATTCTGCTCTGGCAGTGAAATTTCACGAAGGGTTATCCCTTGATACCGCCCGTTCCCTCCGCCCAAAACATCCGGTTTATGCAGATAAGCATTTGCATTGGATTGAGCCTTCATTATATCCTGACGAATAGAATCAATATTGGCCTCCTCTGATGCAGATTGGAAAGTATTGATGGCTACGATAGTTGCAAGGCCGACGATAACGGTTACCAATATAACGAGTAGAAGTTGTTGCTGCCCCATATAATATATTTAGTTTTAGAATAGCCGAAATAAACTAAAATCCAGCGTTAACTTTATTAAATATTATCCCTATCTAAGCTAGATAAGCACAACCTAATCACTCTAAAATGTAGAACTGAAAATATAGACAATAAAAAAAGCTCCCTCGGGAGCTTTTTTTATTGTCTTAGAAATAATACTTAGTAACTAGTTAGACTGTACCCATTCTAATCCATCAGCTAAAACAGTGGCCACTAATGCACCATCTCCATCAGTTCCTGCAGTTGAACCTTCGTCAGGTTGTCCATCTATTCTACTAGCAGGATGAGCAGTAATCGTAAAACGATCTGATTGCCTTCCAGATATTACATATACACCATTTTCGTTCCAAGCTTGGTCACCATCGTCATTAATTCCACTTGAAGCAAAAGCAAAATCACCAAAAGTAATTCCACCTGATCCTGCTTCACTTTCTGTTGCTGTACCAGCATCAAAAGATCGTCCACCACCACCAAGCATGGTTGGACGCATAAAGTATCCTTGTGCTCCAGCCGCGATTTGAGCAACATCTTGTCTAACAGCATCCAAGTTTGCAGAATCCGCTGCAGATCCAAATGTGTTAATAGCCACAACCGTCGCGATACCCACGATGATTGTTACGAGAATTACGAGTAATAATTGTTGTTGACCCATGGTATTTTACCTGTTTGTTTGTGTTAAGTTAAATTGAGTTTCGAATCATTTCCTTCGTGGAAATAGGTTTCGATGTTTGGTTATTGGTTTATGTAAGTTCTTAATTCGTTTGAGTGAATTACAATGATAAAGAGTAACGAGTAAATGGTTTGTTACAAATTTCTTTGAACATCCAAACCGGCTCTGTTGCTCTGAAACCAAGATGACGACTTTTGCACTGCGATGCAGTTAAGCTTTTCTAAATTAAAAGGGTTAGTTTTAAACTCTTCTAATTGACCGCCAGCGGGGTCACCATCCCTGTTTTCAACGTCTAATAGATTATAAGACTATTTTAGTTAAGGTCAATACCAAAGTCACCTCCTCCATTTGTTAAGTCCGGTTTAACACTAAACCTAATTTCGTTAGAAGATTATTCAACTTTAAGGACAATCAAGTTAGGAGTTTGTTACAGATCGGAGACTTTTTTTAAAAGATGAATGTTTTTAATGTGTATTTGATACGACAAATCGGTCGTTCGGTGATTCGTTGTTCATTCTCTTCCGTGGCGTAAATCAAAGCTAATGTCAGCTTCTATATTTAATACGCCGCGCATTACCCCCAAACTGCCTTGTCATCTCGACCGATCGAACGCAGTGAGAGAGCGGAGAGATCTCCCTTTGGAAGGCACTGTATTTTGATATGAAGATCTCTCGATGCGCTCGCGCAGCTCGCTTACTCGAGAAGACAGGGAGCCTGTTATTCAATGGACGGCGTATCAGATGCTGTAGTTTGTCCGGCCTCGGAGTAACGCCGCCACAATCATATGTTTCTTTACGGCGGGCGGCAAGTAGGTCTGTTATAAGTGTAATTCTTATGCCCGCCGCTTTAAACCCCTAGTCCATGTCTTCTCGACCGATCGAACGCAGTGAGAGAGTGGAGAGATCTGCAAGTGGTCAACAACAATACTGTTGGGTTCTCACCGTCGGAGCGGAGCTCCGGGACGAGGGTGGATTGAAAAACTCGTCAGGCGAATCGCCGCAAAAACACGCCGGAATTCGACAGACGAGAAGTGTTCTCGACTTATCGCGTAATGATAGCTGTATAATAGTAGAACCGAAATGACCTTTGAACCACCACGTCACTTCGAAGTCTAAAAGAGTGATGAGAGTATTGCGGTAGCGGAATGAACGGAATCGAGAAGTTGCTGTTAAACACTAAGAAGTTCTCGACTCTGCTCCATTACATTCCGCGACGCTCGAACTGACGTGTTATTAGACGCGCATATCCTACTGTCCGGTTTCCACCGGCAGTGTAACCGTAAACCTTGCCCCACCCTCTTCAGCATTTTCAGCTGTGATCTCTCCCCCGTGTTGCTCCACGATATCCTCCGATATCGACAACCCAAGACCCAAACCAAATTTTGCTCCCGTTTTTTTGGTCGAAAATTTAGGCTCAAATATCTTCTCCAGGTTCACTTCCGGTATTCCGGGTCCGGAATCTTTAAAGGCTACCCAAATCACTTTTTTGGTATTTCCTTCATCATCTTTCTCCTCACCGGTACCGCAGCGAATGTCCAGGCTTCCCTTCTTTCCCATGGCATCGGATGCGTTCAGAATAATATTGGTCCACACCTGGTTTAGCCCGGCCGCATCAGCCCTTATTTCCGGTACTTCCGGCAGATCCAGATAGAGATCATAGAATTTCACCCGGTTGCTGGTCAGCTGAAGAGTATCGTGTATGCCCTCTCGAATATCGATCCACTCCAGGCGATCTTCGGTGTCTGAGCGACTGTAGCTTTTCAACGATTTTACCAGTCCGGCAATCCTCTCTCCTGCCGTCTCTATATTTTGAAACATCTTCCCAAACTCAAACTGATCGAGCAGATACTGAATCTGCTCCGCATCTCCGTCCGTAACTTTCTGAAGCAGATCAGCGTAGCCATCAGGCATCTGAGCAATAATCCGTTTCTGTGCATTCCCCAGCTCGGGAAAGATCTCTTTCAGGTGCTTTGTGCGCTCCCGAATTGTTTTGGTATCGGGAAAACCGGAATTTCTTCCCAGCTTAAAAATTTGCTGACCGGTTTGATGAAGCTCCGAGGCACTGTCTCCATACAACTTCTGCATCAGCTGATGCAGATGCTTTTCAAGCGTATCGGTTGAGCGTAACAGTGCGGCAGTCGGGTTGTTTACTTCGTGCGCAAATCCCGCCACAAGCTGACCCAGTGTAGCCATCTTCTCCTGGTGAACCAAAGCCTTCTGTGCATCCTGTAGATCGCGATAGGCTTGCTTCAATTCATTACGTTCACTCTGCAATTTACTGTTCAACGAATCAAGCTTCATCTGCAGGATAATCGTTTGACGATACCTCTCCAGCAAATTAGCCATGATCAACTCATCAAGATAGCCGTCCAGTTCGGGATGAGTATCAATCAGATGATTCACGTCTTTTTTGGGAATTCGCAGAAAGCGGCAGTTCTCCTGTGTTTTGGCGGTGGTCAGTGATGGGAGTCCTGTAATAAAAGAGATGATTCCGATCAGAGACCCGGAACCCAAATGCTGCAGCGGAAATTGAACATCGTTGTACGGCTTCTTTTTGTATAGCTGCACGTCGCCGTCTAAAAGAATATAGATGTTGTTGAGCGGCTCACCCTCTTTAAAGATGGTAATGCCCGTTCCCAACTCAAACAGGTACTTCTCGGCCTGCCCATTCTCATCCAGTACCCGGTGCAGTAACCCGGTAACCTTGTCGCGGTCTTCCAGCCATTGTGCACCGAGTTTAAATTTCATTGATCCGTCATTTTTCGTCCGGTCCTGAGACTCTCTGCAATTTTTTCAGAATCGAGAATTTTCATATACGGTAATGGATCTTTCACATTCTCGATCACATAATCGGTAAGCAGTCTTCGAGTAATTTCAACAAGCTCTTCCTTCTCCCACGGTTTCGCTATGTAGTGTTTGAGGTCTGCTTCATTCACAGCCTTTACAGTTTCATCCAGGCCGGCCTGACCGGTAATCAGAACTTTCCGCGTAGATTTGGTCTTCTCCTCATTCTGCATCTCTACCAGAAGCTCTACCCCGTTTTTACCCGGAAGAACATGATCACAAAGAATAAGACCGATTTTTCCATCCTCCTCTAAAATATCTTCCACAAGGGATTCCGCCTCCTCCGCGGTATCCGCCATCTCCACATTGAAAAATTCCTCAAACTCGGTGATGTCCCGCACGATGGAGTCCAGCACTTCCGGTTCATCTTCAACCACCAAAATGTAAATTTCTGATTTCATAGTTTTAAGTTTAGAGAATGTAGGGCCAGTAGAAGCTAGTCATGAATATGATTAAAAGTACGGCAACAATGCCAATTATAGTTCCGGCCACAATCATATCCTTCGTTTCAACAACGCCTGTGCTAACCGCAATAGCATTCGGCGGCGTGGAAATGGGCAGAACCATCGCAAAACTGGTACTCAAGGCTATGATCAAACCGATAATGAGTGTCCCCGCAGGGCCTCCCACAATTCCTGATGTTGCCAATGTAATGCCCAAAGGTATCAAAAGTGAAGCCGTAACCGTGTTAGACAGAAAGTTAGACATCAATATTGAAACGAATGCAAAGACGCTTAGCAGTACCAGGTACGACATCTGTTCCCAACCGATACTTCCCACAATCCAGTCAGCCAGTCCGGTCTCCTTCATAGCTATTCCAAGCGATATACCGCCGGCAATAAGCCACAAAACCTCCCAAGGTAGATTTCGGATATCATCTTTTTCAAAAGCCTGAGTTAGTGTCAGAACCGCCACGGGAATCAAGGCAACCATACTGCTCTGAATGCCGTGCAGACTCTCTGTAACCCATAACACAACCGTTACACCAAACACCACATAAAGAATCCAGGCTTTGGTTGAAGTCTTCCACTCTCCTTTCATTTCCAGCGGAATTGATTTTAGTGCGGGCGGATGGAGCTTTAATAGTAAAAACCAGGCAAATGCCAGCATGATGAGAGCCAAAGGCGCGGCGTAGAGCATCCAGCTACCAAACTCTATGTTCATTCCCTGCTGGTTGAGTGCTGCAATCACAACGGCATTTGGCGGAGTTCCGATGGGTGTGGCAACACCACCGATATTGGCCGCGAACGGAATGGAAAGTGCAATACTGATCCTGGCCGGATCGGTCATCTCCATCTTAGCCAGAATTGGTATGATAACCGTAACCATCATCGCCGTGGTTGCCGTATTACTCATAAACGCAGAGAGAATAGCCGTAACAGCCATTAAGCCAAACATGATCATTGCCGGACTGGTACCAAAAGGTTTCAGCAGTATCCGGGTCATATTTTTATCGAAGTTGTATTTAACCGCGGCATCCGCTAAAACAAATCCGCCCATAAAGAGAATGATAATCGGGTTGGCCAGAGTTGCCACAAACTGGCTGAACGGAACGGGATCGTAACCTGATTCGGGAGCAAACGTTATCACCCCCTCGGCACTGAGCAGCAGCACCTCGAGCAGAATTACAAGAATGGATGTTGAGTAGATCGGTATGGTTTCAAACATCCAGAAAACAGCCGCCATTAGAAAAATACTAAGAGCAAGATGTCCCGGTAACGACAATCCTGGAAAGGTGATAAAGAGAGGAATACAAAATCCGATAATCCCTAAAATAAGTCCGGTCAGTTTAGCTTTATCCATAGAACTACAAAAAGGTCAAAACATTGATCGATGACTATCAAAATACATAGAAATAGAATTCTAACAGAGCGGTTTCTTTAGAAAAACCAATTAATTAATGGTAGCGGTTTCAGAAATTGAGAACTCTACGCCCCTCACTGATTTTCACAGATTACTCCGCAAAGCCTCGCAGAATTTCTGCGTTGAGATATCATTATCTGTGTAACTTATATCAAATGGTAAGACACTTAATATCCAATTAGATTACTATTTAAAAAAATATTTAAATATATCTTGAATCATCCTAAATTTGGGCATTATCCTACGATCTCCGGTTATAAACATCAAGTTTCAGGCTGAAAGCCTGTAACAATCCAGCCCGGGACATCGTCCCGGGTTTAAAAGTTCAACACGTTAGATAGTAGGCTGTAAGCCTACTACATACTTAATCCCAAAAATAGTCTTCACTATATTCAACAACATCATACTCCTTCATAAATCTCTCAATCTCTTCCCGAAAACTCAATTGTTTATGATGTTCTTCCTGCCGGGCAATATATCTGGTTACTATATCAACTTTCGAGCTGCTAACAGAAAAAGCACCGTATCCCCTCTGCCAATAAAATAAAGGATTATCTGTATGTTCCTTCATCCATTTGGAGGAACTCTTCTTAACTTGTTCAACAATCACGGCCATGGCCACATTTTTGGATAGCCGAAACAAAAAATGAACATGATCGGTGACAGAATTTATGATGAGTGCCGGACTTTTAAGCTCTTTAAAAGTACCTGCCATATACGAATGTAAATCAGATCGGATTTCATTACAGATCAGCGGTTGTCTGTGCTTGGTTGAAAAGGTCAAATGGATGTAGAGTTTAGACAGGGATTGGCTCATACAGGTTTTCTGATTTGATTACATGGTTGGTGACTTATATCTGTATGAAACGAAAATGGTTAAATACTTACAGAAATTTTCCGTTAATGAGGTTATTCTGTTTCAGGCTTACAGCCTTTTTTGTACAGGTTGGCAATTGAAATTTGAAACCTGGGGCGATGCCCCAAGGCTGAGACGTGAAAGGCTTTCAGCCTTATTTTTTCTATCTGAAAAATAGCATAATAATAGAGGTAAGCGCAGAGATAATAATTCACTTTAAAATTGATAAATAATTGATTAGTAGAAAAAATTGCAATCAGAGTTACTTTTGTAATCACTAATCAAACCAACCTTCTTGCCGCCGTTTGAACAGGATCCCACACCGGAGAAAATGGCGGCGCATAAGAGAGATCCAGATCAACGATATTCTGAGCTGTCATGCCCGCGGTGATAGCCGTTACAATAGTATCGATTCGTTTAGCCGATCCGGGAAAGCCAACAATCTGCCCACCCAGAACTTTACCACTCGATTCCTCTGCGATTAACTTCACCGTAATTTTATCACTTCCGGGATAGTATCCCGATCGTGTTCTGCTCTCAATTGTAGCTGTTTTAAATTTTATACCGGATTCTTCCAACTCCTTTTCCGACAGTCCGGTTCTGGAGATCTCAAGTTCCTTAAATTTGGTAATGGCCGTTCCGCATACTCCCGGGAATTCCATGTCCCCGTCGCTCAGATTTATCCCGGCTACCAGACCGTGTTTATTGGCAACCGTTCCAAGCGCAATCCAGGTCTGCTCTTTTTTGATCAGATGATAGGATTCCGAACAATCACCGGCGGCCCAAATTCCGGGAACCGTTGTTTGCAACTTTTTATTAACCTTGATCGCCCCTTTCACTCCGGCCTCAATCGGTGTTCCATCCGTTAATGCAGTATTCGGGTTCACACCCATGCCGAGTATCACGAGATCTGCATCTTCATTTCTCTTATCCGTTTTGACCGAAGTAACCGTACCGTTTTTTGATTCAAATTTCTCCAGCTTCTCGTTTAGATACAGATCAACACCCGAATCTCGCATATAGTCAGCTATTAAATCAGCCATATCTTTATCCATAGTCGTCATTACCTGAGGAGCCATATCGAAAAGGGTGACCTTCATATCAAGGTCCAGCAGCGCCTCAGCCATCTCAATCCCGATGTATCCACCGCCAACAATGACCGCTCTTTTTGGCGAATTCTTTTCAATGTAATCAAAAACATCAATCCCGGTCTGGAGTGTACTTAACCCGAATATTCCATCAGACTCTATTCCCTCAAAATCGGGACGGATGGGCGACGCTCCGGTGGCGATCAGCAGTTCCTCATACGATTCCCAAAAAGTGCGGTTATCCTCTAGATTTTTCACCTCCACTCTTCTGCCTTCAGTGTCGATCTTTATAACTTCGTGTAGAATTCGAACATCAATATTCTGCTTTTCCCTGAACACCTCCGGTTTTCGCGCGATCAATTGATCAGAATCACTAACCTGCCCTGCAATATAATAAGGCATTCCGCAGGCAGCGTATGATGTATGCTTTCCCCTTTCAAATACAACAATTTCTCGATCGGGCTGAGCTCTTCTAACTTTCGATGCAGCACTCATACCCGCCGCGTCCCCTCCAATAACTACCAGTTTTCCTTTGTTCATGCCATCTGTATTAAATTTACCTTTTCAACAATGTATTAAGAATTTATTCCATCATCTATATTTGATAAAACTCTATTCGCCATTCTTACTCTCTTAAAAAATAAGTATTAACTTACAGATGGAAATCTTTTAACTCTTCAATTTTTTAGAGAACATGGAAAACGAGTCTTCGCCAAAAAAATCGAACAGAGGCTTTAATTTCGTCATCAAATGGTCACTCCTGTTTTTTGTCATACTTGTGATTGTAGGTTTAATTTATCGTAATCTCTATCCGGTCAAACTCGATCTCGCTCAGGATGATTATATCAAACAGGTGTTTACCATTCAAAAATCTTATGTATACTCCGAACCAACTGATTCCACGTCTATAGTCGGGGAGTTTGAATCGAGCGAAATTTTATATGTGATTGACGAACATGAGAATAAATACTTGGTCAGACCACTTATCACGACCTACCTGGATAGTGTATGGATAGAACAGGAACACGTTTTTGAATACTCACCGGAGTACTACCGCCAATTTAAGTATGAGGAAGATCGACGAAGATTTAATACTGATAATTAAGCCTATGAATAGATGATCGGATATTCAGACCAGAAAAATCCCGACCGCATCACGAAGGTCCACATGTGGATTGGTCGAGTTCTGCTCATTGTAGTCGGTCTGGAGTGGATCTATCTGCTGATTGAATCCCGGTGGCTCTCTCTTTTTGTCGTTACTCTGCTCATCATCGTACTATTTTTCCCAATTATATTCAGGAGAAAACTTCAGGTTGAAATCCCGGCCGAGTTTCATCTGGCGGCTGTCATATTCACGTTTGCCGCTCTCTATCTGGGTGAAGTACAGGAATTCTATCAGCGCGTTTGGTGGTGGGATATTGCCCTGCACGCCTCAGCAGGATTACTGATGGGAATACTCGGTTTTTTGCTGATCTATATTCTAAATGAAAGCAAACGAATAGAGATCCATCTTACACCGGGCTTTACTGCATTCTTCGCATTTACGTTTGCTGTAACTATCGGAACTGCATGGGAAGTGTTTGAATTTGCTATGGATCAAATTTTTGGTCTTAATATGCAAAAGCCGATGCTGGATGATCCCTCAGGCTTAACGGACACCATGTGGGATATGATTGTAAATGCTATTGGGGCGTTTATAATCAGCCTGACCGGATGGTGGTATCTTAAATTTGAGAAAAATTTCTTTATGAAGGAGTGGATCAGAAAATTCATAAAAAAGAACCCTCGTCTATTTAAAAAGTGAATCCATAAAAAAACGCCTGTATGAACTATACAGGCGTTTTTAAGTCAAATATTTCAATCAGGTTTAGAATCCCTGCTGATTATTTTGCTGTTGATCCATCTGGGTTTCCATCATCATCTGCTGTATGCGCTGTTGCAATGCCGGATCTTGCTGAAGTGCTACGTTAATCTCCATAAAGCGGTCCATGCTCATGCCTTCCTGTTCTACGGCTTGCGCAACGCTTTGGTCCAATTCACGCTCCATCTCCGCAATTTGCTCCGAAGCTGACTCAAACTTATCCAGTTCCTCCTGAGTTACATCAAGCTGATCGTCTGACTGTTCCATATATCTTGATTCAGCAATCATGTTGTAGGTCTCTACACTTAAATCTTCGCTTTCAACAACTGCAACCATATCAGACTGTGCATCCATTTGAACCTGTTGTGCAACTGTCGATATCTCAACAAATGTTTCCAGCTCATCATCAGAGACTTCTATCTGAGGTGGTGATTGCTGTTCAAATTGTCCTTGAAAATTATCCTGTGGAGCTTGTTCTGTCATGGTTTGATCCTGTTCGGATTGGCATGCCAACATGCTCAAGCCCAGAGCGATCAGTGTTAAATATTTAATCATCATTGTTTGTTGTATTAACATTTCTACTAGTACAACAAACTAAATTGTGAACAAACTGTTTCCCTTTTTATAAGATTTGATGAGATTTTAATCCCTTTAACATCAATACAGATTTGAAATCAATGAGCTGAATCATGAAGCGAATCACACTTTTATAGCTAAGCGGATGTGGACTTTCGTAACATAAGTTATCGTATTTCTCTTATTCCGGAACAGGCTTCTCATCCCTCCGGATGATAACTTGGCTTTGGATGAAAAAAGAAAGGTAGTTTGAAAAAAAGTTGAGAAAGTACCTGGGAAGGGACTTCCCGATCAACCCTGCTCGGATTGATTACCCTTCGGCGGGACAGGCTTCTCGTCCCTTTGGATAATAACTTGATTCTGAGTGTGAAAAAGAAAGGTAGTTTGAAAAGAAGTTGAGAAAGTACCTGGGAAGGGACTCGAACCCTTACGATGTCGCCACCACCGGATTTTGAATCCGGCGCGTCTACCAATTCCGCCACCCAGGCGTGACATTAAATCAATCACAGATTTGAAATATAAGCAGGGTTTTAAACAATAGAAACATCTATTTGATCAAAATTTTCCGGACAAGTCATTAAGCGAGACCAGTTGTAGCATTGAAAATTTGCCTTATCAAATCATCATAATTCTTAGTAGTTTAATCACAGATAACTTTTTAACAACCAACCAGCCTGAGATGAAAAAAGCGTTTATTGGTAGTCTGATCGGTGTGGCAATCGTCATTGCACTCGATTCATTTGCAAGAGTCATTATCTCCATCTACATGGGATTGAACTACCCAATGATCTCCTACGGAGAATTTCCGGGTATTATCTGGCCCATGCTCCTCACCTTTATTGGAGGATTTACAGTCTTTTTCGGTGCGATGTTCACATTAACCTACGGACGAAAAAAAAGATTGGTAGCACTTTTAACTCTTCTGACATTCATTATTCTGATCAGATATGGACAGATCTACCTGTTAACGGGCCTTGAGTCTCTTTTCTACCCCATAACAACGCTTGTACTATCACTCGGAGCCATTCTTTTAGCCTGGCAGCTGACCGATCCAAATAAGAAGAGTGCAGAAGAAATTACGCACGATGAAGAGGACTTTGATAATAACCAACACGGATACCACGAACCGGAAGGGAACTAAACATCAAAAAAGATAAAATAGAACTGAATACGGTTTGAATCCAAACGGACCGGAAAAAGTGACTCTAACGTTTACTCTTCGTCACATTGAAACATAAATCCTTTTTTTCGGATCGTTTCAATAAAATCAAATTCGGAGTGCTCTCTCATCTTTTTTCTCAGATAGCTGATGTAAACATTAATGTAATTTGTTTGAGTATCGAAATGTATATCCCAAACATTACTGGCCAACTCTTCCTGTGAAATAATTCTACCTTTATTCCGTACAAAATAGACCAGGAGGTTAAACTCATTATTAGTCAGATCTACCTCATTTTCTTTGATAATCATTTTTCTGGATATCAAATCAACGGTTAGGCTTCCGCAGGTAAGCTCTTTCTCTGCTCCTTTATTATTGCTTCTTCTGGCAATTGCGTCGAGACGAGCCATTAACTCGTCACTATTGAATGGTTTGGTGAGATAATCATCAGCACCCACATTCAATACTTTTACTTTTACATCGGTTTCGTGCTCAGCGGATAGCACAAGCACAGGGGTTGTAACTCCCTCCTCTCTTATTTTTGCACATACATCATATCCATTTCCGTCTGGCAGACGCAAATCAAGAATGATCATATCAAACTTATTATTGAGAGCCTTTTCTTCCCCGTCGCCTGCTGTTTCTGCAACGGCAACGTCATTTCCCCGATGTTCCAAAACTGCTTTTACAAGTGTTCGAACCGTCGGATCGTCTTCAACGACTAATATTTTCATCTTTTTTTTTGTTTCCGTAGATGCTGTAGACATAATTAATTCATTTCAAAGTTATAAAGATGAATCTGCTGAAGGTTACAAAATTATTTAATTCAAAAAAGTATTTTTTTACGCAGCTTCATAACCGATACTCTTGAACCATTTAAAAATTTGATTTAAATAGACTTCACTAAATGAATGGTTTTCATTTAATAAATTCAACTCTGCTTTTATACCTTTTTCTTTTAGCAATTTTATTTCCCTGGCCTGAGGAGCTGCTTTTACTTTTACGTCGTTTTTGCCATGAAAAGCAGCAATATTCATGTGCTGTAAGTTTTCCCAATTGTCGTTTAACACTTCTGTTTTTATTCTGGCACCTACTACAGCAAGATCGTTCACGTGTTTCCAGCGCGTAAGAGCAAAATAACCGGCAAGGTACCCCCCCATGGAATAGCCCAGCACGCCAATCCTGTTCACCTGAATCACCGGAAGAAGTTTATCCACTACCTCCTGTACAAATTCTGATGCCAGCTCTAAGGATTTAATAAACTGCCCCCGATTGCCATCATATAAATACCAGGCCCTACCCCAGTCAGAAACATTCTTATTTCTGCTTCGATCGTAAATGGGATAGGGTCCCTGTATAAAAAGATGATACGCTTTAAGGTTTAAAAGTGTATCACAGCGCTTTTTAAACTGTTCATTATTCTCCCCAAAACCGTGAAAATAGATAAGCAAAGGTTTCTCTTCCTTTTCACCGGTTTCGATCAATGTATAAGGCACTTCAATTTTAAATGAAGTTTTTCCAGATACCAATACTTCGTTTTCCTTACCGGCCATCTAAACAGAACTTTAAATTTTTGGTTACTTATAAATCAATGAATGATCTGATAATAGCAAAATTTGCGGAACAATAGTCAAATAATGCTATGGGAACTCATAACATTATGGAAATAAATTTATGTTAAACCATCAAATTCTATAGCTTATAACAAGATTGGATGTAGATAGATCGTAAATGAAAAACATAAGCTACTTTACAATTATTCTCTTTTCGGTAACCCTTTTGATACTGACAGCCGCTCCGGCAATCAGTTATTCGCAAGGCGGATTTTCCGGTGAATTTACCAGAATAGGGTTTTCACCAATAGGTATCTCAATGGGTAATGCCATGACAGCATCTACCGAATACAGCGGTCTCAGCTACTACAATCCTGCCCAGGCAGCTATAAAAACAGGCTCTGTACCTATTCAATTTTCTTCTGCTTTGATGCAGTTCGACAGACAGCTTCATATGGTATCGGCAAATTTCCGGCTCCCTCCCTCCGCAGGATTAGCCTTTACGCTCATCAGCGCACGAACAGGAGATATTGATGGGCGGAACTTGAGCGGATACCATACCGGATACTTATCTACATCCGAATATCGCCTGTCGGGAGATTTTAGCATTCGATTTTCAAACCATGTGATGGCCGGCATTGGTATCAACTTTAACTATTCTGACCTGCATGAAGAAATTTCGGCGGTACAAGGTATCGGAATTGATATTGGTGTAATTGGAAAAATTACATCTCAAATCAATGTAGGCGCTTCAGTCCAAAATTTATTCTCTTCATTGTCTGTAAACACAACCGACCTTTACGGAACAGATGCAGCACCAAGAAACGAAAAGCATCCGCTAAGAATAATAACAGGCATCCGTTATAAATATTCAGAGGGTCTGAAAATGCACGTAGATTACGAAGTTCGAAATCAATTTGGTGAAACCGCTCAAGACGGTTTGGGGCGCCAAGAAGTTCGTTCAACCAACCATTTTTTAAAATCCGGTGTCGATTACTCCCCTCATGAGAGAGTCTCTTTGCGGGCGGGTGTCATTTGGAATGAAAAAAATCAGGATCAAAGTTTTAAGCCCTCTGCCGGTTTCTCAATTCATCTGCCATTCGACAGGCTCACACCATCAATAGATTACGCTTTTGCTTCTGAGCCATCTGGCATCTCTTCAATGCACGTTTTTGGATTGAGGGTCAAGATTTAGATCAGGACTCAGGGCTCAGGACTTTTAAAAGATGTTCAATATTATTTCGTCAACACAGATATTTTCTTACATACTGTAAGATGTCTACTCAACTGAGATACTAAAATTCTCCTCTCCGGTCCTTCAGTTCTTTGTATAACATCTCTCGTGCTCTGAAAATATGAGCTTTCACTGTTCCTAATGGCAGGTCCAGCTGTTCTGAAATTTCATCATAACTCAGCTCCTCAAAGTGGCGTAATTTTATAACCACCCTGTATTTTTCGGGTAGATCTTCGATAGCCTCACGGATGATATCACTCCTCTGCTTTCGAATGATTTTTCGGTCTGTACCGAAAGTATCATCCTCCAGCTGGATATTCATTTCACCCTCTTTTGTCTTAACCGGTTCGTCAATCGAGGTCGTTTGAAGCTTCTTCTTGCGCAGATAATCAATTGTGTGGTTTGTGGTTATTCTATAGAGCCAGGTAGAAAATGCGTAGTTGGTATTATAAGACTCGAGGTTGTCAAAAGCCTTCATAAAGGCTTCCTGCACCAAATCCCGAACCTGCTCTTTATCCTTTACCATTTTGGTTAAATGGTAGAACAGAGGGGTTTCATATTTCTGCATCAGAGACCTGTAAGCACTCTGATCTCCGGCTACTGCTCTCTCAACAAGCTTGTCGTCTTCAAGGCTGCTTGCAGAGGCATTTTCGCGTGGTGTGGTCTGTGATTTGTTGCTTTTGTCCTGGTTAGACATCAAAAAATTTCAGTTTTTTCAAAACCGATGACAGATGCATCTTAAGTTTTACGCTTATTACAATTAGAAGGACTAATTATCCCATAACCTATAATCGAACAAAAATTAACATAACAATACCACTATGAAAAAACTACTTGTAATTATTTTTGCGGCTACATTTGTATTTGCTACAACTTCAATTACAAATTTTGCACAGGCACAAAACACAGGTGGCATTCAAGAAGGAGACCTTGTAATTAATGCCGGAATTGGATTTGGTACAACATTTAGTACGTTTGGTGCTAACTTCGGCCTTCCATTTGGAGCTAATGTTGAGTATGGAATTACTGAACTTGAAACCGGTTCAATTGGTCTGGGAGGAGATTTTGGAATTTCTTCTGGTTCAGGTGTTACAATGACAACATTCGGAGCAAGAGGGTCATACTATTTCAATGATCTATTTGATATAGAAAATCCAGATTTGGATGTATACTCAGGTATTGGTCTGTACTACAGAAATTTTAACTTTTCTGGCTCAACAACAAATTGGGGAACCGGTGTTTATGCTGCTTTTCATGCCGGTGCCAGATACTACTTTTCTGATAATATTGGTGGATTTGCTGAAGTAGGCAATAATTGGGGCTGGTTAAATTTGGGTGTAGCAATCAAACTGTAAAATGATTGTTCACTTCAGAGTCTGTTGATTTTATCAAGACAGAGTCAGGTGTCCGCTGAAAGGCGGACACCTTTTTTTATAGCAATATACCGTGTCGAATCCCACCTGTAGATACAGTCAGCTCTTCAAAACCAAAATATTCCATAAATTCATACAAAATGATGAGCCCGCCTGTAATTACATCCCCTCTTCCGGTTAAAAAAGGTGAGTATTTTCTCTCTATTTCAGCAGAACTTATCACTGAGAATTCATCAATAAACTTTTTTATGAACTGCTTTTTCAATCTAAAGCCGTTAATTTTCTCAGAGTCATAATCATCCAGTCCAATCAAGATTGCGGCAATTGATGTAACTGTACCCGCAACACCCACCAAAGTGTGATTGCCGGGATCTACAGTTTCTGCTTTCAACAAACGTCTGACTTCCACTCTCACTTCTTCAATCTGAGCAGTTGAAGGCGGATCACTTTTCAAGTATCTCTCTGAAAAACGAACGCTCCCCATGTCAACCGAAACTCCTCTTTTCAACTCAAGCTGTTTCCCAATTGCGATCTCAGTACTGCCTCCTCCAATATCCAAAACAACAAAGTTATCGCTCTGATTATCCAATACAGAAATGGCACCTCTATAGGTCGTTTCTGCCTCTTCCCTCCCGCTAAGAAGCTGTACGCGCCATCCGGTCTCGTTATAGATTTGATTTAAAAACTCCTCTCTGTTTGCAGAATCGCGAACGGCGCTGGTTGCAGTAACAACTACTTTATCCACAACTGAAGGGAAATTGTCTGTCAGATAAGCCATGTACCGGTTTAGTACTTGAATAACTCTTTTGCAGCTTTCAGGGTGCAAATTTTTATCCATGTCAACTCCCCTGCCGAGTCTGGGTACTTCTTGTTGTTCATCCAGAACTTCAATACTGCCATTCGAAATTGTTGCTACTAAAAGCAGTACGGAGTTGGTGCCAATATCTATCGATGCCTTAATCTGAGGAGAATCCATGAAGTGATCATTACTGTTTTTTCAAATGAAGCAAAATCCACTCGTCTTCCTGAGTTTTGGCAGTTAAACTCACCGGTTGATCCACCAGACGTTTTCTGATGATCTCTTCATCTGAATCCAGCAGACCGGTTAAACAAATATCACCACCGGGTTTGGTGTGTTGTACAAGGAATGGGATGATCTCAAGAATTACATTTCGGTTGATGTTTGCCAGAGTAACATCGAACAGTTCATTCTCCCCGATCTGGTCTGTACTGCCAAATCTAATCTCAACCTTCTCATTCACACCGTTAATCAGGGCGTTCTCCACAGCGTTTACCTTACTCCATTTGTCAACATCAAAACCGATCGCTTTTTGGGCACCCAGCTTAATTCCAGCAATTGCCAAAATTCCGGTACCGGTACCCGCGTCCATCACATTCTTGCCCTTAAAGTCTATTGTAGACAACCGGTTCAGAATCAAACGGGTGGTTGCGTGGTAACCGGTACCAAACGCCATCTTGGGGTCGATCTCAAGCAGAATCTGGCTCTCTGACGGTTTTACTGAAGACCAGGTTGGACGAACCAGAAACCGGCCAATTACTTGCGGCTGAATGGTTTTTTCCCACTCTTCATTCCAGTTTTGTTCCTCCATATCTTCCATTTCAATGAACTTTGCGTCAGGGTAGACTGCTATAAGCTGTTCGATCAGTTCCCTGTTCGAATCATTATAACGCGGTTTTTCAACATAGGCGATCAGACGGTTATCAAACTGCTCAAACCCGTAAAAATCCATATCCATCAGCTCGGCAATAAATGATTCCTGATAGCGGTCTTTAAGCCTGAATACAAGTTTGATATAGTTCATCGTAATAGTTTCAGTGTAGAGAATGGAATTTAAATGTAAGCGAAATCAACCAACTGCCCATTCAATCAAGAGAACCGGTTAAACCGTGACCTTGCTCTCTTGTTTTGGATCTAAATCATACAGTGATGATACGGTAGCCTGAATGGTTTTATACCACTCGTTGCCAAACTTATCGTTGATCTCATAAAAGTCGGAAAAATCAGGCTTTCTCAGTTTCATTTTCCACTCCTGATTTTTCGCTTTAAAAACAGGATCGATATGCAGAAGCTGATGATAAAGAAGCATTTTTTTGGTATCGGTATCGAGCATATCCCACAAGTCACCGGAAACCTCTATCAGATAGTCGTTACCGGAATAGTGCTTCACCTCCCGGGTTGCCTTCATACACTTTGCAGCTCTCTGCTTGGAAATATTGGGATAAACGAGAAGGTAACCGATCTGAGCCGGACCGAGCTCAATTTTGTGAGTTTCAATTACATCCTTTGCTATCTCTTCAATTTCGGGCGCTTCCATCAGCTGTTTGTCAGTCAGTTTGATGTCACCTTCGGGTTTTAAAAAATCGTTATCGGGCATGATACTTTCTTAGATAGGTTTTTTTACAATTCCATTTATCGGATGCCGAAGATATCAAAGGATAGAGTGAATAGCGAGAAGATATTGATTCCAAACCGCGTAATTATTCATAAAAAAAGCCGCACCTGCTATCAACAGATACGGCCTCCACTTTAGGTGTTCACTCAATTAGACCCTGAATCCTAGTACCCCAATTCCGTACAGGAGGTGTTTACATACTGATTGTTCCAGCACATGCGGTCTCCATCTTCATCCAGATACCCTGTTCCTGAATCTGTATTCCAGTACAACACTGTTATACTGTTTCCATAGAGTCCGTTTGACTCAATTGTATGCTCAGCACCTTCTTTTAAATAGGTTAACTGACTGGTTTCAGATGAACCTTCATCTGATAATGTAAATTCGATCTTGTAGTCATCATTTGAAAAGTACTCCCATTCATAAAAGAGAACCGGTTGTGAATCGGACTCTTCTGAATAAAAGGCCCACTCGCCATTTGAATTGTCATGAGCAGCAAAACCGTACATAAATCTTTGATTATCCCACGTTTGCCCTGTTTCCGGGTCACTTCCGTCAAAATAGAGGTTCCACTCAATTCCGGGACCGATGTCTTCGGCTGTCATCCGAATCGTTAATCCTTCAATTGTATACTCCCATGTCCATACACCGTTACTGAAATCCGGATCATCATTGGCTCCAAATCCCATATAAAACTGCCCGATGCCCGCGTAAGAGGATAGAATCCCATTTGAGGATTGTGCATAGGCTTCTGCCATATTGAAGGTTTGATACTCCTCTGTTGGCTCGGTGTCACTGTCCTCAAAATAGCTCACGTCCACCTCTGCAGGTGAAGTTTCTGGCAGTTCAGGTTCATCCATATCTGTATCGGACACTGTGTCGTCTGAACAGGCTGATAAAAATAAAAAGGCAATAAGTATTGCCGATAATGTTTGTGATAGTCTTTTAGTTAACTTCATACTGCTTGGTATTTTTCCATTGTATTCATGTTTTCCTTTCTATTTATATAAGCGTAAAAACAGAACTTCAGGTGTCATACTATTTCAGAAAATTTGATATCAGATTTAACAATAAACTCAATAGCCCTTTATATTGATTAAGTTCATATTTTATGAACCAAAACAAGTAAATTGCTGAAAATTAATACTCAACAGTTAGTTAACCGAGGCAGTTGACAAAACCTGTCATTTAATCATCTAAGGCTATTTAAACCGGGCAAATATGAAAATAACATCATCGGAAGAGGCAGTTAAAGGAATAAAGTCAGGAGATAACATTTACATTCACACGGCAGCAGCGGCTCCGCAAAAGCTGATTGCAGCCATGACTGAACGCCATAAGGAGTTGAAGAATGTTTACGTATACCATCTTCACACCGAGGGAGCTGCTCCATATGTGAAGCCTGAATATGAAGATGCATTCCACACCCGGGCATTTTTTGTTGCCGGCAATGTGCGAAGTGCCATCAAGGAAGGTTTTGCAGACTACATCCCAATTTTTTTAAGTGAAGTACCCCACCTGTTCAATCGTGGGATTATAAAATTGGATGTGGCCTTGATTCAGGTAAGTCCACCCGATAAGCACGGATTTTGTTCCATGGGTGTATCTGTGGATGCCTCCCGGGCTGCAGTTAATAACGCAAAGCTGGTCATTGCACAGATCAATCCGAACATGCCCAGAACACATGGTGATGGTATCATACACCGGAATGATATTGATGTAGCTGTTGAAGTTGATGATCCGCTTCCCGAACACGCTCCCGCCGATCTTTCTGAAACGGAGCTGGAAATTGGAAGGTATTGTGCAGAACTGATTGAAGATGGTGCTTCCCTTCAGATGGGAATTGGCAGCATTCCCGACGCTGTTTTAGCCTCTCTTACAAATCATAAGAATCTCGGCGTACACACCGAAATGTTTTCAGACGGATTGATTTCTCTTGTTGAATCGGGAGTGATCAACAACAGCAATAAAAAAATTCACCCAAATCGAATTGTTTCATCTTTTGCCGTAGGCACCCGAAAGCTCTACGATTTTATGGATGACAACCCCAATTTAGCCATGCTGGATTGTGCCTATGTTAATGATACGGCCGTCATTCGAAGAAACCCCAAAGTTACCGCGGTAAACAGTGCCATTGAAGTTGATTTAACCGGACAGATCTGTGCCGACTCGATCGGGACCTATCTCTACTCGGGGGTTGGAGGCCAGATGGACTTTATAAGAGGCGCATCCCTTTCTGAAGGCGGTAAGCCTATCATTGCCCTGCCTTCATCAACAAAACGCGGTGCCAATCGAATTGTACCGTTTTTAAAACAGGGTGCAGGAGTGGTTACAACCCGGGCTCACGTACACTATGTTGTAACCGAACATGGAATTGCAAGCTTGTATGGCAAGGGGCTGAAAGAGAGAGCATCCGAGCTCATAAAAATCTCACACCCCGATCATCGGGAAATGCTGGAAAGAGCAGCCTATGATCGGTTCAAATCTTTATAATTCCTTATATTACAATCGATTCAAAACTACAGGAATCAAAAAAATTTAAATAGATATAAATGAAAAGCTCAGACGAAAGTAAAAGAATTCCTCACACAGCCGATACAGTAGATGACGTAATCAAAGCATTTCAATCAAATCCGGCGGGTAATTTTATTGTACTAGCCGGTAAGAACAGAGGTGACAAAAAAAGCTTAGTTAATAAACTTCAGAAAAGTGATTCAAAGGTAAAAACAGTAGACCTGCGAGACATTATTTCAACTGTTGAAGAGGAAACCTATGAAAACATAGAAGAACTTTTCAATTCGCTGAGTGACGGTGAAATTGTTTATTTGAACAACGGTGACGTTTTAAGTGGTGAGTACACCGGAAATACCTACTCTTTTCGAAGATATGCTACCCCACAAGAGAAATATCTCTTGAAAAAAATTGAAAACAGCAACTCCGGTTTTATCCTGGATCTTCTGGACGAAGCAAACGTGAACAATCTTTTGGAAAGAAAGTCCAGTTCCGTTGTTGAGTTTAAACCTCCAAAAGGCGGATTAGGAAAACTGTTTTGGAGACTGAAACAAGTCAGCTTAAATGGTCATACTTTCGAAAATAAACGACCGCTGAAAAAGTAACCTTCTGTATCAAATGATCGGGCCGATTGGCCGATTAAGTGCTCAAAACAAGCTGTTTTGAATTAGTCTACCGGTATTCTGTTGTAAATCAACTCCAGAAGTACATCACCAACGGCTTGCAGTACATTCCTATCGATAATATCAATATCGTCTTTTTGGCTGTGCCAATATGGTGGGAATTCAATCTGTCCTGATTCATTTAGTCTGTGATGTATGATATTTATCATGGGAATACCGGTATACTGCTCAACAATCACGTGATCATCAGCTACCCTTCCTCCTCTCTCATTTAAAAACAACTCTCCATGGCCCTTTTCCGCGGCTATGGACCAAACTTCATCAACCAGCTGAGGTGCAAAATTCACAGAGTGCACCTCTTTGGGAAAAACCGCACCCTCTCCCCCTACCATATCGAGCAGTATTCCAAAACGGGGATTGTACCCCGGTACGGGAGGATTTTGCCCCCAATATCTGGAACCTATAAAATAGTTGGCCAGATCTCCTTCTTCTCCATAATCTTCACCATCAAATAAAATAATATCAACACCGATAGGCGGTGGATTCTCTTTGAATATTGTAGCAAGCTCCATCAATACACTTACACCGCTTGCACCGTCATCTGCACCGGGAATAGGCAATTCCGGATTGTCAGGATCTCGCTCACCCCTTGGACGGCTATCCCAGTGTGCAGCAAGCACAATTCGATCGGTATGCTCACCTCCAAAAGAAACTAATACGTTATAAAATGGAAGGGTTTCATTGTAAATCTCTTGTTCAAATTGCTGAACAAATACTGAGCGCTGACCGGCTGTTTCAGAAAAATGATCTCTAAAATAATTTACTGCCTCACGGTGCGCGTCCGAGCCAGGCACTCTCGGGCCAAAGGCCAGTTGATCCTCTATAAAACTGAAAGCATTTCTGGAGTTGAATTCAGGAACATCTCTCCCCTGGTCTTTGAATTGTAATCCGCTTTGATCATCAGAACAGGCGATCAAAAACAGAGAAATGATGGAGGTAAAAAGTATTCCTTTCATGTTAGGATGATCTGTGTACCATGGTTGAAGAAGATTGGGCAGTTGGAAGTACAACTGTATCCATAATGTTCACATGAGGCGGCCTTGAAGCCATAAATAAAATTATTTCGGCAATATCATCTGCAGTTAAGGGGTCCATGTTTGTGTAAACTTTTTCAGCAGCATCACGATCTCCATGAAATCGCACTTCACTGAATTCTGTATCAACAAGCCCCGGTGAGACGGCACTGACCCGGATATTGGTGCCGTGAAGATCCATTTTAGTTGCCTGAGTAATCGCCTTTACGGCGTGCTTGGTTCCGCAATAAACCGATCCGCCGGGGTAAGCTTCATGTCCGGCAATAGAGCCTACATTAATGATATGGCCGCTGTTTCGCTTTCGCATCTTTTCTGAAACAAAACGAGTCATTGAGAGCAATCCTTTGATGTTGGTATCTATCATCTTATCCCAATCTTCAAAATCTGCCTGATCCACCGGGTCTTTTCCGGATGCCAGCCCTGCGTTATTGATGAGTATATCAATTGGCTGATCAATTGAATTGATACAATCTTTGCAAGCATCCCGATCTCTTACATCAAAAGAGAATATCTGAACATCTACCTGTTGATTCTGTAGAATCTCGTCACGAATTGCATCCAGGCGTTTCTTTCGTCTTCCCGTAAGAATCAGATTCGACCCTTCTTCGGCAAAATGAAAGGCGCAGGCTTTCCCGATTCCGGAAGTTGCCCCTGTTATCAGAACCCACTTATCCTTCAATCGGTGAAAAGCCATAGTATCGTATTATCCGTTCAGTTGTTCGATTCGACGTCCTGCACGAAGAATATCTGACTCCCTGAAACTGTTACCAAGGAATTGTATTCCAACAGGCAGGCCGTTAGAGTGTGTTCCTGCGGGAACGCTTATCCCACAAATACCGGCTAGATTAGCGGTGGTAGTGTAGATATCATTCAGATACATCTGTACCGGATCATCCTGATTTGACCCTAGATCAAATGCCGTAGTAGGTGCTGTTGGAGATACAATCACGTCTACTTTGTCAAAGGCGTTTCCAAAATCCTGCTTAATCAGCCTTCTCACTTTCTGTGCTTTTGCATAGTAGGCGTCGTAGTAACCGGCACTTAAAACGTATGTACCGAGAAGGATACGGCGCTTAACCTCTTTGCCAAATCCCTCAGTACGAGATTTTTTGTAAAGACGAATCAATGGTGAATCAACTTTGGCCAGCTTTTCAATCGCCTCCTCTTTTCCGGCACCAACGGCTATCTTAACCTCTTTTTCAATGGCATCCCGCTCTTTTCCAAGTTCCTCTTCAATCTCTTTGAAATCGGCCCGATGTCCATATCTCACACCATCGTAACGGGCAAGATTACTGGAAGCCTCAGCAGTAGCAAGGATATAATACGTAGCAATTCCATATTTGCTATGCGGCAAATTGATCGGAACCAGTTCGGCTCCCTCCTTTTCAAGGCCTTTCAACTGATCATTAATCATCGTACGAATTTCATCATCCAGCCCTTCGCCAAAATACTCTTCAGGAACACCGATCTTCATTTTCCCGCTATCTTTCCGGATAGCCTCGGTATAATTTTCAACAGGGAGATTTGCAGAAGAATTATCCATCGGGTCATGACCTGAGATATGCTGAAGCATCAATGCGGCATCTTCAACACTATTCGAAAAAGGGCCAATACAGTCAAAAGAAGAGGCAAATGCTACCAGGCCATATCTTGAAACACGGCTGTAGGTTGGTTTTAGTCCAACAACACCACAGTACGAAGCCGGCTGACGAATAGAACCGCCTGTATCAGATCCCAAAGATACATTACACATTCCCGCAGCTACCGCCGCCGCACTTCCGCCACTTGAGCCGCCGGACACCTTATTTGTGTCGTGCGGGTTTTTAGTCGAGCCATGAATGGAATTCTCCGTGGATGATCCCATCGCGAATTCATCCATGTTGAGACGGCCTATTAAGAGAGCATCTTCAGTATGTAGTTTATCAACAACCGTGGCGTTGTATACCGCCTCAAAATTATTGAGCATATTACTGGAGCAGGTCAGTTTTTTACCTTTTTCACTGATTACATCCTTTACTCCTACAACAGCACCGGCCAATTGACCAGCTTTCCCTGCATCAATTTTTTTCTGAATATCGGCAGCCTGTTTCAGCACCGAATCTTCATCATACGCAGTAAACGCATTGATTTCCGGATTTTTTGATTTTATTACTTCGAGATAAGACTTTGCAAGTTCCGGCAACTTTAATTCGCCGGATTTCAGTTGCTCTTGAGTCGAGAGCAGATTTTTCATTGAGAAATGCTGTTAATTTTTAGATTCTTCCTTTACCGTATCTTTATCGTTACTGACCGATTTATTCACTTCATCTTTGCCCTTGTCGATCTCTTTTTTGATATCGTCAGAAGCTTTTCTGAATTCCTGAATTCCCTGGCCAATACCGCGTGCCAGTTCGGGGATGCGTTTTGCACCAAACAGAAGTAAAATAGCAAGGATGATTAACACCCATTCGAAACCGCCTATTGAACCCATACGATTGTAAACTTAGGTTTATATAAATTTGATTGATTAATCATCCAAGATAAAAAATATTTACGACCCAATTGTACCTGAACCCAAATTCTTTTCCAATCATAAATGCACCGGAATTCAAGTGAATTTTCAACATACGCACAGTGCCACATTGAAAATGGGAAGCTAAATCTACCTGATAAAGTTGCACTTCAAACAGTAAGAGGCGGAACTAGTCCCCTCTCACGTAGTGATCATACCAGTTCAGATAGCGTTCAAAGCGATCTTTCTGAAATGCCGGTGTTCGAATTCCATGGTGCTCACCGGGGTAAACCACGAGCTGTGTTTCGATGCCTAATCTTTTCATCGCCTGATACATCTGTTCTGAACTTAAAATTGGCACGTTCCAATCATCCGACCCACCCATCCAGAGCGTAGGCGTTGTAACCTTTGCCACATCGTTAAATGGTGAGATCCGTTCCCATTTTTCAGGAGTTTCCCATGGCAAGCCCAATTCCAGCTCCCAGTATAGCTGATAGTGGTCATGGCCGTAAAGAGAGCGGTAGAGCGTTTCACTGGCTCCGGAGATTGCACCTTTAAATCTGTCCGTTTGGGTAATAACGTAGTTGGTCAAAATTCCGCCATAAGACCATCCTCCAACCCCAAGCTGTTCAGGGTCTGAAACACCCATTTCAATAGCATGATCCACCCCGGCCATCACATCTTCAAAATCTTTATTCCCCCAGTCGGCAAATAGTACTTCAGAGAATTCCTGACCATAGCCTGAAGAGCCCCGCGGATTAACCATAACCACAGCATAGCCCTTAGCTGCAAAAAGCTGTGGTTCAAATCGATAGCTGTGCTCAAACTGAGCAACGGGTCCGCCATGAATCCATAGAATGGTCGGATACCGAACTCCTTCTTCATACCCGATCGGTTTAACTAAAAATCCGTGAATCTCTGTTCCATCTGCACTTTTAAAATGGATCTCCTCAACATCAGGAGCGTGCAAGGAAGCAAGGTAGTCTCTGTTCTCGTGGGTCAGCTGTTCAACAGAGCCTTCTTTGAATGAGTAAATTTCGTGGGGTTCGTTGAATTTCCCTTTAAGCACTACTCCACCTGTTCCGTTCAGATCGAAATCCCTAACGCTAACCTGCCCTGTTATTACCCTTTCAAAACCTGTACCATTTCTATTCACAGTTACAAGATGCCTTTCACCGGCATCCTCAAATGTAAACCAGATCTGATTTCCGTTATCTGAGAATTTTGGACTTCCAACATTCCGGTCTAACTCTTTCGTAATTAATCGTTCGGGTCCGGTGCCATCTGCTTTGGTGATAGCCAGATGCGTTGTGGCATACCAAATCTTTTCCGGTTCAACACTGGTTCTGTAAGCAATTTCACGGCCGTCCGGACTCCAGGCGGGTGACGTATCACTACCCGGATTTTTGGTTACCTGAATCAGTCCGCCATCATTTTCACCTAAATCAGCATCCACTACCCAGATATCATTGTTTTGATTACCATCCGGCTCTTCGGTCCGGTTACTTACAAATGCAATTTTTGATCCATCCGGACTCCAGGCAGCTGATGAGTGATCGTAATCCCCAAAGGTAAGCTGAGTGGCAAGACTATCTCCCGGTGTGTAGGTGTAAATGTGAACACGTCTGCGGTCTAAGTACCCCACATAATCACGCTTAAACTGAAGCCGGTCTATAACATACGGACGAGGTTCGTCCCCATCATACTCATCTTTATCACGAATCATAAGCAGAAGCCGGCTGCCATCAGGCGACCACTCAAAACCGTTAATTCCCTGTTCAATATCGGTGACCTGCTGGGCCTCTCCACCGCGCATATCCAGTTTCCAAACCTGGTTTTTACTATCGTTCCTTGATGCGGTAAAGGTGAGGTATTTGCCATCCGGTGTCCACTGCGGATTACCGGCGGAATAGCCTTTTGCAGTCATTGGAAGAGGATCTCCACCATCCGCAGAAACCATCCAGATTCTCGTTTCTGAAGAACCTTCATCGTAGTCGGTTTGATTGACTGTGTAGGCAATCCAGTTTCCGTCAGGGCTTATTGCGGGACTTCCAACACTTTTAAGGCTGAAATAGTCCTCAATTTCAACAGGCCGCTGGTCGCTTTGAGCAAATACAAAGGTTAATGTGAAGAAAAAAATAAGTGAGGTGAGCAGAGAACAACGAATACTTTTCATCAGAGTGTTAGGGTTAATTGTGATTACCCTTAAGGTTACACAATGCTGATGAAACTTGCTAAGGAGAGTAATGATTCTGAGCAGAGTTGGTACAAAAACTCTGCTCAGAATAGAGAATTTCAAAAAACTTAAGGACGAAGCCGTCCAAGCATACGCGGAAACGGAATGGTTTCCCTAACGTGAGAGAGTCCGCAGATCCAGGCCACGGTTCGTTCAATCCCCAGACCAAAGCCAGAATGTGGAACAGATCCATATTTACGAAGGTCCAGATACCAGCTAAACAGCTCTTCCGGAAGATCGTGCTCGGCAATTCTCTCCTTCAGTACGTCCAGACTTTCTTCACGTTGACTTCCACCAATAATCTCACCATATCCTTCAGGAGCAAGAACGTCGAGCGCTAAAGCAAGCTTTTCATCTTCAGGATCACGCTTCATGTAAAACGCCTTCACTTCAGCAGGATACCTGTGAACCAAAACGGGAGTATCGTATTGCATTGTAAGAATGGTTTCATCACTTCCTCCAAAATCGTTGCCCCATTCAAAGTTAGCGGCAGACTCTTTCCATACCGGAATATTACGCAGATCTTCCTCTATCTGATCCATCCGGGTATGAATCTCCTTTATGCGCTGGTCTATCTGAGCTTTGCGCCACTTTTTAGCAGAACCGTGCTCTTTCTTAATCTCTTCAAGCTCCTCCTTGATAGAGCTTAGCTCCTCATTACGCTCAGTCTCCATCGTTTCGAGGATCTCTTTCGTTTTTTCACCCTTAAGTTGTTCAACTGCTTCCGTATACGAAATTCTTTTGAACGGCTCTTCCGTAGCTTTTTTCAGAAGTGTGGTATCACGCTCCAGAATCTCCAATTCAGCCTCATGCTTATCCAGTACACTTTTTATGATAAACCAGATAAAACTCTCAGCAAGATCCATGTTCATATCCAGATCGTAAAAAGCCATTTCCGGCTCAACCATCCAGAACTCTGTAAGGTGCCGGCGGGTTTTACTCTTTTCAGCCCTGAATGTTGGCCCAAATGTGTAGATCTTGCCGTGCGCCATCGCCATCGCTTCACCGTAAAGCTGGCCCGATTGAGTTAAATAGGCTTTCTCCTCAAAGTATTCTGTTTCAAAAAGGGTAGTCGTACCCTCAGCAGCGTTTCCGGTAAAAATCGGCGCATCCGTACGAATGAAACCCTCGTTCTGAAAAAATTGATGAATGGCAAACTGAATGGTATTTCGTACCTGCATTGCAGCCCACTGGCGCTGGCTTCTGAGCCACAAGTGTCGATTCTCCATCAGAAATTCAACACCATGATCTTTTGGAGTAATGGGATAATTATCTGCAACCTGTAAAACCTTCAAACCTGTAACGTGCAATTCATAGCCGCCCACACTGCGATCATCTTTTACAACCTTACCGCTAATCTCAACAGAGCTCTCCTGTTTCAGAGTGCCTGCAGCTTCAAAAACTTCCTCTCCAACCTCATCCAAAGAGACGATACACTGACAAAGTCCCGAACCGTCTCTCAGCTCAATAAAATGAAGTGCTTTACTGCTTCGGCTATTGTAGACCCAACCTTTTAAGGTCACAATTTCATCTTGATGATCAGCTAACTGTTTGATGTAGGTCATTTCTGATTTATAAAGTTTTTAACGTTGAAAATGTTGATCGGAAATTATTTATGACTCAAATATCGGGATTAATTCATAAAATATCCGAATGGTAAATTATACCCGTCAGACCGCTTCAAGCGGTCTGACAATTGAATTGAACTCCAGATAAACTGCCCGACCGAATAGAGCGGCCTGACAAATTTCAAAACTACCGTTTTTCAGGTACTAAACGTGCTTCAGAGAAAGTCTCGGGGTTGAAAAACTTCTGTGAGAACGAGAGCAGTGAATCAGCCGTAACTGAATCAATATTTTCAACCAGTTCATCAAGTGTGACAAAGCGATTAAAATAGAGCTCACTTTTTGCCAATCTGTTCATTCGGTTGCTGGTACTCTCCTGCGATAGCAGCAGTTTCCCTTTCAGCTGTGATTTTGCCTCACTAAGTTCTTTTTCTCCAACTTTTTCATTCCGGATAATTTCAAACTCTTTATTAATTAAATCACGGACATGAGGGACATAATCCTTATCTGTACCGATGTAAACTCCAAAAAGCCCGCTATCGGTATACGACTGGTTAAATGTTCCAATCGCATAACAGTATCCATATTTTTCACGAATATTTTGATGCAGGCGTGAACTCATACCTCCGCCTAGTACTGTATTGGCTAGAAGTAACAGATATTTATCGGGGTGGTCATAATTCAATGCTCTTCTGCCAATAACCATGTGAGTCTGTTCAATCGCCTTAGACTCTTCGAGCTGAAACTTCTCATAGTTCGTAAGCGGTTGCTCTGCATCAACTGTGGGTTCAGCACTGTCTAATTCCAGCTTATCATTCAACAATTGAATTACTTCATCATGATCAACATGGCCGGCTACCGCAACCAGCAGATTATCCGGACGATAACGTTCCGCCATGTAGTCGAAAAGATCCTGTTTCTTATAGTTGGTAACCGTCTCTTCAAATCCGATAATGGGCCTTCCAATCGGGTGATTCTTAAACACATTATTACTGAACATCTCAAAGATATAGTCATCAGGACTATCTTTATACATCTTCATCTCTTCCAGAACCACTTTTTTCTCTTTCTCCAATTCCTCTTCTGGAAACTGAGAGTTCTGAATCATATCACTCAGTACATCGATGGCCCGTTCCAGCTGCGTATCTAAACATCGAGAATAATAACAGGTGTATTCGGTAGAGGTAAACGCGTTAAGATATCCGCCCACAGACTCCATACTTTGAGCTATATCATAGGATGATCGTTTATCAGTTCCCTTAAATAGCATATGCTCAAGAAAATGGGTGACTCCGGCCAGTTCATCCGATTCATGCCGGCTTCCGGTCTTTACCCAAAATCCGGCCGTTACACTTTTCACTCCCGGTATATTCTCCGTTACTACTTTTAGCCCATTGGGCAGTACGGTTTTTTTAATTTCAGTAATCGTCTCTTCAGTCTGCATAAAAATCTATCTGATAAATAATTTAGAAATATCTGTTTGGCCTAAGCCACTCATATTTAAACAAAAAAAGCGCCACCGGATTCCGATGGCGCTAATTTTTTAAAACCGGTAAATTTAGTTTTCTTCCGGTTTTGGAAGCAGAGCTTTTCTGGAAAGTCTTAATTTTCCACCGTGCTCAACCTTCAGAAGTTTCACGTCGATTTCATCACCTACTGAAATCACATCTTCCACTTTTTTCACGTGGCCATGCTCCAGTTCAGAAATGTGAAGTAATCCTTCTTTTCCGGGTACGATTTCAACAAATGCACCGTACTCTTTAATCGCTTTCACAGTTCCTTTGTAGGTAGCACCTTCGTCAAGTTCACCTGCAACGGCCTGTATACGTTTCTTAGCAGCTTCGGCCTTCTCGAGGCTGTCTGCACTAATCGTAATCTGACCTTTACCTTCCTCATCTTCTTCGATCCAGATCTCTGTATCTGTCTCTTTCTGAAGAGTTTGAATCACTTTACCGCCCGGCCCAATCACAGCACCAATACTGTCGCCGGAAATGGTCATATTAACAAATTGAGGAGCGTATTCGGAGATCGTCTCTTTTGGTTTGGAAATTGTTTCAGCCATTTTTTCCAAAATGTGCATTCTTCCTTTATTCGCCTGTCCAAGGGCCTCTTCCAGAATTTCAAAGCTAATACCCTGAACTTTCATATCCATCTGGGTTGCAGTGATACCGTCTGCGGTACCCGCTGTTTTGAAGTCCATGTCGCCCATGAAATCCTCTTCACCCTGGATGTCGGAAAGAACTACGGTATTATTTTCTCCAACAATCATACCCATTGCAATACCTGCAACCGGCTTCGGCATTGGAACACCGGCATCCATCAGCGCCATAGAACCACCGCAAACGGAAGCCATGGAAGATGATCCGTTAGATTCGGTAATGTCTGATCGTACACGAATAACATAACTGAAATCTTCAAAGTCCGGCAGAACCATTTTAATAGCTCTTTCAGCTAAGTGTCCGTGACCGATTTCACGTCTACCCGGCCCGCGCATAAATCCGGCTTCACCCACACAGTATGGGGGGAAGTTATAGTGAAGCATAAACTTCTTGTCTTCCTCATAGTAGAGTGTGTCAACACTTTGTGCATCACGCTTGGTACCTAATGCAACAGAAACGAGTGCCTGCGTTTCACCGCGGCTGAATATTGCAGAACCATGAGCTCTGGGCAGATATCCGACCTGAGTCCAGATATCGCGAATATCTTCCGGTCCGCGACCGTCAATTCGTTTTTTGTTTTCAAGAATCATGTTGCGAACGGCGTCTTTAACCATATTTCCAAAAATTTCGGAAATTTCTCCGCCTGCTTCTTCAAAACCTTCTTCAGCTGTTATTTCTTCTTTAACAGCAGTTTTAACTTCTTTCAATTTAGCACTAAACTCCTCTTTACTGAGCCCCATGCCAACAATCCCTTTAAGCTGATCGCCAACTTGCTCGGCAACTTTGCTTTCAAGATCGTTATCTCCTTCCGCCGGAGTAAATTCACGTTTTTCAACGCCAAACTCTTTCCTTAGCTCTTCCTGAAATTCACACAGCTTCACAATTGCCTTATGCCCTTCTTTAACGGCTTCAAGCAGCTCTTTTTCACTGATCTCTTTCATTTCCCCTTCAATCATAATCACGCTTTTGGCAGTACCGGCTACGATTATGTCCATATCGCTTTTCTCAAGCTCATCAATTGTAGGATTGATAATAAATTCGCCATCAATTCTTCCTACTTTCACCTGAGACATCGGTCCGTCGAAAGGGATGTCAGAAATGTGTGTAGCAGCAGATGCACCAAATGCACCTAAAACATCAGCCTGATTTTGTCCGTCAGATGAATAAATCTGGCAAATAAACTGTGTTTCGTTTACATATCCTTTAGGGAAAAGAGGTCTCAAACTTCTGTCGATTAAACGACTGGCAAGTGTTTCATCATCAGATGGACGCCCTTCTCTTTTCATAAAACCGCCCGGAAATTTACCGGCAGCTGTAAAACTCTCTCTCAGGTCAACAACCATTGGGAAAAAATCCTGTCCCGGTTTAGCCTCTTTTGCACTAACAACCGTACAAAGTACCATTGTGTCGCCCATTCTTACCATAACTGCACCATCCGCTAATTTGGCTAAACGTCCGGTTTCAACCGATAACGTTTTTCCGGGTGCAAATTCTACACTTCTAAAATCTTCTTTCATAATATCTATCTATTCTATTTTTCTTTCGTCGACTATCCTTTTAGTAAAGCAAATCAAACAAATCTGGCAACATTTAATTATGGAACCAAATTTGAGGATATAAAAAAGGGTACGCTAGGAGCGTACCCTTTAAAGAGATGCTTATTTACGAATACCCAGTTCTTGGATAAGTTCTCGGTACTTCACAATATCGTTTTTCTTAAGATAGTTGAGAAGCCTTCTTCTTTTACCAACCATCTTAAGCAGGCCACGACGTGAGGAGTGATCTTTCTTATTTTCACTCAAGTGTCCTGTAAGATCATTAATACGCGCAGTCAAGATAGCTACTTGTGCTTCAACTGACCCGCTGTTTTCGGCGTCTCCGCCATGCTTTTCAATAATTTCTGTTTTTTGTTCTTTTGTTATACTCATCTGTTAATTATGAAGGTTCTATTAAACTCTTATAGCGATATAAAATAAGCTTATTTAAATTGTTTTGCAATATCAGGTGAATGCTTCTCAAGTATCTTTTGTGAGTCTCTTTTATCACTCTTCAACTGCTCTGTAAGTTCTTCAACACCGTTAAAACTGCGCTCATCCCGTATTCTGTCTACAAATTGAATCTGAACCTCTTTTCCATAAATGGTATCATCAAAATCAAAGATGTTCACTTCAAGTGTTTCCTGTTCGCCGTCAAAGGTTGGGCGAACACCTATATTCATCATACCCCCATAATAATTATTATCTACACGCAACCATACGGCATAGACTCCTCGTTTCGGCACAATTTTTTTGGGATTCTGAGGCATTATGTTTGCGGTGGGATAGCCAATCTTTTTACCCCGTTTGTCTCCATGAACCACAGTACCGTGCAATATATAGTTCCTCTCAAGAAACGATGATGCCAGTTTCATGTCACCATCTTTCTGGATTGCTTTTCGGACAGCTGTACTGCTCACGGTCCTGTTCCCAACTTCCTGTTTGGAAACCACTCGTGAATCAAATCCCAATTCTTCGCCCAGCTTTTTCACAGTCTCTATGGTACCCTCCCGGTTTCTTCCAAAGTGGTGATCATATCCGATCACAAATTCAGAAACACCTATTTTATCCCATACAATTTTCCTAACAAACTCTTCTGAAGTTAGAAGAGAAAAGTCACGGTCGAAAGGGATGACAATCATATTATCTACACCAAGATCGTCAAGAAGCTCTGCCCGTTCTTCCAGTGTACTGAGCAATCGAATACCATCGCTTCCGGGGTTGATTATATCTCTCGGGTGTGGATCAAAAGTTAAAATCACGCTCCGTGCACCTCGTTTTTTAGCTGACTCCACAACGGTGTTAATGAGTACGCGGTGTCCGGCGTGTACACCGTCGAAAGTACCGACAGTTAACACTGTATTTAAATTACGTTCAGCATCTTTCAAAAAAATGATCTCAGACATCACAGTAAATTCTATTGTTTATTCGCACGTTGACGACTAAAAAACACAAATTAATCTAAATAGGTTTTCATAAACCTGTCAAACTCCTCAGGGTCTAATGCTTTTTCAATTTGAAAAGGTCCTATAGCCGTTCGTTCCAGCCCGGACATATACGCCTTGCTCTCGAGAGCAATACCTAAATCGTATGCTATAGATCTTATATAGGTTCCTTTTCCACATCTGACCCGTAAAGTAATTTCCGGTAAACTGACATCCAGTAATTCCGTTTCATAAATTTGGACCGGCCGAGGAACAATTTCAACCTTTTCACCTCTTCTGGCTTTTTTATACAACCTCTCCCCTTTTATCCGAATTGCTGAATAAATTGGTGGTTTTTGCATAATTTCGCCACTGAATTTTTCAGCAAGCACCTCTTCAATTTTCTCTTTCGTGATATGATTCCAGGGGGCTGTTTCATCAGGTTCAAGAGCGGCGTCGTAAGAAGGCGTAGAAGCTCCAAAAGTAATTTTCGCCACATACTCTTTGGGAAGGTGCTGTACCTGCTCGATTGATTTTGTGGCTTTTCCTGTACAAATAACGAGTACACCTGTTGCAAGCGGATCTAAAGTACCTGCATGGCCAACTTTTTTAGGTGGAACTCGATACCGGACAAATTTCACCAGATGAAAACTGCTCCACTCCAGTGGTTTATTCATCACCACAACGGTACCGGTGGTAAAATTATCTTTGGGAAATGAAGATGGATCTGATTCCCGATCAACAACAGGAAGTTCTGAAAGAGGAATGGCTATAGCCATATCTACTCTTCGTCTTTTTTATTCTCTTTCCTCTGCTTACGAACCTTCTCAAAAAGATTTTCAATTTTGTTTACATACTCAGCAGTATCATCTTCATAGAAAAGTAACTCAGGAATCCGGCGTACTTGATTCTTGATTTTTGAGGCTAGTTCATACCGTATCTGATCCTGATGATCATCGATGTATTTATAAACCGACTCCACATCTCTGTTCGGTGAAAATACACTCAGGTAAACTTTAGCAATCGACAAGTCATCAGTCATACGAACCTGAGTAACGGTTATAAATGTACCCGATGGCTGATAGTTTCTCTGGAGAATTTGCCCAAGATCTTTTTTAATGACAGAACTAAGTCTCTCTGTTCGAATACTCATAATCGTTGCTTACTAATTAACCTGATGGAGTGCCGTTAGGGTCACACTCCTATCAGATGTTCTATTTGATTGGTTTGTTTGACGGAAAACTACCGTGCGTCATCCAGGGTTCGTTTCTCCTCAACTACTTCATAGCTTTCAAATTCATCTCCAACTTTAATGTCGTTGAATCCTTTGATACTAATACCGCATTCGTAGCCGGACTGAACCTCCTTAACATCATCCTTGAAGCGCTTCAGCGAGTCAACTTCTCCGTCGTAGATTACAACACCATCCCGAATGATACGAATTGGGTTGTTTCGATTGAGTTTTCCTTCTGTTACATAGCAACCGGCAATTGTACCAACCTTGGATACTTTAAATACTTCCCGGACAGTAACCATCGCCTTCATCTCCTCTGAAATCTCAGGGCTCAACATTCCTTCAAGTGCATCATGTACTTCATCAACAGCATCGTAAATAACGCTGAAGAGTCGGATATCAATGCTCTCGGTTTCAGCAAGCTTTCTGGCTCCGGCTGTTGGCCGAACCTGGAAACCGATAATAATACCATCGGATGCAGATGCGAGCAGTACATCAGACTCTGTAATGGCACCTGAACCTGTGTGGATAATATTTACGGAAACTTCTTCCGTACTCAATTTCTGCAGTGCACCGGACAGAGCTTCAATGGATCCATCCACGTCTGCCTTAATGATAATATTCAGTTCAGAAACTTCACCAAGTGCCATTCTTCTGGAGAGATCATCAAGAGTCATATGCTTCACACGACGCAGTGACTGCTCTCTTCGGATTTGCTGACGCTGATTGGCAACATCTTTAGCTGTTTTCTCATCTTTCGGTACAATCAGGCGATCACCTGCCTGAGGTGTCCCATCAAAACCGATAAGCTGTACCGGCGTTGAAGGCCCGGCAACTTGCAGGCGTTCTCCATGCTCATTTTCCATGGCACGTACTCGTCCAAATACCGGTCCGGCCACAAACGGGTCACCAACTTTAAGTGTACCGTTCTGTACTAAAATATTTGCTACTGTACCTTTTCCTTTGTCAATTCTGGATTCCAGTACAATTCCCTGGGCAAGCCTGTCAGGATTTGCTTTCAGTTCAAGAAGTTCGGCTTCAATCAATACTTTTTCGAGCAGGTCGTCAATTCCTTCACCGGTGTGAGCAGATACCAAGGCGACCTGATTTGTCCCTCCATACTCCTCAACAATCACTCCGTGTTCAGAAAGTTGCTGCTTAATCTTGTCCGGGTTCGATCCCTCCTTATCCATTTTGTTAATGGCAACTACAATAGATACACCGGCTGCTTTGGCGTGGTTAATCGCCTCTATAGTTTGAGGCATCACAGCGTCATCGGCAGCTACTACCAGAATTACAATATCGGTAGCCTGTGCACCACGACTACGCATAGCGGTAAACGCTTCGTGACCCGGAGTATCCAGGAAGGTTATCTTCTTATCCTCGTCGGTTAAAACCTCATAGGCACCAACGTGTTGTGTAATACCTCCGGCCTCACCCGCTGCTACTTTTGCTTTACGAATGTAGTCAAGAAGTGATGTTTTACCGTGATCTACGTGGCCCATTACGGTAATAATCGGTGCACGAGGCTCGAGATCCTCCGGCTTATCTTCTTCAACTTCAATCTCTTCTTCAATCATCTCTTCAGCGTCAACAAAATCAACCTCAAAGTCATATTCTGCTGCAACCAGTTCGATTGTGGAAGCATCTAAACGCTGATTAATGGATACCATCATACCGAGGTTCATACAAGTTGTAATAACGTCGGTTGGTTTAACCTCGAGCTCATCGGCAAGATCACTCACCGTAATGAATTCGGCAACTTCAATAATTTGTTCTTCGAGCTGCTCCATCTCCTCCTGCATGGCAAGCTCTTCCTCTCTCTCCTCTTTACGCTGTCTTCTGCGCTTAGAGCGTTTGCTGCCAACTGTGCCGCTACTCTGCATTTTCTGCATCGTTTCGCGCATCTTCTTCTCTACATCTTCCTCATCTACTTTAGAGCGTCGTCCTTTCTTCTTGCTCTTTTTCGATTTTTTAGAAGATTTATCCTCTTTTGGCGGTTTCGTATCCTTTTTACTATCGGCGGTATCTTCGTCTTTGCGGTCTTTTTTACGTTTTCTGGTTTTACGCTTTTTACGAGGTTCTTTAGAAAACTCTACTTTACCGACTACTTTTGTACCACTCAGTTTTTTATTTGACCGGCCACGGATTATCTCTTCTTCATCAACGTCATCGTCTTTACCATCCTCTACATCCTCATCTGATTCGTCGTCGTCATCCTCATCATCTTCTTCATCGGCTTCCTCATCTTCATCAATTTCTTCCTCATCATCCGCTTCCTCAACTTCATCAGTGTCGACTTGATCTTCATCATCATCTTCGTCGTCATCTTCGTCGTCTTCTTCCACAGATTCTTTGGCCGGAGACTCTGCCTCTTCTACTACAGGAGTTTCAGCTTTTTCTTCAGGCTTTTTCTCAGGTTCATCTTCTGATTTAACAGCTTCATCCTCATCTTTTTCAGCAGGCTGATCTGCTGCTTTTGATTCATCCTCCTCTTTTTCTTCAGAAACTTCAACCTCATCTTCTTCCTCCTTCTTATCCTCCGCAGGTGTTTCCTGAGGCTCTAAGGTGGGTTCTAATGTAGGCTCTTTCGAAGCAGTCTCTTTTTTCTCCTCTTTTTCAACTTCTTCTTCCTCATCAATAGGCTCCAGAAAGTTATCTATTGAAACACTTTCGTTTCTGCTGGATAGGATTTGATTCCGACGGCTTTCATACTCTTCTCTGGCTTTCTCGTGCTCGCGGCTCTTCGCTTTGTCATCACCGTAAACTCCATCCAACACCTCGTACATCTCGGGTGTAATTTTAGAGTTTGGTCGGTTTGCAACATCAAATCCGTTGTCACTCAATGTATCCACGATAGATTGAGTGGCAACGTTAAATTCTGATGCTACTTTAAAGAGCTTCTTCGGTTTTTGGTCCGTCATATATGTTTATTTGCGTCGGTTTGTCAAATTGTAAACTAAAAAAAGTCTGGTGCTGAAAGGTACGATCAATCTTCCTCGTCCTCAAATTCGTAAGCGATGATATCGATGATTTTTTCTGCTTCTTCCTTGGTGATTTTACCTTCCGTTCTTCGAACAATTTCATCTTCATCAAGATCGAGAACAGCCCGGGCGCTATCACATCCAATTTCAAAGAGCATATCAATGGTCTCTTTGCCAAAGTCGACTTCAAACTCGGCAAGATCGATATCATCTTCCTCTTCCACTTCCCTGTAAACGTCAATTTCGCAGCCCACAAGCTTTGAGGCCAGGCGAATATTTACGCCACCCTTACCAATAGCTTTAGAAACCTCATCGGCCGGCACCAGTACATTTGCCTGTTTGCCGTCTTCACTGATTTCAACTTTCACTACTTTAGCAGGCTGAAGAGCTCGCTTGATAAATTCGATCTTATCATCACTATAGTTGATAACATCGATGTTTTCATTCTGAAGCTCACGTACAATAGCGTGAATACGAATTCCCTTCATACCAACACAGGCTCCTACGGGGTCAACACGCTCATCATAAGATACTACTGCCACTTTTGATCGATCGCCGGGCTCACGGGCAATTCGCTTCAGTTCAATAATTCCGTCAAAAACTTCAGGAATCTCATTTTCAAATAGTCTTTCAAGGAATAGCGGTGATGTCCTGGAAATTATAACTGTTGGATTTCCCCCGATGCGCTTCACCTCAGATACTACTGCCCGGATTGTATCTCCTTTCCTGTACCTGTCTTTGTAAATTTGTTCATTCTTTGGCAACAGCAGTTCAACACCGTTGTGATTTACCAGAATGTCTTTGTTATGGCGAACCTGGTAAACATCACCCAGAACGATTTCACCTACACGGTCGGAGTACTCCTCAAATACGTTGTCTTTCTCTATTTCGCGTATGCGTTGCGCTAACTGCTGACGCGCCATGGATACGGCTCTTCGCCCAAAGTCAGTAATAGAGATTTCCTGAGCATACTCATCATAGAGTTCCAGATCCGGATCGTGCTTCAGGGCATCCTCGAGGGTAATTTCTGTTACAGGATCTGTTAATTCATCAGCCGGCACTACCTCACGGATATGAAGAATCTGAATCTCACCGCGATCTGCGTTAAGAATCACTTCAAAAGATTCGTCCGAATCGTACTTTTTACGAATCATTGTACGAAACACATCTTCTAGAATAGAAAGAAGAAGGTCTTTATCTATGCCTTTATCTTTTGCAATCTCTGCAAACGACTGAATAATTTGCTTTGAAATTTCGTTTTGCATCTGGAAATAGGTTTTAAATTCGTTGCCGGCTAAATTTTCGGTACTATTTTAGTTTCTACTATATTCTCAAACGGAATAACCACCAGTTTATCATCCTCAGGTTTCACTTCGATTTGAGAATCTGTAACTGTCATCAATACGCCTTCAACAGTTATATATTCATCATCTTTTTTGTACTTCACCTTAGCAACACGACCCTGATTTTTCGGATACTGCCTTTGATCACTTAAAGGTCTGCTAAGGCCGGGTGAAGAGACATTTAGTCGGTAAGATTTATTGAAAAGATCTTTTTCTTCTAAAATAAAACTAACTTCTTTACTCACACGTGCGCAGGCATCCAGATCAACTCCTTGCTCTTCGGTATCCACTAAAACCCAGATTTCCTGGATTTTTGCATTTTTCAGTTCCACGTCAACAAGAAACATATCTTCTTGTTCAACAATGGGTTGCGCTATTTCTTTTACTGTATTTATAATGGTACTGCTCATAAAAATCATTGCTCTAAGTACAAAAAAAAGTGAGGACCTCCCGGCGCTCACTTTTCAGGCATGAAAATTAACTTTAATTGTTGAAAAAACCAACTAATAAAACTTGTGAATTCATCTCTTTAGATGTACTATTGATCGATTCCTATTTTAGAAGTCAATCAAATTATGCCAAAGTATATATTCATTTTTATCTCGCTTTTTCTACTCTCCTGTAACGGAGAAGGCGATTCCCAAACAAGTGAGCGCGAAACCAGGCAGCTCTCTTACACAGCAACCGTCTCATTTATTGAACAGCCTGAGCTTGAAGTCACAACTGTGCGTGCTGCAGTAGCTGATGATGATCATAGCAGAAGTGAGGGCTTAATGAATGTGCATGATATGCCTGAGGACGCCGGTATGATTTTTATCTTTGATGATGAGGCACCAAGAAGTTTCTGGATGGCTAACACGCCCATTTCACTAGACATTATTTTCGTGAACTCAGATATGGAGATTGTTCGAATTCATAGAAACACTCCGCCCTACTCCCATGAAAATATCGTATCAGAAATTCCGGCGAAATATGTTGTTGAAGTAAATGCTGGTTTCACCCTGGATCATGACATTCGCGAGGGAATGTCAATCAGTTATACAATTCAGTAAAGGTTTATCATTCTTTAACTGATTCTTTGACCTCGTACTGATCCAGTAACTCTCTCACTTTTTTCACATTGTCGGGAGAACCAATATAGATGGGGCATCTTTGGTGAATAGCTGTTGGCTCTATCTCCATAATTCTTCCCTTTCCGTCAATAGCCATTCCGCCGGCTTGTTCAATAATAAAGCTCAACGGGTTACATTCATACATCAGTCGTAGCTTTCCCTCCGGATATCTCGTACTTGCAGGGTAGATAAAAATCCCGCCTTTAATTAATGTCCTGTGAAGGTCGGCTACCATCGACCCGATATATCGTGCCGTATAGGGGCGATTTGTGGCTTCATCCTCAACCTGACAATACTTGATGTATTTTTTCAGGCCTTCAGCCCATGAGTTGTAGCTCCCCTCATTAATGCTGTAAATGTTACCCTTTTCAGGAATCTTGAAGTTATCTTCTGATAGAATAAATTCTCCGATGCTTGGATCCAGTGTAAAAGAGCTCACACCAAGCCCCGTTGTATACACCATAATGGTACTGGAACCGTAAAGCACGTAGCCGGCAGCCACCTGTCTAATTCCCGGCTGAAGGGCATCCTTTTCTACTAATTTAGAATCATACCGGGGCTGACGCATATAAATTGAAAAAATACTTCCAATCGATACATTTACGTCAATGTTTGAAGATCCGTCGAGAGGATCCATATAGACAATATACTTTCCTCCTTCACTGTTCAACCTTACTATACCGTCATTCTCTTCAGATATTACCATGCAGGTTATCATAGAGCGATCCAAAGCGGAGATCAACTGCTGATCTGCAAACAAATCAAGCCTTTTAACAGACTCTCCGTGAACATTTTTTGATCCATCCACACCAAGAAGATTAGTGATTCCGGCTTTATTCACTTCTCTGGAGATAATTTTAGCTGCAAGGCCTATATCCCTCAAAAGTTGCGAAAGTTCACCGGTAGCGCCCGGAAATTTATTTTGTGCCTGTATGATATACTCATCCAGTGTAACCAGTTTTCTGGATTTAGCGGTAGAGGTAGATTCCATAGCTCCAAACAAATTTTATACACTTTCTCTAAAAGTGAATAAGAAGAAAAGTTATTTACACTTTATCCCGAAGGTCTTCCAATACTTTTAAATAAAGCTTTTTTGATTTTAATTTAAACTCTTCAATAGTACCGTTGTTATGGATGATATAATCGGCATAACTTTTTAAACTTTCAAAGTCAGGTTGCTTGTTCATCCTCTCCAGCACATCTTTTTTTTCTACACTGTCCCTCTTCTGAACCCGACTTATCTGATCTGATACAGGCGACATCACAAGAATAACGGCATCCATTGCTTCCGGTCGCCCATTGTTTAGCAGAAGTGCAGCTTCTTTCACCAGAATTTTTACATCCGTTTTTTCAACGTTTTCAGCAATTCTATGAAACTCATTATGCACGGCAGGATGAACGACGTTATTTAACTCTTCTACCCTGCCCTTTTGAAATGCCTCTTCAATCAGGTGCTGTTTGTTCAATGTGCCGTCGGCAGAGTACGTTTTTGCTCCAAACAATTCTACCAATTTTGCTTTTACATCCTGGTTTTCAACCATCAGCTTTTTAGCCAGATCATCAGCATAAACGACTTTAGCGCCCAACGACTCCCAGACTTTGCACAGTGTACTTTTCCCTGATCCAATTCCTCCGGTTACACCGGCAACAATCATGCAGCTTCCCCCACATTTGTATCTAAAAGATAGGCTTTCATAAATTCATCGAGCTCGCCGTCCATAACGGCCTGAACATTACCTGTTTCATGGTTGGTCCGGTGATCCTTCACCATGTTGTAGGGATGGAAAACATAAGATCTTATCTGAGAGCCCCACTCGTTACTGCTTTTTGAATCTTCGAGCTTCTGTTTCTCTTTCTCTTTGATCTGCTTTTCGAGCTCATAAACTTTTGATTTGAGCATCTTCATAGCCTTTTCGCGGTTTTTAAGCTGAGACCGTTCCTGTTGGCACTCTGCTACCACCCGCTCTTCAGACCCATCGGATAGTTTACCGGTCCACACTAACCGAACACCTGTCTCTACTTTGTTAACGTTCTGTCCTCCGGCACCACTGGCGTGAAAGCGCTGCAGCTCGATGTCTGAATCATTCAAATTTACCTCAATGGTATCATCAATAATCGGAGAGACAAATACTGAACTAAAGGAGGTATGCCTTCGGGAGTTGCTGTCGAAAGGAGAAATTCGAACCAGCCGGTGAGTACCGCTCTCAGATTTAAGATAGCCATAGGCATTTGGTCCGCTGATTTCAATTGTTGCGCTTTTCAATCCGGCTACATCACCATCCTGATATTCGGCAACAGAAACTTTGTACCCTTTCGATTCAGCCCATCGGGTATACATCCGGAAGAGCATCTCTGCCCAATCCTGACTTTCTGTTCCGCCGGCTCCGGGATTAAACGTCATAATTGCATCCCGGTGATCATCCTCACCGCTGAGCATATTTTGAAGCTCGAGATCTTCCAGCTTTTTTCGGAACTGGTCAATTTCACCTCGAAGGTCATCTTCTACATCTTCCCCTTCATCCAGAAATTGAAAAAATACGCGAATGCTTTCGCGAAGTTCATCCAATTCGTCCCATTTTTCCACAAGGCTTTTTTCCCGGTCCAGCTCCTGCATCGTCTGCTGAGCTTCATCGGGATTATTCCAAAATTCCGGATCCTGTGTCTGCTCCTGGAGCTCTATAACCTTAACTTTCCGTTTATCGTAGTCAAAGATACCCCCTGAGCGTGTCCAATCGCTCGAATAGTGGTTTTATTTTCTCGAATTGGATGTTCTCCATGAATCAACTATCGGTTTAAAAGTTTTGCAATTACAATCCCTGCTACCAGTCCGCCGGCAACTGCTGCGCCCAAACTAATCTCAGGATTTTTCTTTACATATTTTTTCGCCTGCTTATACTCTTTTCTGAGTTCTTTTTGAAGGCGGTCACGCTCCTTCTGCAGTTTTATAACTAAATCATCGTAAGCGTCGTTAAGCGCTTCTTTCTCTTTTTCAATGACGTCTTTTAGTTCTTTCTCTAGCTTTTTTACATTATCCATAATCAGTCTCCATGAATGGTTATCATCAATAATTAAAAATCAACTTTTATCCGGTTCAATGCAACAGAAAGTAATGCACATTTACTTAAATAACGATTAAGTACACAGTATTGTTCAAAAAGTGCATTGCCGGTACAAAACAGGTTAACTGCACTATTTATCAGAACCTGAAGTAACCACATCCTGATCCCTGTACTGCAGTTCATACAATCTCCTGTATATACCATCCTCTTTGGTCAGTAATAACTTGTGTGACCCCTCTTCTCTGATTTTTCCTTTGTGCATCACCAATATCTTATCCGCACCGCGAATTGTTGAAAGTCGATGAGCAATCACTATGGAAGTTCTGCCTTTCATCATTTTGTCACATGCTTTGGAAACCAGCTCCTCGGTTTCAGAATCCACGCTCGATGTGGCCTCATCCAGAACCAGAATTTTTGGGTCATATACTATCGCCCTTACAAAACAGATAAGCTGTCTCTGACCCATTGAAAGCGATGCTCCGCGTTCGTTCAGAACGTAATCATAACCGCCGGGCAGTTTCGATATAAACTTATGGCAGTCTACCTCTTTTGATGCTTTGATAACATCATCCCTTGATATCTGATTATTGCCAAGTGTGATATTTTCCAAAACTGTCCCTGAAAAGAGAGCGTTATCCTGAAGCACCAGACCGAAATTTTTGCGCAAACCATTCAGAGACAACTCCTTGATATTCTGACCATCCAGTAAGATCTCACCATCGTTAATATCGTAGTATCTCATCAATAAATTGATAATGGTTGATTTACCGGCCCCCGTAGCCCCTACAATGGCCAGCAGCTCTCCGGGCTCTGCTTTAAAGGATACATCTTTCAAAATGATTTCATCATCCTGATTGTAAGAAAACCACACATTTTTAAACTCAACCTCACCACGGACATCATCTATCTGAATAGGATTATCCGATTCAACCACCTCTTTCTTTGTATCCAGAACATCAAAAATCCGCTCAGATGAGGCCAGTGCCGACTGCAGCGTGTTGTACTTTTCAGAGAGTCCTCTAATGGGATTGAAAAACTGTCTCACATACTGAATAAAAGCTAAAAGTACACCAAATGTTACCTGATCCATCAGTGCCCTTGCACCACCGTACCAAACCACCAGCGCCATTGCAAGGCTGGCTAAAACTTCTACCACCGGCCAGAAAATGGAAAAATAGAAAATGGTTTGAATATGAGCTTTCCGGTGGTCTGCGTTGATCGACTCAAACTGCTCTTTCTGCTTTTTCTCTCTGTTAAAGAGCTGAACCACAGCCATTCCGCTGATATGCTCCTGAACAAAAGAGTTTAGCCGTGCTATCTGATCTCTCACTTCCAGAAATGCAGAGCGTACTTTACTTTTAAACCAAAACGTTGAGTAGAAAAGAATAGGCAACACAAGTATTGCGATGATGGTCAACTCCCAGCTCATTACAAGCATAAAGTAGAGTATGAAAAAGATCCTGAACAGATCTCCGATCATATTTACTATACCGTCACTCAGTAGCTCACTAAGAGCTTCAATATCATTGGTTGTGCGAGTGATAAGCCGGCCAATTGGATTTTTATCGAAAAACTGCACGTGAAGGGATTGAATCTTCTCAAATACAGCATTTCGGAGACGAAATAGTGCCCCCTGTCCAAACCACCTAGTCAGATAGGTATTGGCTACCAGAATGATAAACTCCCCTATAAGTGCCAGGCCAAGAAGCATGATAATCCACATAAGACCGCTGTAGTCATCTACGGCTATGTAGTCATCTACGGCAATCTGAGTTAGCTTGGGACGAACAGTACCTAAAAAAGCTGCAGATAGGGTCAACCCTATGGCCAGGAGTGCCCACCATTTATAAGGTTCAAAAAAGTAGTAAAGCCGTCGAATCAATACAGAATCGACGGCTTCAGAGTCATGTTTATTACTCAAATTAATCCGATTTTAAAATCTGTCGAAATCGTCGAATGGTGTTCTTGGAGTAATGTGTTTTGGGGGCCTCGACGTTCCCTCATTGCTATCTTTCTGATCGCGATTATCTCTTTTATCGCTGTAATCTTTGGGAGAGCGTTCTCTTCTCTTTCTTCCCTGATCACTCCGGCTTCTTCGACTACTGCTTCCGCGATCACGGTCTGAGCTTCTGCCCCTTCCGGATGAAGATTTTCGTTTTCTAAAATTCTTCTTCCCACGATCACTTCCGCCACGACTGCTTTTGCCGCGCGAATCACCGCTTTTCTTATCATCAATTTCTTTGATGTACACTTTTTGCTGTACAATACCCTTCTCCTGCGATGGATTTGTAAAAATTGGTCGCAGTTCGGTGGCAAGCCAGGCCGGGAAAAATTTCTCGCGAGCTTCTTGCAGCAGAATAAAAGGATTGGTATAACGGGCAGAAAAATGGCTGATAACCAATAGCTTCGTTTGCGCTTCGTTAGCCACTCTGGCTGCATCAGCAGATGTGGAATGGCCGGTTTCTGCAGCTTTATCTGCTAAACTCTCACTGAATGTCGCTTCGTGATAAAGAATATTGGTATTCATCGCCAATTTCACAGAGTTCGGGCAGTACTTTGTATCTGTGATATATGCAAAACTATCGCCCGGACGCGGATGACCTACAATTTCATAAGACTTCACAACCGTTCCATCTTCAAGCTCAACGTCATCTCCTGCCTTCAGAGCCTTGTACTGCTCATCTTTATTTATGCCAAGCTTTTCAGCTTTCTCTGCATCTACTTTACCGGGTTTATCCTTCTCCTGAAAGCGATAACCAAGGCAGAATTTAGTGTGATTAAGCGGACGCGCCTCCACATAATATTCATCGGCGTCAACAACACGCTCCGACTCAATTCCCTCTTCCACTTCAACATAATTTATAGTGAAACCCAGATCTAGTTTAGAGAACTGAATATTCCACTCCAGGAATTCTTTAATACCTTTTGGGCCAACAACTGTTAAATCATTTTCCCTGCGCTGCAACTGAAGTGTAGATATCAACCCGATCAAACCGGAAAAGTGATCCACATCGAAGTGAGAAATGAATATGTTTTCAATTTTTGAGCGTTTTAAACCCGCCTGTAGCATTCTCATTTGAGCATTTTCGCCGCAATCAAAAAGATGGATATCTCCTTCGCGCCAAAGTGCTACCGATGATAAATGTCTGGTTGCTGTGGGGGTTGCAGATGCAACACCTAATGGTACAATGATCATAGTATCTCCCGCTGTGTTTTATAGGGCTTTTGCCTTTCAAACAAAAGTACCCCGTTAAGCATTTATATTTGAGCTAATTCTTGTTCGAGTAGTTGTTTTTGATACATTCTTGCATATTGTCCCTTTGTTGCAAGTAAGTCATCATGAGAACCGTGTTCTATTATAGAACCGTCCTGAATATAAAAAATTATATCGGCGTTTTTAACTGTAGATATACGATGAGAAATCATGATTGTCGTTCTGTCAGACAGCTTTTTGTTTAGATAGTTCAGTATAGCCTCTTCAGTGTTGGTATCTACAGCGCTTAGAGAATCGTCTAATACAATTATTTTAGGATTTTTGATAAGCGCCCTCGCTATCGCAGTTCTCTGTTTTTGTCCACCCGATAGGGTTATTCCCCTTTCTCCTACCATGGTCTCAAATTTTTTCTCAAAATCCAAAATATTATCCAGAACCTGGGCGCTTTCTGCAGCCTTCTCTACCATTTCCATAGATGCATTTTCAACTCCAAACGCAATATTCTCTTTTATTGAAGTTGAGAAGAGAAATGTTTCCTGGGGTACATATCCAATAAAATCCCTTAGCTGGGTTAAATTCCAATTTTTGAGATCAACTCCATCAATACAAATTTCCCCTTCTGTGGGATCAAACAATCGGGGAATTAAATTTACCAATGTTGATTTACCTGATCCTGTACGACCTACAATCGCAACCTTACTGCCCAGAGCTATTTTTAGCGATATATTTTTCAATGCTACCTCGTCTGCACCCGGGTACGAAAAACTTACATTTTTAAACTCTATTTCACCTTTTACCTTGTCTGCTGCACGTTTCTCCTTATTGTCTTTTATCTCAACAGGTTCTGTCAGCATTTTATCAATTCTCTCCCACGAGGCCAGCGATTTTTGAAGTGTATTCACCGTATATCCCAATGATGCCACAGGCCAGGTGAGATAGGCCACATAAATCACAAATTCAGCAATATTACCAACTGTGATCAAGCCATCAATTACCATCAACCCGCCCTGCCAGATAACAATTACGACTGATGCGCCAATCAACAGATTCAATGTAGGGTGAAAAAGAGATTCTACCATGTCGAGCTTCAATTTTTTCTTGCGATAGGAATCACTGATCTCCTCAAACCGCTCCTGCTCATACTGCTCCCTGTTAAATGCTTTAATCAACCGTATACTGTTAAAGGACTCCTGTGCCCTACCCGCTACTTCAGAGTATTGATCCTGAATAATTAACTGATATTTATTGATAAATCCGCTCACCCAATACGCAAATGCGGATAGAAATGGTAGAGGAACCAGCGCCCAGAAAGTCAGCTTCGGATTTACAATTATCATCATCGTAATAATAAAACCGGCTCTTGTAAATGTATTGATGGTGTACATCAAAACAGGACCAAAATATTCACGCACCCTTGCTACATCCTCCGTAGCTCTCACGTAAACATCTCCTGACTTATTCGATGCAAAATATCTTTGAGGCAGTTTGAAGAGCTTGTCGATGATCCGGTTTCGAATATCAAATTCAATTTTACGGGAACTGACAATGAGCGTTTGCCGGGTTGCAAAAAGAAGTATCCCGTACATCAGTACCGTACCGATCAAAAGAAGTGAGTTGATAGCAAGAACAACACCGGCTTCGCTACTGAAAAGAACCTGAAATACAGAAGTAAACTCTCCTGAATAGTCATCCACCAGCAGTTCTACTTCATCCATCGTTCTACGGATGAAAACCGGAATCCAGATCAGAAAAAAATTGGATGCAGTTAAAAAAAGTGCACCCAATAGGATGGTTCCTTTATACTCCCGTAAATATTGATTCAGTTTCTTTAGAGAATCCAAGATCAGGTTTTTTGGTTAGGTAACACTTTCTGAAACCTGACGAAGATTTTAATCATTCCCAGCCTTTATACTTTTCAATCCAGTGGTTGGCCAGTTTATAACCAGACCTGTAAGCTGCATCAATATCACTTCCCTCAAAGTAGTCGCCAATAAGAGCCAGTGGCGTCTCTTCTATCTCCATTTCAAAGTAGGGGCGTTTTAAAGATTTGGCCGACTGACTAAACCTCCAGAAATGAAGCTGACTCCATTCCGGAGTTACAGTCCAGCCTCCCGCAATTTCAGAGAGTTCTGAAAGCAGTGCTTTTTTAACCGTCTCTTCATCCGAGTGCCTGTGCTTTCTGGCAAAGACATCCGTTGAGTGGACGACCAGTCTGCAATCTTTGTCTCCGTCGTGCTTCGAGGCTTCATTAGAAATAAAACGGATCGAACTGTTCTTACAGTGAATACCATCCCAATCCGGTATCTCTGAATTTCCATACCCAAGCATCAGCGAATAAGACGGATTGTAAAAAACCTCATCAATATCCCGAATCATTTTAAGTGTGGAGACTTCATCAGTGGTAGTATTCAAAATTCCGTATGCCTGTGGCGCCGGTGTCGCTATAATTACCGCATCAGCACCAAATGTCTCCCTGGACTGCAAGTTGATCATCCATGAACGTTTTTTACGTCTGTTCTCACCGATATGAGTCAGTCCGCCAACACGTTCACTGTTTTTTACATCAACCCAGCGGCTCAAATATTTCCCTATCGAGTTCATTCCATCGGTTGCGGTAAACGTAGCTCTGTCCTGTTGATTAGGATTTCGATCGATCAATTTTTCACCGTCCCAAAATTTAAAGTCATTACCCCAAAGCTTAATGATTTTCTTTTCGAGCAGTTCGGCCGTGAACTGCTGAAATTCCGGAGAGTTCGCTGAAAAATAGGAGACTCCGTGATCAAGCTTTAACTCCAGATCATCTCCGGCGTAACGTGTAGCCATACGACCGCCAAAGCCCCTGCTTTTTTCAAAAATGGTTACATCATGACCTGCATTCGCCAGCAGACGACCTGCCGTTAAGCCTGCAATTCCTGCTCCGATAATCCCAATTACCATATCAATTCCTTAATGCCAGTTAGTATTTGTTCAATTGTCATCTAAAATAATGAAGTAAATAAGTTAAAGAACAATTCAGTCTACTTCTTATCAAATTTTGTACGGATTATCAGATATCATAAACCGTAACACGAGGCATAGCTGCTTTTTTATCAAGTAAAGCTGGCCAGTATGCTACCACTTCACTCGCTTTTGGCCGGCCTCCGGCAAATCCTGTAACTCCACTTGGTCCGGTAAGAATGAGCGGGGCAATCTCCATTCCAAATCGATTTAACTCCTCTTTGGAGTCACCGTGAACAGATATCCGAAGCTGTACTTCATTAATTTCACTTAAATCGCCATTTAAAAGATCAGAATCTTCGTTACATGCATTCAAACCAACATATTCAATGTTAGTGTCTCTGAATGAGATTCCAAGTTTTTCAGCTCTTTTTAACAGTATTTCGCCGGCTGCTTTTGCCTTTTTTACAGCGTCTGGCCAGCTGTAAACCAGAGTTGAGGATAATTTATATCCATCAATGTAGCTGGCAGATATTTTATATGTCGGGGTATCCGGTTTGCCTTTTATCCCCCAGATTTTAACACGGTTTTCACCGTCTTGCTTCAATTGTATTGTAGAGAAATCAGCAGTACAATCGGGTGTTATGTAGCCGGCTGGATCTCCAATTTCATAGAGTAACTGCTCTTTAACCGTCATTTCTGAGACAAGACCGCCGCTGTTTTCATGTTTTGTTACATAAAATGTACCGTCGGGGTGTGCTTCTATTATCGGAAAGCCGATATCTACAAAGTCTTCCACCTTTTCCCAGTCTGTGAAGTTTCCGCCGCTGACCTGTGCACCGCACTCAATGATATGTCCGGCAATTGTACCTGTCGACATTAAGTCGAAATCATCTAAATCCCATCCAAATTCATACGCCATGGGGGCAAGAGTTAAACCGGTGTCTGTTACACGGCCGGTAATAACAATATCTGCACCTTTTTGAAGTGCTTCAACAATTGGCCTGCATCCGAAATAGACATTGGCACTGAGCAGATCATCTTTAACTTCAGTGATTGGTGCCCCTGTCTCCATGTTCTTTAATTCGTGTCCCTGGCTGATAATTTCATCCAGGTTAGGCAGAATATCATCGCCATCAACAACGGCAACCTTGATTCCTGTATACCCTTTCTCTTTTGCGAGTTCTATAATGGCGTCCTTACAGGCTTTTGGGTTCACACCGCCGGCGTTGGATACTACTTTAACACCCTTGTTTTTAATTTCATCAAGTGTTTGTTCAATAACGCGTACAAAGTCCCGGGCATAGCCGTGCTTTTCATTTCTCATGCGCTGTTTCTGCATGATGGACATCGTTACCTCAGCCAGATAGTCCATGACCAGATAATCGATTTCTCCGCGTTTGACCTGTTCAACCGGTGCATCCGGTAAGTCACCCCAAAATCCCTGCCCTGATGCAATTCTTATATACTCTTTCACAAATAGCTCCTTTTTTTATTAAAAACATCGAGAATTAAATATCGTGATTTTAATCGAAGTTCTGAAACCGGATTCCTTCTAATTGACTGCTGCTAATTCGGATGAAACAGCAACAGATTGACGTAGAATTAGTACAGGAAAACAACTCGGCTTAATTAAAATCACAATACATTTGATTTACCGCCCCAGCGATGAGTGATTCACCACCCATTTGTAAACTAAACCTGGAAAACACCGGTTTTAAATTCCGGAATAACAGGATTGTGATCTGCACAATCTAATGCTTCAGAAATTCTGGAACGGGTACTTGCCGGATGGATAATTTCATCTACCCACAACCTTGCTGCGGCGTAGCGAACATCAGTCTGTTTATCGTACCTGCTTTTAATTCTCTGAAGAATTTCAGCTTTATCTTCGTCAGAAAGCTCTTCTCCTCTTTTCTCCAGAGAAGAAACCTGAATCTGTGTGAGTACTTTAGCCGCCTGGGTTCCTCCCATAACAGCAATTTGAGCCGTAGGCCATGCGTAGATAAACCTCGGATCATAAGCTTTACCGCACATCGCATAATTCCCGGCTCCATAACTGTTACCCACAATAATTGTAATTTTTGGCACAGTGGAATTCGCTACCGCATTTACCATTTTAGCACCGTCTTTGATAATACCGCCGTGCTCACTTCTTTTGCCGATCATGAATCCGGTTACATCCTGCAGAAAGATAATTGGCACATTCTTTTGATTACAGTTCATAATGAAGCGAGCTCCTTTATCGGCACTGTCTGAATATATTACTCCACCAATCTGCATTTCGCCCTGTTTACTCTTGACGATCTTACGCTGATTTGCCACAATTCCAACACTCCAGCCGTCAATTCTTGCATACCCTGTTATAAGCGTGTTTCCGTAACCTTTTTTGTACTCAGTAAACGAACCGGAGTCAACCACACTTTTTATTACGGTGTGCATATCATACGGCTTGGTGCGGTCGGCAGGAAACTCCTCTAACATTTTTTCAGGAGTGATTTCCGGCTTAACAGCCTCTTTCCGATTAAAACCTGCTTTCTGTTTTGGACCGAGTTTGTCGACCAGATCCCGAATAGTACCCAGGCATTCGGTATCATCCTTCATCTTATAATCAGTAACGCCGCTGATTTCCGTATGAGTTGTCGCACCTCCAAGCGTTTCATTGTCAACATCCTCACCGATAGCCGCTTTTACAAGGTAACTTCCTGCTAAGAATACACTTCCCGTACCATCAACAATCAGTGCTTCGTCACTCATAATCGGTAAGTAAGCGCCTCCGGCCACACAACTGCCCATGATGGCTGCAATCTGAGGAATTCCTTTTGCGCTCATAACTGCATTGTTTCTGAATATTCGTCCAAAGTGCTCTTTGTCGGGAAATATCTCATCCTGCATCGGAAGATAAACGCCGGCAGAGTCAACCAGATAAATAATCGGTAAGTGATTTTCGATGGCAATTTCCTGGGCTCTCAAATTCTTCTTCGCCGTCATCGGGAACCAAGCACCTGCTTTTACCGTGGCATCATTGGCAACAATCATACAGGTTCTTCCGCTCACTTGACCTGTCCCCATTACCACTCCGGCCGAAGGGCAGCCGCCTTCATCCTCATACATTTCATAAGCCGCCCACAATCCCAACTCAGAAAGCTCTTCGCCTTCATCCAACAGCATATCGATTCGTTCCCGGGCCGTTAATTTCCCTTTTTTATGCTCTTTTTCTATTCTTTTTTTTCCGCCGCCCTGCTTAATTTTTTCTTCTTCTCGTCTTAATGAATCCAATAGTCCGTTCAGCCAGTCTTCTTTCATGTCTTAGGTAGATTTAATTTAATTTTTCGGATTGATAATACTGATTGTATCGTTCTCGTTCCAAATATGTCTACGATTTCGTACGTTCAATACACAAATTATTACGAGATAGAAATATAATGTATAGAATAACCTGTTTCCTCATTTCCATTTTACTTCTTTCCGCAGCAGATGCAGATGCTCAGACTCAGAGAGAGAGCTCCTACGAGTCGCTTCTCAGACAGATTGATCAACCTTCTGCTTTTTCCGATCATATCATTTTACCTCAAAGTGATACCTCAGCCGTAGCCGCAGTTCAATTCCGGCTTGAGCATGATTTTCTTCCTTTTCTGAGGAAACGTCCAAATATGGACGCCCCCGCCCCGGAACTTGAATATTTTGCGCCGTTACGTATAGGACTGGAGATTTTTGAAGGGGAACCAAGACAGTCCAGGCGTCAGCAATCTCCATCCGGAGTTCCGGTTTTCAGAGAGGCGTGGAATGATACAGTGTGGGTGGAAACATTTGAAGACACCCGGTCCCGTTTTGATCATACACAAGGCGTACTCTCAGCCAGTTTGAAACCGGGTGAATACCACTACCAGTTACAACTGGCCCGTGGGGGTTCAGAGCGAGAGCGCCCTTCTCAAATCAGACCACTTACAGTACCCAACCCTTCAGAACTTGAGAAAGCGGATTTTTTCCTTATAAATAGTTTAGATGAATCCGGTAATCAACTAAATGCCAGGTTATTAAACTACGGTACAAATGTTCTGTATGGTCAGAATTACACGGTTTTAATTCGTCTGCCGAACCTTGAAATCGATTCATTTGAAGATCGATATGAGCTGTCAATTTACAGATCTCAAAATGGCGAGCGATCCCCATCGGCTGAGCCTCATTTCTCATCCTCTATTCATTCTGACAATATATTTCTCGTTTCTCAATCGTCCGTTCAAAAAGAAGGCGAAAGTATTTCTCTAAATTTTCAAACCGGTGATGAAGGCTTCTACTATGCCTATCTGGAAATTCCGAATGCTGAGTTTGAGAATGCGGGATATAAAATTGAGTTGAAAGACAAAGAGAAGGATGAACTTGTGGGTGAAAAGACGATTCAGTCCCGATGGATCGATATGCCGGTATCTCTTTACAACCTTGACGTAGCGATCAACATGCTGAAATTCATTATCAGTGATCGTGAGCTGCGCAACCTGAATTCCGGATCCCGTGCTGAAAGGGAGCGAAAATTCAGGGAATTCTGGGCGGAAAGAGACCCGACACCCGGCACCGAGTACAATGAGTTGATGGCGGAATACTATCGCAGAATTGATTTTTCCTACCAAAACTTCTCCAGCCTGCAGGTTCCGGGATACGAATCTGATCGTGGCAGAGCCTATATTCTCTATGGGCCTCCCGTAAACATCGACCGCCGGCTGCTGCCTAACCAACCCACCCGCGAGATATGGGAATATCCTAACCGGGAGCTGATCTTTGAAGCAACATCGGGATTAGGTGATTTTAGACTGATTTCTGAGTCTTAATACATTTGGAGAAATAAAGTTCGATTGACGCCATTTTTAGACTAATTTTTCAGAACGACTAATTAGCATCGTTGTAACAGAAAAACATCAATCTGTATTCATCCAGACTTTGCGTCGGGCATCGAAAAGCTTTACCATTTTTATATGAAACCTACGATTGCAATCAGCATGGGAGATTTTAACGGTATCGGACCTGAAGTGGTGCTGAAGCACCTCTCCCAAACAGATCTAAACTTCTCTACACCCGTTATTATTGGCTCAGAAAACGTATTTCAGTTTTATGAAAAGGCGCTGAAACTTCATGTTGACAGACATCGCATAACAAAAAGTGAGGAGATCAAAGAGGGTTTAGTAAATATTATATCCATTTCAGAAATTACTGAAGCCGAAATACAGCCCACAAAAATCACGAAAAAGGCAGGACTTGAATCCATGAGGGCTGTTGAGTACGGAATCAACAGTTGTCTTGCCGGACAGGCTGATGCACTTGTTACTGCCCCGATATCAAAAGAGGCCATTCATAAAGCGGGCTTCAACTATCCGGGACACACAGAGTTTCTGGCTGAAAAAACAGGAACTGAAATTGTTACAATGATATTGGCTACTGACCGGCTGAGAGTTGGCCTGCTTACCGGTCATATTCCGATTAAACATGTTGCCGGATCCATTAATACAAACGACATTGTTTATAAAATTGAAAGCCTGCATAAAAGTCTTGTAGAAAACTTCGGTATCGAAACCCCTAAAATTGCTGTAATGGGTTTAAACCCACACGCCGGTGATGGCGGAGTTTTGGGTACAGAAGAAGCTGAGTTCATCGTTCCGGCAATCAGTGAGGTTAAAAAGAAAGGAATTCACGCTGATGGCCCCTTCCCTGCTGATGGTTTTTTTGGCAGCCAAAAGCATAATCAATACGACGCGATCTTAGCCATGTATCATGATCAGGGGTTGATTCCGTTCAAAGCATTGAGTTTTGGTAAAGGGGTTAATTTTACCGCAGGATTGCCTATCATTCGCACGTCGCCCGATCACGGAACAGCATATGACATTGCCGGACAAAACAAGGCCAATCCCGAATCCTTCGCCGCCGCATACAATCTTGCGGTTAAAATGGCCCGTATCAAAAGAAAAGATTAAGTGAACGTGACGAATAAAAAGAAGACCAGTGAAACCTATTCCGCTTTGGCGGAAATCTATGATGATGTGATGGTTGAGGTGGATTACGAAACCTGGACAGATTACATCGACGAGATTATTTATCAATATCATCCTGAAGCAGTAGCTGTGCTTGAGCTCGCATGCGGTACCGGCACTATGGCTCTCTCCCTGGAAGAGCTCTCCGCTTACGATATTACCGCCACAGATGGATCTGTTGAAATGATCCGGATAGCTCAACGAAAAGCTGAAAGTGTGCGATCTGATGTTCAATTTTTAACTAGAAATTTTCTGGATCTAAGGTTGGATCAATCTTTTGATGTAGTTTTTATGGTATTTGACAGCCTGAACTATCTCCACAGCGAGGAGGATATCATCAAACTACATGAGGAGGTTAAACAAGTTCTGAATCCCGGCGGAATTTTTGTTTACGATTTCACCACACCCAGAAATTCAAGAATTGCGATAAAATTTCTGAATAATGAGTCGCGACGGGTGAACAATCTCTATCGCTACTACCGCAAAAGCAGCTACAACGCCAAAAACAGGGAACACACCAACCGATTTAAGATTGAAAAGCTGGCTACAGAAAGTGGCAACGTGGTCGAAACATTTCATGAAGAACATCTTCAGCGAATATATACCTTACCGGAGATAGAAAATATCATTAAGAAGACAGAATTTTCTATTTTAAACGCGTTTGACGGATTTGCCCTAGAACCGGCTCACGAAAAAAGTTTAAGAATAACCATGGTACTGCAATGAGTGAAAGTGATGTAATTGAAATGCACGACGTGACGGTCGCCTACGAGAGTGAACCGGTGTTAGACAGCGTCAATTTTACACTTGGCGTGGGTGAGTTCTGTTACGTAATCGGTAAAACAGGTGCCGGTAAGAGCTCATTCCTGAAACTTCTCTATAGCGATATTAAGCCGAATCACGGTATGATTCGCGTTGCAGATTATAGTGTAAGCAGCTTAAAGGATAATGATATCCCTCATCTTCGTCGTCGTATTGGAATTGTTTTTCAGGACTTTCAGCTTCTGCCCGATCGAAATGTTTTTGAAAATGTGGCCTTCGCACTCAGGGTAACCGGACATAAAAAGAAGTTCATCAAACACCGTGTACTTGAAGTCCTTGGCCTGGTTGGATTGAGTCATAAGCGAAAAGCGATGCCCAAGGATCTATCCGGCGGTGAGCAGCAGCGTGTGGTAATTGCACGTGCGCTGGCAAATGAGCCAAGACTCCTTTTGGCCGATGAGCCTACCGGTAATCTTGATCCGGGAGCCAGCGGATCAATTATGGAGCTGCTGCAGCAGATTAACAATCGTGGTATGGCTGTTTTGATGGTTACTCACGACTATGACATGGTTCGAAAATATCCCCACCGTACTGTACAGATCAGAGATGGCGGCCTGCATGAAATTCATGTACTGTAGCGGCTGGATATGAGATTCAGAATATTAAAGGAGAGCTTGAAAATCTTTGTACCGACTATGTCAACTTGCTGATTTTTCTCATATAAAAAGGAAGAGCCCGGGCTATCAACCAGGGCTCTTTTCTACGTTGGCTTATTATTCGGGGTACTCATGTAATACCAGGGTAGATATTACAATATTCTCTTACCGATGCCCTTTGGTAATGTTCCGAAGTTTCTAAAATAAACCTGACAATTCCTTTACATCGGTTCTACCCTGCCGTGCTGGGGTTGAATAACAATCTCTTCAACAAGTGAGCGTGGTGACAGTGTGGCTAGTGTCACTAAAATTTTCGCAACATCCGTTGGGTTTACCAATTTATCCGGACTCATAGTCGATTCATCCCATGAGGGCGAGTGTGTCTGCCCCAGATTTATCGCAGAAACACCTACATCCGTATTCTGGAGTTCATCTCTAAGCGAGCGAGTGTAACCCAAAAGAGCGTGTTTTGCTGAAGAGTACGCACCGCTGTCTGCCAGTCCGCGAATAGAACCTACCGAACAGATATTAATGATCAGCGAACGATCCAGGTTTTTCAAATGTGGTAAAAATCGATTTGTAATGTTTACCGCTGTAAAAAGGTTAATATCGATCTGCCGCTGAAAATCGCGGTTGGATGTATCTGTCACTTTTTGATAGAGAAAGCTGCCGGCATTATTGATGACGGTACCCGGCTCTGGAAATCCTGCAGGTAACTGTAACGAGTTAACCTGTTCTTCATCTGTGGCATCACAGGTCAAAATTGCAACATCCTTGGCTCCGGCATCAATGCAAAGTTTTTTAGTTTCTGATAGTTTTTTCTCATTTCGCGCCAACAATAACAGAGGGCGTTCAAGTGCGGCGGCAAAAGCAATAGAAATACTTCTCCCGATTCCCTGACTCGCACCGGTAATGAGTACTGATGATTCTTCGTATGTCATTTCTTATTAAGTATTAGATAAGTAGTGTCTGCAGTTCAGTTACGGTACGTTTATGAACTTATGTGTCTGCAAACTAATTCCCCACTGAGGATTTTTTTTCACGTAATCGACAATAAGAGGAATCGACTTTGGTGTTTCCCACTCAGGCTGTAGAAGTAATTGTGTATTTGGCGGGCATTTTTTTGCATTCTCTTCTGCCCAGGCTAAGTCTTTATTGGTTAAAACCACAACTTTGAGCTCATCTACATAAGGAAAAACTTCATCCAGCGGTTTTTTAAATCGCTTTGGAGACAAAGTAATCCAGTCGAGCTGGCCGGATAGCGGTGAAGATCCGCTGGTTTCGATGTGGGTTTCCAGGCCGGCCTGTTTCAGGCGAACAGTCAGCGGTTCAAGATTGTGGAGTAAGGGCTCTCCTCCGGTGATAACGGCAAATTTTGCGCCACTATCAACTGCTCTTTTAACAATCTCTTTGGTTTTAACTCGAGGATGTTTCTCTTCATCCCAGCTCTCTTTTACATCACACCACCAGCAATTTACATCACAACCGGCTGTACGGATAAAATAAGCCGGACGGCCGGTGTGGGCACCTTCTCCTTGAATTGTATAGAAATCCTCCATTAATGGATATTCTATCTTATCCAGTGCATTCACTTCCTCACTGCTGATTTTTGCTGCTTTTTCTTTCTTAAACATCTTGATCTGTGTATTCAACCCAGCTAGTCTCAGTCTCCCAAACGGTGACTTTCAGCTCAATATTTCCGGGTATTCTTTTTTTCGTTTCTTTGTGGATGTACTCCGCAATTCTTTCAGCGGTAGTTGCAACGGGAATCTCTTCATTCAACACAGAGTGATCCAGTCCGCCTTTCTTAGAGTCAGCAGCTGCCCACTTAAGCTCTTTAAAATCACAAACCATATCCGGGGTTTTTAGATATTTGGATGGATTCAGTTCATGTGATTTTGCAGAAATATGCACTTTATAGGTGTGACCGTGCATTCGTCCGCATTTTCCGTCATAGCCATCAATAAAATGAGCGGCATCAAATTTAAATTCTGTATGTAAAGTCCAGGTTGGCATTCTGTACCAAGTTCAAACAATTCAGATTACTATTAAGCTTGGAAAAATAAGCATTTTTTCTGCCAAATCAGAAGGCGGTATTACAGTTTACAGTGTTGTTAGTTAACAGAGACTAGTTTGTTTTAAACAAGGTAATTCTGCTTCTGCTTAGTTTAAGGAGAAAGCATGTAATTTTGATTTGCTTTAGACTTCTGACGAGAGCTACACAATTTAACCGTAATACTTATCTACCCGTCAATATGCTCGGAAGGGTCCCAGAAGTGTTTATCCATATCTACCGTATACTCCTCCTTAAATGTAACCCCCTCCTGCTCCAGTCTCTCCTTCATCGCATCTCCGCCAAAGTATGCCCGACCGGTAAGCTGCCCTAATCGATTTACAACCCGATGAGCCGGAATTGATTCGCCCAGAGGTTGATCGGCCAGCTGATTCAGCGCATACCCTACCATCCGCGCTCCCGATTTTACACCAATAAAACCGGCTACAGATCCGTAGTTTGTTACATACCCCTCAGGAACCTGCTCAACCACTTTATAAACTTTTTGGTAAAAATCGTTTTTCGACATTAATCTGCCATTTGAAAGAAAATTTTTATGAAGCTTGTCAGCCTAATCTGAAGAGATATTCGGATTTTAGTACTTAATTAGCTTTTCAAGCTCAGAAATCTGTTTATCAGTTAATCTATTTTGCTCTTTTACCATTTGGAGACAAACTTTTCCTAAAACCGTATAAAGCTCGCTGGCTTCCTGTTCGCCGGAGAGTCGATCCAAATGATCCCTGACAGTTGACTGATCTCCACGAGAAATCGGGCCGGTCAGAGACTGAGCTGGACCTTTAGTAAAAATATTTTGAACAGTTTGAGCGATTAGGGGCTTTAAAATCTGAACACCATCTTCAACTCCGTTCCTCTTTAAAATTGTATCTGAAGTGTTGAGCAAAGCTACCAGATAGTTGGAAGCAAATACGGCAGAAATGTGAACAGCTTGTTTCTGGGCTTGATCTAAAATCAGAGGTGTTGATTTTACATCGATAACTATACCTTCAAGATATTTGATCAAATCTTCATCTCCCTGCAGACTGATGTAGATATTATTCAATCTATCCAGGGTGTCCCCTTTTTGAAAAGTCTGTATAGGGTGCATTGATGCAATTTTTGCACCCTTTTGAGCCAGAATTTCTAAAACTGATGCAGGATGACTGCCTGAACAGTGCACTACTGATTTACTGCTCCAGTCTATGTCCATATTAGAAAGTTGGACAGCAACCTCTTCAATAATGGAATCAGGAGTGATAATGAAAATCAGGTCACCGAGCTCTGAATCATCATTCGGATAAGATCGCCCGGTTATCTTTTTACTCTTATCCCGCGATAGATATATCTCTCCCGAATTTCTATTCCAAACAGATTTGATACTATAGTCTGCCTTTCTGAAGTAGTCAATCCAGGCAGAGCCCACAGCTCCGGGACCGATAACCGTTACAGCGGGATTTGGTTTCATTACTTAAAAACAGCCTGCGGCTGCATCTCAGCATAGCCGGCAAGAAGGTTCGCATGTTCGCTTGAGGAGTCCTCCAAAGAGCTGAATTTAATCTTTAACCCCCATTTCTGGGCAACGATCAAACCGGCAATAAACGAACCGAGTCCCTCAATTTTTGAATCACCTGCATTAACGTAGTTCATCAAGGCACTCATATTTCCTTCCCGGTAGAGTTCCAGAACCTTATCAAGCTCATCACGATTTTCATTTTCCATATCACAGCAAAAAACGATCAGTGCATTCTTTGAAGCCAAGATCTCTTCGAGAGCGTAGGCCAGCTCTTTAATGATAAACGAGTTTTCGTCCGTAATCTGAATACTGAGTACCGTAAAGTCGTCCAGGGTACACTGCAGCATCATCAATTGATCATATAAACTCAACTCTTCATCAAAAGCTTCATCATCGATGAAAAAGTCATCATCTTCGTCACAAAAATCATTGCGAAGCTTATCGTTTGCGGAAACTTCACCAAGTGATGTCTGAACGGATTTAAAAGACGGCATGGGAAGCTTCTTCTCTGCACTTCCGGGATGAGACTCAACAATTACTACGGTATCAAAATCGTCTCTTTGTATATGAGAGTAAATTTCAAAAACCTCTTCAATGTTGTTCTGATCAATGATGCGGGGTGAAAACAGAATACGAACCGTTTCCGGTTTATCGGTTTGCCGGGATTTGGCTTTATCTAAACCCTGGGTAATCTGATCACGGTTGAGGGATGTGATGTCCATGATATTATATTTCTTTTTGGAGGGTGTTATGGTAATGATTTATAGCAAATGGATATCCAATGATCTTGATGGATAAAGCTACAAATTTTTGCCTTGTTTCCATCATCAAATTCTGCATTAAACAGATTTTTGTCTTCTGTGGAAACTGTAACCTGGTTCATCGGTTTCCTTAATCCGGTGCCTATCATTTTTAATGCGGCTTCCTTAAACGTCCATACTCGAATTAAGGAATGATTACTATAGATCTGGCTGTTCTCTTCTTTTGATTTCATTCGGGAGGCAAGCCTCTCGTGCACTGTTCTGTGTTTTGACTCCATATCGATTCCTACATTCATCGAAGTGGATATTGCTGCAACAATGGCATCATTGGTATGTGAAAAACTCACTGAGACCTCTTCACCATCGATGTAAGCTTTTGGCTTCTCATACTTTTCTGTAAAAACATCGATTGTCTTACCATCTAAAAACTGATCGGCCATTCTCTTTAATAGTAACGTACCGGTAATGCTTTCTGATGTGTCGCGATCTCCTCCTGTCGTTTCGATGGTGAGGGGTTCAAACCCGACAATAATTTCATTCGGTATCGACGAATACTCTAGTAATTCAGGCAATATTTTCTCTTTTACAATCATTGAGAGAAAATCTAATTGATTCAATCGATCACTCCCAATGAGAATGTTTTAAAGAATAGGTGGACTCTTCTAATATATGAAAAATGCTTCTGCCAATTACAGTTCAATTTTCTTATCTTTTAAAGCTTAATTATGATTCATAAAATAGTTTTAAACATAGAAAATTTACGAAATGAGCAACGCTGAACCTTCACTTAGTGAACAGCAAGAAATCAGACTTGAAAAGCTTGAAAAACTAAGAGAGCTGAATGTCAATCCGTTTCCGTACGAGTACGATGTTACTCACTACTCCCAGGACATTTTAAACAATGAGAACGACTACCTGACTGACACACCGGAAGAGCCGGGTGACGCAAAGCGAGTTTCCGTTGCGGGACGTGTAATGACGCGTCGAATTATGGGGAAAGCTTCTTTTTTTACCCTTCAGGATTCTAAAGGCACAATTCAGGTTTATATCCGCCGGGATGACGTTACCACTGATGAACTCGGTACCGACAACTACAATAAAGTCTTTAAAAAACTGACCGACATCGGTGACTTTGTCGGTATTAAAGGATTTCTGTTTAAAACCGGCACAGGTGAGACAACAATCCACGCTGAATCATTTGAGTTTTTAGGTAAAACTGTCCGCCCTATTCCCACTCCTAAAGAGGTAGAGAACGAAGCCGGTGAAACGGTTACCTACGACGCATTTACCGATAAGGAGCAGCGCTACCGCCAACGCTACGTTGATCTGATTGTAAACCCGGAAGTGCGCGATGTGTTTGTTAAGCGTACAAAAATGGTACAGACGATGCGAAATTTCATGAATGAGCGCGGCTATCTGGAAGTGGAAACTCCGATACTGCAGCCGATCTACGGAGGGGCATCAGCCAGACCATTTGTGACCCACCACAATGCTCTCGACATCGACCTCTATCTGCGTATTGCAAATGAACTCTATCTGAAGCGCTTGATTGTGGGCGGTTTTGATGGCGTTTATGAATTTTCCAAAGATTTCAGAAATGAAGGGCTTTCACGATTTCACAATCCGGAGTTTACACAGGTTGAGCTTTATGTTGCCTGGAAAGATTACAACTGGATGATGGATTTCATGGAGAAAATGGTGGAACACGTTGCTCAAACACTCCACGGATCAACAAAAGTGAAAGTTGGCGAGCATGAAATCGACTTTAAAGCTCCCTGGCCAAGAATTCCGATGTATGAAGCGATTGAAAAAGAGACCGGTCACGATTTAAGCGATAAGAGTGAGGATGAGATCAGAAAGATTGCTAAAGATCTTCACATCGAGCTGGAGGAAGGTATGGGTAAAGGCAAACTGATTGATGAAATTTTTGGTGAACATGTAGAATATAAACTTATTCAGCCAACTTTTATCACAGACTACCCTATTGAGATGAGTCCGCTTGCGAAGAAACATCGCACTAAGGAGGGACTCGTGGAGCGTTTCGAGGCCATCTGTAATGGCAAAGAGATTGCCAACGCCTTTACTGAGCTGAATGATCCGGAAGATCAGCGTGCCCGCTTTGAGGAGCAAGCCAGACTTCGGGCCGGCGGCGATGATGAAGCGATGACTGTGGATGAGGATTTTCTGCGGTCAATCGAATATGGAATGCCTCCAACTGCCGGTATCGGGATTGGCATCGATCGCTTGGCGATGATTATGACCGACTCCGACTCTATTCGTGACGTCCTATTTTTCCCGCAGATGAGACCGGAATAAAAATTCAACTCCTGCCCGAATGCTGCACGCTTTCAGGCAGATTTTAATTAAGTATTTAATTCAAGACCTGTCATATTTCAAAATCTGACAGGTCTTTTTTATTTCTAATCACCCTGGGCTATCTACTCAGTCATGGTATCTCTATAACTCTTGAAAACCTGTTTCTAAACTGACCCCTTAATTTTTAAGTAACCAAACCCAACTCCACAAAGAAATACCCTGACTTAATCAAATCCGATCTTCACCTGCTTGCATTACTCATGGGAAGTCGCCACTTTCATGGACTAAATTGAAACAAATATTTTCAAATTCATGATGCGTTCCTTCTTTTCGATTCTTTTGCTCACCATTCTTTTATTGATTTCAAACCCTTTAGCCGCTCAACCGGCAATACCACAGTTTTTGGATGGCTTCTTTCAAGAACGGGTTGAAAACCAGATTGAACTGGAACAAACCCTGATTCAGACACTCCATCCGGAAATGTACAGAGAACATCTCTACCGTCTCACCCGTGAACCCAATATTGCCGGAACCCCCGAAAATCGTCGGGTAATTGAGTATATGACAGAATCGATGGAGAGAGCCGGTCTTCGGGTGGATCACTACGACTATGATGTCTGGCTGCCTGATCCGGGTGAGGTTAAGATCGAAATTGTGCGCCCAAAACGAGTGCCTCTCAATAACAAAGAGTATATCCTGGAAGAAGATCTTTATACGGCTGATGAGCGGCTGCATCACGGATGGAATGCCTACAGCGGTTCCGGTGATGTAACTGCAGAAGTGGTCTATGCAAATTACGGCACCAAGCAGGATTTCGAACTTCTTGATGAATTAGGGATTTCCGTGGAAGGAAAAATTGTGATAGCTCGTTATGGCGGCAACTTCCGGGGTTATAAAGCCAAATACGCCGAAGAGTATGGCGCAGTAGGATTGATTATCTACTCCGATCCTGCAAACGGCGGTTATGTAAACGGTCCGGCATACCCCGAAGATAAATTCATCAACGAAAGTACCATTCAAAGAGGATCGGCATTGACAACCGAGTATTATGGTGACCCACTAACCCCATTTGAACCTGCGCTTCCCATCGACGGTGATGTAGAAATTGAACGCCTTGATCCTGAAGATGTCGGTTTTCATACCATCCCAATAGCACCACTGCCCTACGCTTCGGCACAGAAAATTCTGGAGGAAATGGATGGCATACCTGTTCCAAATCAAAACTGGCAGGGCGGACTACCGTTCACCTATCGTGTGACAAGCGAATCACTTGTTGAGGTAAATTTATATGTTGATCAGCCCGCAGATCTCAAAAGAATTACCAACGTAATTGGTGTAATTGAAGGCTCAGAATATCCTGATGAATGGATCATTCTTGGCAGCCATTTTGATGCCTGGGGCTTTGGTGCCATCGATCCCAACAGCGGAACCGCAATGCTGCTCTCTTTAGCTGATGTTTTGGGAGAAATGGTTCAAAACGGTTTCCGGCCAAAACGCAGTATCATGATTGCCCACTGGGATGCGGAAGAGTATCTGCTGATCGGATCCTCAGAATGGGTTGAACATATCACCGAAGAAGTAGATGCAAACTCAGTTCTCTATCTGAATGCCGATTCTGCGGTCACCGGTCCAAATTTTGGAGCATCCTCCTCTCCATCATTAAAAAAACCGATTATTGAAGCCTCTAAAATGGTCCAGCATCCCGACACCACTTTGTCCCTCTATCAAACCTGGGCCGGAGATTCCGATTCTCCCTCACTGGGGAACCTGGGAGGCGGATCTGATCATGTTGGACTTTACATGCATATCGGCGTTCCTTCTGCCGGAGTAAGCATGTCGCAATGGGCTCCGGTCTACCACTCTAACTACGACACATTTGAGTACTACAAAACTCAGCTGGACGGTTCATTTTCTTATGGTCCTGCGCTGGGAGGAGTTTACGGCACCATCGCGCTTCGATTTTCAGAGTCTGATATTCTACCGTACGATTTTGAGCGCTACCATCAAGATCTGGTTACGCATCTGAATGATATACAGGAAAAAGCTTCAACATATGATCTTACCATACCGGCTGATCCAATGATGGAAAAAATTAATGAAATGGAGAATCTTGTTTCTCAACTCACTAATAACATCAATAGTTTAACTACCGCCGGTTATTCAAATACAGATATTGAAAGCATCAACCAAAAACTTATACAGCTAGAGCGTAACTTTATAGTGGATGAAGGGATGCCTTACAGTTCTTGGCTCAGGTCACTTTACGCATCGCCTGATCCCTACAGCGGTTACGCCTCCTGGATGTTACCGGCTTTTCAATACGCGATTGAGGAAGGGTTCAGTGATGTCGAAATTTCCCGCTGGGTTGATATTCACACAGAAGCATTTGAAACTCTGAATCGAGACTTAAGCGAGTTGGTTGAAATGACTACACAGTGATGTGGCAGTTCGCTTTAACTTTTAGTCCGGTTATTGATTACCGGGCTTTAAAGTTCTGGCAAACTGCTATTTAACGTGAATTCGATATAAAAAGAATGCAGAGGCATTGAAAAAGTCCCCTCCTTTTTCAAGGAGGGGATTTAGGGGTGGTTGAAACCAAATTCAGATTCGGTTTGAAGCCTGAAATTAACAAGTCTACTTCCCCCAACCCCTCCTTACACAGGAGGGGAGATTTATATTCAAGATTCTTATGTCGAACTCACGTTACTTAGATTATTAACTGTAGAAAGAGTGTTTTCCACTCCCGGTGTTTTAAAAACAACATTCCGTATTCAAATAGAAATGTCATCTCTTGGACACATTTTTTGTATACTTGAGCAACAAATTTAAAAGTTCATCTGTTACAATTCGGTACCCTAACCCCTCTTAGCTAGATTTTACATGAAATTTACCTGGTACATTGCCGGACGCTACTTCAAGGGAAATAAACGTGAATCCCGTTTTCTCTCTTTTATTAAAATTATGGCTATTGCCGGGGTTGCCGTTGGTTCTGCCGGACTCCTTATCGCCCTGTCGATTGTGCACGGTTTTAAATCAACCATCAACGAGAAGATTGTAGGATTTGCACCTCATATCACCGTAAACACCTTTCTGAACGATCCGATGAACCGGGCCGATACACTCCAGGTTTTTCTGGATGATATTCCCGGTGTAGAAAAAGCCCAGCCCGTTATTCTGGGGCAGGTAATGATTCAATCCTCCAGGGATGTAAGCGGCAGCGGAATCAAAGGTGTTCCGGTTGAGGGTGATGTCACACAGCTCAGGGAGTACATTTCGGAAGGTGAGTATCAGCTGGGCGAAACCGATTCGGGACTTCCGGGAATCATCCTGGGCTCTGCACTTTCCAGAAATATCGGAGCCGGTATTGGCGACCGCGTGACCGTTTACGCTCTGGACGGGATGCCCTCACCTCTCAATACTCCGGAGATTAAACAGTTTACACTAACGGGAATTTACCAAACCGGGATAGCCAGATTTGATGACAATTTTGCGCTAATTAATATCGACTCCGCCCGCCAGATATTTGAATTCAATCCGCGCCAAGCCAGCTCATTCGACATTAATGTTGGCAATCTGGATGACATCACTCCCGTCTACCGTGTCATTCGGGATGTAACACGGTTTCCTTATATCACTGAGAACGTTTATCAGCGCTATCGCAACATATTTGCCTGGGTTGACCTGCAGGAGCAGACCATTCCGCTTGTTATCGGAGTTATGGTAATTGTTGCTGCCTTTAATCTGATCGGAACCGTACTGATGATGGTTCTCGAACGGGTACGCGACATCGGTATTCTGAAAACACTGGGAGCCAAGAGCAAGTCAATACGAAAGATTTTTCTGCTTGAAGGGCTCTTCGTGGCCGGTTCAGGTTTAATTCTTGGGATAGGTATATCCCTGCTATTTTACTGGCTTCAGGTGAACTATCAAATCATTCCCCTATCCGAAGAGAACTACTACATGAGTACTGCCCCTGTAGAGCCTCACCTCTTTGACTTTGTGATTGTGAGTGGAATTACCATTCTGCTCTGTGCCCTCGCCTCCTGGCTGCCGGCACGGATTGCCGCCAAAACCGATCCCGTAAAGGTACTGTCGATTGGGAAGTAAGTAGTTTTATACGGCGTTGAGGTAAGTCATTGATAAGGCCACTCTTTACATCCCGTCGTTACGAGCTCCTAAATTTGCCCAAAAGTTGGGCAACACCATTGAGGAGGTGACAAATTATATCTCCACGTGAGGGGTCTTACCTAGAGACCGGGACTGCAAACAGCACGCACAAGAGGTAGGACTTTTTTAACCACTATGGTCGCCAAGGATTTCACAATGTTCACAAAGGGGATTTTATTCAAACTCCGCGTATCACTGTGACCACTGCGGTGAAAAGGTTTTCGTAAAAGAACCGCAGAATATCGAATATTGAATAATGATTACGACATTGCTCAACCTGGTAACACTATGTTACTTAAAAAAATAGTTTAAAATTTATTGAAATATCCTGCCTCTATATTACTCCTTATATCAGCTTTACAAAACCGGAGATAAATCTAACAAATACTAAACCTCCTCAACCTTTAACCGAGGTTTTCTTATCATACAGTATAACCTGTTCATTAATCTCATCAACAGCTGCGATGAAAAAATTTAAATCCTGTATCCTTACAGCAGTCGCTGTTTTGCTCTTTATTCAGTGCGAAACTCCCGACGATCCGAACTTTACACTCTCCCACCAAATCGATGCTCCTCTCATTGCCGAGAGCCGGTTTCAATTTTTAGGAGAAAAGAATGCGCTTATCGACACTACCTCAGAAGATCTGTCTGACCTGTTCACGGTGGATGGTGACAACCTTATTATCCTCACCAAACAAGAGTCTTTCGATTTTGATGACCTCAATGATGCCATCCCTGAAATTGATATCGAACCGACTCAGTTTGAAGCCACGGTAGGTGAAATTGTTCTTACGGACTTCTCGTCACAGGATGAAAGCGGGAATCTCGGAGAGGCGAACTTTGATAATCTGACAGGTATTGGCATTTCTCCGGAAGATGGTGACGTTGTGCCGGGAGCACAATCCCCTTCCCCTGTTAATATCGATCTTGATACCGACTTCTTTGAATCGGCCACCATCAAACAAGGATCCATTGAGATTGTTCTTCGGAATGAACTGGGTATCGATCTGGATGTTCTCTCGCTTGAGCTCTTCAGTGACAACAGCTCAGTTGGTTCCATCACTTTTTCAGATTTCAATCGTAACACTACACGAAGTAATCTGATTTCGATCGTTGATAATCCCGAAACAGATCCCGAAGTAGTTCTGACAAATTTAAATGTTGAAGTTGAAATTGCTTGGTCAGAACAAAACCTTCAGAGCGATCCAGGCAGTTTGATCATTAATGACGTCCAGGGCGACAATCTGGTCGCTTCCCAGGTTGTAGCTCAGATTCCTTCACAGGATTTCTTTTTCAGCGGAACTACGGACTTTGACAACAGTGAATTCAACTTCACTTCTGCTGATCACTATGTAGAACTCCAAAGCGGAACCCTCTCCATAGAAAATATCCTGAACTCGATTGATGTTGAGATTTCATCCCTTCAAATATCTTTTCCAAACATCCGGACAGCACCGTGGGGCGAAGCTGACTCACTGATCATCTCATTTGACGATGAAAATGCCATACCGGCAAACAGTGCGCAACCTATATCACAAACGGTTGATTTGACAAACACGCGAATTTTTGTGCAGAATAACGAGATCAGCTACAACATATCTGCTATCACGGAAGACACACAGGCTGATCCTAACAGCTCTATGCGGACGATAAATGAGACAGACGGTGTCTCAGCTGATGTTGCCATTGAAAACCTGGTTATCGCTGAAGCTTTTGGAGTTCCGTCCACTCAACAGGCACTCTTAAATAACGATGATCCCACAAACGGCGATGTTATTGGTATGCTGAATGATAACGAAGCGGAGATTATAGAAATTGACGGAATCAGTGATATCTCCCGAAAAGTGGACGGCATTGAGTTTACCAATGCATCACTTACAGTTGACTACTCCATCAATACAGACCTTCCGGCAGAGATCATAGGAGCTTTTTTGGGGACGGACACAAACGGAGACCATTTCTTTCTGGAAGGCCTTCCGGGATCTGACCGGGCCGTTTCAGACGCTTCATCAGCAGACCGCCTCCGTTATGATGGAAATGTGATACCGATTGAAAATCTTATACGGTTTGAGATCGATCACCCCGGAGATCCTCAAGTTTATCAACAGATTACGTTCGACCGAATCAACACAAATATCAACCAGTTCTTCAGCCGACTGCCTGAAGAGATACGTTTTATAGGCGTAGCCATAATCAACGATGATGAAGAGGAAGGTACAATCCGCAATCCGGTTCTTTTTGACCCTGAGTTCAGAGTCAATGTACCGCTATCCCTGCGGGCAGATTTTGCCACTTTTGTAGACACCACCTCACAGGATCTTGGAAACTTACCGGGCCCCGATGACGATTCTATGATTGAAGAGGGATCCCTGCAGATTCAGTATGCAAACCGAATCCCTCTCGGTTTTTCACTTCGGCTTGATTTCCTGGACGAGGATGACAATCTCCTTACATCAGCACCGGTCATTAACGAAAACCCTCTGCAGTTTAACCCTGCACCAGTTGATGAAAATGGAATCAACAATGCTGCCTCTAACGGCAGCACCATACTAACCCTGAACCGATCGCAACTGGACCTGCTCAATCAAACGAGAAATATTCGACTCTCAGCCGGTGTACAGACAACCGGAGGGGATGAGGTGAGTATTCGGGACGTGGATGATGTAACCATCTCCATCAGCGGTAGATTTAAAATTTTAAACCAGGTAAACTGAGGGCCGTATCATGAATAGACTATCAAAAACATATTTCATTACGATTCTGGCAGGCACCCTACTATTCGGTTTATCTAACCAGGGTATCTCACAATCCTCACATCAAAGTGCAAAAACTATTGGACTGGGTGGCGGAGGTGTGGCTTACCAGGACCTCTACCACGCCAATTTCATCAATCCCGCAAACCTGATGCTTAACCAAAACAGAAGGCCGAATATAACGGTTGGTGTAATTGGTGGTATTTATGGTCAGGCCGGCGGAGATTTGATCAACATTACCACATATAACGACTATCTGACCACCGGATTAACCATAGAGGGTTCCGTTGCGGACGACATGCTAAATCAATGGTTCGGAACAGATGATGCAGGTATGCGCTCTGCTTCCATGGACTTTGGAGTGGTACCGTAGGTGCTGTTTACCGAACACCGAACTGGACAGTCAGTGCCGCCCAGAGAGTGCGTGCTACAGGTAAAACCTCCTTTTCAAGAGGATTTGCTGACCTTGTATTTCGGGGGCTTGATTCTGACTACTTTAATCAGTTTCGAGCCGTCAACTCCACGCAGGAGTACTACGCATGGCAGGAGATCTCTGTCGGTTTTGCAACGACCGTTTATCGGCAAGAACAGTTTATGGGTTTAGGCCAAAATCTTCGAATTCATGCCGGTATAGCTCCAAAGCTGCTACTCTCTTTCGACTACAGCTCACTAAACTTTCAGTCAGATTTGAGAATTGAAGGAGTAACAGCTGAGTCAGGCGGGCAAATTCAGCACAATTTTGCCTATGCACTTGAAACCATTGGCTCCAGGGCAGCTCAGCTTGAGCAGTACAATGCGGACCGGCAGGCGGGGCTGGAGCCCAAACTGGAAGACTACTTAGATTCTGATGTAGATGACTTCACCAAATTCAGAGGAACATCTTTGGGAGTTGATCTTGGGATAACCGCGCAGCTCGATCTTCATCAAAATTCATTCGGTAATCTTGGAATTTTCAAGGGTGAGAAGACTCTTACAGTCGGACTATCCCTCACGGATCTGGGGGCTCTCTCCTTTTCGGATAACGCGCGCAGTTTTAATGCAGCCGACAACTTCACCTGGAATGGATTTGACTACGACCAGGAAACTATTGATAACGAATTTGACGGAGATGAGAGCGCATACTTTGAATCTGTTTTGATTGACAGTATCGGGAATGATGTATACGGTAACTTCAATACCAGATCTGAGGCATCGCACATTATTGGGCTGCCAACCATGTTGAGAGTCGGATCGCATCTCCAACTTGGTAAATTCGGGTTTATGGCTGACATAGGTGCCGGCTTAGTAGACCGGGGAACCAACAGTAAAAGAGTTCACTTATCACTCGGAAGTGAATACAAATTCTTCAACCGAATTCCGTTGCGAGCCGGAGTGCGAATGGGTGGTTACAGCAGTACCACGTATCACGCCGGAACCGGAGTAGAACTCAGAAACTTTGAATTTACCGTTGGTGCAGCAGGCACAGCCAGTTCCAAAAACAACGGTGCAGCACTAGGAGCCGCCTGGAGCGGAATTGTTGTGCATTTTTAACGTGTCTCTCCACTCGTGAGTCCTCCTGAGCCTAGGCTTAGGAGGACAGGAGGGGAGAAATAGTATGGTGAGTGCATAAGCTTGAAGCATACATAACGTTTTGAGACGAACACTTTAACCAGCACGATCACATCTCTGATTCCTACGTTAAACACTCCGAATTCCGTCTCCTCTCTGAGAGGCTGTGAGAAATTAAAAATTCAAGCATTTAAAACACTCCTTTTATTTGGCCACGAAGTCACGAGGACCCGAAGAAGCACAAAGGGTATCATGTTGATATCGTTATACTTCGTGTACCTTCGTAGCTTTGTGTCTTTGTGGTAAAATTTAATGGTCATTATCATTGATTAAGTATTTTTCCACAGCCTCTCAGAGAGGAGATTAATCATCAATCAACCTAAAACCTCATCTACCGAAACGCCTCTCCAATCTGCGATTTGAGCTGCAATACTTCTCCTTACATCTTCAACAAGCTTCAGTGCATCCTCTTTTTCCATCCCTGCTGTAGATACCGGGTCCAGCACTTTCATTCGTACATAAACGTCCGGCAAAAATACCCAGCTCTTTTTAGGAAGGCAATCCTGGGTGCCGTCAAGGGCGATTGGTAAAATAGGCTTCTGTTCGCGAATGGCCAGATCAAATGCACCAATTGCAAATCGGTTCACCTTTCCGGTTCTGGATCGGGTACCCTCAGGAAAAAAGATGACAGATATATTTTTATCCAGGTAGTATTTACACTGTTTAAAAACACCAATCCGTTTATTTGAAGAGGATCGGTCAACCGAAATATCACCCGACATTTTCATCATCCAACCGGCAATCGGCAATCCAAACAGCTCTTTTTTAGCAATCCATTTCATCTCCCACGGCAGATTCGAGATCACGGGAATATCCGCATTAGAGAGATGGTTGCTCACCATCACATAGGGATTGCGGTCATCTATGGTTTCTCCTCCCTCAATCTCTACGTTCCAGGTAGGGTTCACTTTAGAGATGAGATAACCCAGCTTTCTGAACCACTTTCCTGTTCGGTACCGGACCGGGTTTCGATCAAAAATTCTGATCAGCGCCAACAGCGGCAGCCAAAACAGAATTAACAGAATGATTCCCGTCCAGATAAACAGAGATTTTATTCGCTGCATCATAACCGGTAACCATTGTTAAAACTTAGGAATAAAACTCTTAATTATGCCCCAAACGCCTTTGGCGGGTTTACGGGCTCGCTTATTCCGGTCAACTGCCTTCTCTACAACCGGAGGAAGTGTCACTTTCTTCAGATCTTCAACCTTCTCCTGCTTTGGAGATGGAGCTTCCTTCTCTTCCGGCTTGACCTTCTCTTTTTTAGTCTCAGATTTTGACTCTTTCTTTTGAGTCGGCTTGGATTCAGATTTTTGTCTTTTGTTTGATTTTCCTTTATCAGAAGAGTCTTGATCCTGTTTTTTATCACTTGTCTTGTCCGGACTCTTTTGACTTTTCGACTGATCCTGATTGTCAGCTACTTTCTTGTCATCACTGCCGGATCGGCTGCCGGGACGCTGTTTCTTAGAATCGTCAGACTTCTGGCTATTACCTTTCGATTTCTGAGACGAATCTTTCGCCTGACTTTTCTTTCCTTTATTCTGAGCTTGTTTCCCTCCTTTAAAATCCTCATCCCATGAGAATTCGGAGTCATCACCAAAGTTTTTAGGCAGATCGATATGTTTGATCGTATTCCCTTTAATGCGCTCAATATCGCGGAATTTTTTACTGTCGCGTCGGGTCACAAACGTAATGGCAATACCGGATTTATCATAACGTCCGGTTCGGCCTATACGGTGAATGTAGTCGTCTGTATTGTTCGGTACATCATAGTTCATGATAATCGACACCTCTTTAATGTCGATACCGCGGGCCAGTACGTCTGTTGCCACAATTACAGGAACTTGTCCGTTTTTAAAGGCACTCAGCGCTCTATTCCGTTCATCCTGCGACCGGTCTCCATGAATACTCTCAGCTTTAATTCCCTCATCACGAAGAAGCCGGTGAAGTTCATCCGTTCCCTTTTTCGTAGAGGTAAAAATAATACAGGAGTCCCACTTTATATTTTTAAATATCTTTTTCACTAGTGGGATTTTCTGATCACTCAACAGCGTATAAGCTCGCTGTTCCACCTGCTTTGATGGTTTGGATCGTTCAATCTCTACCGACTCCGGATTCTTCATGATTCCGCCGGCCAGATTCTGTATCTCATTTGGCATCGTTGCAGAAAAAAGAAGTGTCTGTCGCTCTTCGGGAAGCCATGAAATTATCTTTCTGATATCCGGCAGAAATCCCATATCCAGCATGCGATCAGCCTCATCCAGAATAAAATACTCTACATTCGAAAAGTCGATGTTGATCACCTTGTTCTGATCCATCAAACGGCCCGGAGTAGCAACAATAATATCAACACCTGCCTTGATTGCATTTACCTGCTGCGCAAAATCACTTCCGCCAATTACTGTGGCCGAAGTCAGTCCGGTGTGATAGCCGATGGCAAAAATCTCCTCGTCAATCTGTTTGGCAAGTTCTCGTGTAGGACTTAAAATCAGCGCCTTCACTCCGTCACGCTTATCATTGTTCTTTAGAATTTGATCCATAATCGGGATTACAAACGCACCCGTTTTACCGGTACCCGTTTGGGCCGTCGCAATTAGATCTTTTCCGGAAGTAACAATTGGAATAGCTTTCTCTTGAACAGGTGTTGTATCGGTAAATTGAACATCCCGCAAGCCGGCGAGCAGTGAATCAGAAAGGTTTAAATCAGTAAACTTCAAATGTCAGTCTTTATTTTAAAAATCGTTGATGGTTTTTCATCTAAGCCTTTAATATAACAAAAGCATTTGACAGTTAAGAGTGGAAAAGAAGTACGGTATTAGGTATGCGGTATAGGGTTTACGGAATACGTTGCTATCGGCAATTATTTGAAATTTTATACATCATCCAATTCTCAATTCATCATTCAAAATTCAACTGATATTTACTTACCTCTCTTGAATATTTAATTCAAATGTAATACATTATGTATGACTTCGAAATAATTTTAGAACAATGAAATCCGTAAGATTACCAAAAGAACTAGAAGAAGAACTAGATGCCCTCTCCTCTTCCTCCAATAAGTCTCACTCCCATATCATCCGTGAGGCACTGGTAGAGTATATTGCAAAAGAGAAAAGATCACAGAATCCTTTCGAAGCAGGAAAAGATCTTTTTGGCAAACGAGGAAGCGGCGATACAGATCGATCCGTTACATACAAATCGAGAATAAAAGAGAAGATCCGTGAAAAACAGTCTGATTGATGCCGGCCCCATCATTGCACTTTTCGACAACAGCGATCAACACCACAATAAGGTCCTGACGTTTCTAAAAGAGTATCGAGGGCGTCTCACTACCACTTGGCCTGTTCTCACTGAAGTCTGCTACATGCTCGATTTCAACAGAAATACTCAGCTCGACTTTCTTGACTGGATTATTGCCGGAGGTTTAGATATTTACAATATCCAAAAATGGCAAATTGGAGGGATCAAGGATTGGTTCTCCCGTTATTCCGACCTGCCGGCTGATCTTGCCGACTGCACACTAATGGAAGTAGCAGAATCAGAGAGCATAGATTCCATCATTACCCTTGATAGGGATTTTTCTGTATATAAGCTGAATAGTGGGAAGTATTTAAAGAATCTGATTGGTTGAGAAGTGTACGGTTTTCGTTATATGGTATACGGTAAACGTCGTGCAACGGGTCGCCTGAACCGCTTGGGATTCCGGCCATAAATGACCGGTGTCGTATGTATAAACCCATAAATGGGTTTAAAATCTCTTCCTTTGAATAGATGTAACCTATGCCCCAAAACATGTGGAACAGAGGGATATGATTGGAAATCTGGATTAATTAGAGGCGGTCGTTCTCAGGATTTATTTTGTGGGCCGTCCCGAAGGGACTTTCATTTTGTTTATTTTCTAACCACCCTCCAATGAATTGGTGGGCTATAATATTCATTATGGCTACGCCATTCTACCAGTTCAACAAATGGTCACTATCTCCAATAAAAGTCAAACTAATTCAGGGATCGACTCAGATTAAATATTTATTATTCAAAAATACTATACATCTGCAACTCAAATTTTTAAACATAAAAACCACAACGAACACAAAGCAGTTCTCGAATTACAGATCACTGTTTCATCGGAACAAACTCAGCATCCGCTGCGGTTTTTTGTTCCCCTCTTGATAACTATTTCAAAATCATTTAATCAATACCATTGATCTTGTTCGCACGAAATCAGATGTTTGAAGTCTATAGAAATAGATACCGCTGGAGAATCCATCCGCATTAAACGTGATGTCATACTCTCCGGGCTGCTGATGTTGATCCAGAATGGTCGCTACTTTCCGACCCACCGAATTGTAAACATCAATTTTAACATCACTGGCAGACGAGAGATGGTACTGGATGGTTGTTGACGGATTGAATGGATTGGGGTAGTTGGGAAGCAGCTCCGTTCTCTCCGGCAACACGTTACCCGGTTCCGTTATAGAATCCGATTCATCGAAAGTCAGATAGATCTCATCCGTAGCAAATATCTCTCTGCCCGAAACAACAGAAACGTTTTCCAACACGATTTCAGGCGCTGTGTTCCAGTCGCTTACAGCTCTAACTGTCAGTTTGATCAGCGATTCTCCGGTTGTTGGCTGAGTATACCCACGGTGCGCAATCGCTGCAGATAGTCCCGATGGGTCTTCCTGGATAAACTCGATCAGCCTATTGTTTTCGGACCACTCTTCACCCCACGACCCCACTTCTACAGATTGAAGCTGCCAATCCGAATTGGCTATACCGTTAATTCCAATTCTGAATGAGAGTCCGGAAAGCTCTATCTCATCATCAGCCTGTAGAAAGATTTCTAACTCCTCGCCCAATGTTAAATCCTTAGCCCGGATGGAAGATAGCGCGATGATCGATGGCTGCTTTGCACCTGCGCGGGTTTCACCCCAATTCAGACCAATAGGCAAGAGGTCATTCTGATTGACAATCCCATCACCGTTGGCATCAGCGTAGGTAGCTTCTGTCGGCATCCAGGCTTCCACAGCCCTCTCCTCCCAGCTTCTGAAACTATAGACCGGCTCGGGCCCCTGAGATCCCCAATAGACCGATAGCGGAAGAACATCATCTATATTCACCTGTCCGTCATTGTTGGTATCCCCCGGCCAGACTTCAATACGCTCGGCATCAGGATTGATACCGGTAATCAGAATATCATCGATTCTGTTTGAGCCGGCACCTGAAATTTCCGGATCTCCATCAACTCGGATGTCTGAAGTCTGAAGCCATCTGATAAAAAGTTCCGATTGATCATTGACAAATGACGGCAACGGAATCTGATCAACAAAAGCATCGTTAAAATTTCCAGTAATGATGATTGGCGGTCCGACATCTGTCCAACTATTATTATCTAAGCTCACCTGTATTTGGAAATCTCTTGGTCCGCTATCTGATCCTGACTGTTTTGAGGAGAGTCGAATCGACTCCAGGTTTTCGGTTGATAAAGTAACAAGCCAGTATTTCGGATTATCAACATCGAAATCAGTCCAGCCGGTAGCACTTGCCGCTCTTCCTGAAGCTCCTGCCGCATAGGTTGGGTCATTCGCTCCTATCGTTTCAATGCTAGCACCATCATTCTGAGGAATGGATGACGATGGCAAGAGCGTTTCATTATCAAAATCCCAGGTCACAAGCGTATACCTAAATGGAGGCTGTTCTGAAATTGTGAACTCTGCAGATGGATTCTCCGGCTCAGACCAGAATCCGCCAACACCGCCATATTTATAACCGGGCTGTGAATCCAGTTCACCGCGCGTTGCCACATAGTAAGTGCCCAGCGGCCGCTGAAATGCGATCTCTTGTTCATAAATGAAATATCCGTCACTCTCTTCGCTGAACTCCATCAATTCCCAGACTGATTCACTCCAGGATGACGGATCCGTGTTGTTTTCATTCACCCCAATCCACATGGTTACCCTGCTGCTGTTGGAGGCATCCTGAGAAACACCATTCGCATAGATTTCTGAGGTAGCGAAATATTGGTTCCCTTCCGCAACTTCAATTACGGCCGGCGTGGTTAAAGCGAGTGAGGAAATATCCTCCTGAACATTGAATGAAGCTTCGCTCATCGGCTCGGCAATGATCTCCTCATCTGAAGAGTTGTAAAAACTCTGATTGAGGAAGGTAAACGTAAATGGGCCGACATCTGTCTTCTCTTTAACCGTAAACGTAAGCTTCATTAAGTCTCCCGAAGAGGCACTGCTTAAAGGTGATGTCCTGGAAACAGAAGCTCCCAGCAGGCCATCTGATGAGAGTTCTGCAATGCTAATTCCTCCGGCTGTTAAACCTGCATTCTCAATACTTAAATATTCAAGAACATCTGAATCGAACTCAATCTCAACGGCAAAGAAAAAGGCATCCACTTCATCAACGACAGATATGGTTAACGTAACCTCATCTCCGGGCAACAGTTCAGCATTTGAAAGAGTTGTCTGAATTTCTACCGACTGAGAAAAGACCTGAAGTGGCAGAAACATTAAAACACAGATTAGTAATCCTAGTTTTCTCATATTATCCCCCTGTTTTAGTTTAGATCAAAAAGCCTCTTTTTGGACTTTCTGAACTCTTGATTTGCAATAATATTTAAGGGAATAATTACATTATTTTCAACTATATGAGCCGAAAATTATATTTTTATAAAAATCTGTAAGGGGTTTCATTTGTTTGTTTCTTACAGTAATGAAATCATTTTCGGTAAATACATTTAGATACACATCTATAACATTTTTATCCCGAAGTGTTTAACGCAAAGCAAAATGCGTCATTTGGAGTGCTGTTAGGGAGCATTAGTGACTGAACGGAATCGAGAAGCCCCTGCTAAACTCTACAAAGTTCTCGACTTCTCTCACTTCACGTTGTTTTGTTAGTTGCGCTCGAACTGACGAAAGTTATTTGTTTACCCACACCTCAAGGCAATACGTCACTTCGAGCCACTAATTTTGCCCAAAAAGCGGGCAACACTATTGAGTAGGTGACAGAAAACTCCTACAATCCGTTCATAAACAAGCAGCTCACCCTTGCACGTAGTAGACCTTCCATTAGTGTTTCCATACCTGTGTTCGAGCCTTACTCTGCACCTCGAGTCTGTTTCTTTGGTGGTCCTTTTGGAACCCCGTCTGGTAGTTTTTTATCGACTCTCGGTGCAGGCCTGGGTGAGTCTGCTCATTTATTAACCTTACTGGTATATCCATGAAACTAACACAAATCCGTGAAAATACCGCCGGTATCGATATTGGAAGTGAGCATATTTTTATCGGTTTGGACGATGATTCGGTGCACCAATTTGGCACCTTTACCTGCGAGTTTCGAGCCGCCATTGAGCTTCTTAAAACCCACCATGTTCAAAGCATTGCGATGGAATCGACCGGTGTGTACGGGGTCATCCTTCATGAAATGCTCCAGCAGGCGGGCTTTGAAGTTTGGCTGGTTAATCCCGCCCACATTCGTTATGTGCCTGGCCGCAAAACGGATGTATCTGATTGCCAGTGGCTTCAGCAGCTTCACAGCTACGGACTACTGGCCAATAGTTTTCTCCCCGATCCGGCCATTAAGGCCTTGCGGGCGTACCTGCGCCTGCGCGAACGCTACATCAGCGAATCGGCCAAGGCTGTTCTGCACATGCAAAAGGCTCTGACGATGATGAATATCCGTCTGCACCAGGTCATTTCCCAGATTCATGGGGCCAGCGGCATGCGGGTACTGAAGGCGATCCTGGCCGGCGAGCGCGATCCTCACCAATTGGTCGCCTTGTGTGATCGGCGAATTCAAGCCAACAAACACGACCAGGTGGTTGCCTCTCTGGAGGGGCACTACCGCCCGGAATATCTCTATGAGCTGGCCGATGCGATCGATTGCTATGAGTTCTTTCAATGCAAATTAAACGAGTGTGATCGGCAGATCGATAAAGAGATCAGCCAGCTGGCTGAGAAACAACCGGTTCCAGAAGAATACGGAAAAGCCAAGCCGATACGCCATCACACACCAGCCATAGACCAGCTTCACCAAAAAGTGGTGCGAGCGGCCGGCGGGGTCAACGTGAACGAGCTTCCCGGCCTTACCGATTATTCAGCACTTCGCCTGATCGGAGAAATCGGGGTGGATCTGGCCCCGTTTCCAAGCGAAGGTCATTTTACCAACTGGCTGAAACTGGCACCAGGCAAGAAACAGTCCGGCAAGTCTATCCGAAAGCACAAATACAAATCCGCCCCGCGGGCCGCCGAGATATTTAAGCAAGCCGCTCAAAGCCTGCTGGAAAGTAAAAACCATGCCCTTGGTGCCTTTGGCCGGCGTATACGGGCACGACGCGGCCCAGGTATAGCAATTAAAGCCGTAGCACGAAAATTGGCCATTCTTTATTACCGGGCGATGACGCAAGGAATGGCATACGTTGAACAAGGGGTTGAAGCCTATGAAAAACAGTATCAAGAGCGACGGTTACACAACCTGCACAAACAGGCAAGGCGTTTGGGATTCACCTTAGTAGAACTCAACGAATAAATCTGTCACTGGTAGTGAAGAGTATGTAGCACAAGCGTAATGAACGAAATCGAGAAGCCTCTGCCCAATACCAACGAGTTCTCGACTTCTCTCACTTCACGTTGTTTTGTTCGTTGGGTTCGAACCGACGTTTTAGTATTTAAGCTAAACAAATTTGATACGTCACTTCGAGCGCAATGAAGGTGAACGCAGTGAACTGCAATGTAGTCGAGAAGCACATGCCCAACAATACAAAGTTCTCGACGCCGCTTGCGCTCTGCTCGAACTGACGGGGGGACTATTTCAAAATACCGATCAGGCTCTCAACAATCCTCCCCGACGTCTTCCCATCCCATAACTCAGGAATCCCACCTTTCTTCCACTCGCCCGCGAACAGTTTTTCCAGGGCCGGCTGAATTGCCTCAGGATTTACGCCCAGCAATTCATTCGTTCCGATTGTAATCGTCTCCGGACGCTCTGTACTGTTTCTCAATGTCATGCACGGCACACCCATGACTGTCGTCTCCTCCGTGATGCCGCCCGAATCGGTAATCACCGCTTTTGACCGCTCCACCAGGTAGTTGAATTCCAGGTACCCCAGCGGCTCCACCATATGCAGACGATCATGGCTGATTCCCAGATTTTTCATAATCTTTGCGGTACGCGGGTGCACCGGAAAGACCAGCGGCAGGTCCTTTGTATTCGCGATAATCTCATCCATCAGTGACTTCAGAATCTCCTCCTCATCCACATTGGACGGACGATGCAGTGTCATCACCAGGTAGTTCCCCTCTTCCAGGCCCACCTTATCCCACACGGCCGGCTTTTGAAAACGCGGACGATGCTTCAACAGCGTGTCGATCATCGTGTTGCCCACATAAAAGATTCGGTCATCCTCCACCCCGCTCTTTCGCAGGTTCTCGTTGGCAATCTCAGATGTTGTGAAAAAGTAGTTGGTCACAGCATCCGTGGCCAGACGATTGATCTCCTCCGGCATCTTCCAGTCGCCCGACCTGATGCCTGCCTCCACGTGCGCCACCGGTATATGCATCTTCTGAGCGGTAATAGCGCACGCCATCGTGGAGGTCACGTCTCCCACCACCAGGCATAGATCCGACGGTTTCTCCATCAGCAGCTTCTCATAGCCGGTCATAATGGCCGAGGTCTGCTCCGCCTGCGTTCCGCCACCCGCACCCAGGTTCACATCCGGGGCCGGAATCCCAAGCTGTTCAAAAAAGGAGCTACTCATATTCTTATCGTAGTGCTGACCGGTATGCACCAGCCTGAAATCGATATCCGTTCCTTTCTCTTGTTCAGCTTTGATGGCGTCGATGATGGGAGCTATCTTCATAAAATTGGGTCGAGCACCGGCGATGAGGTCTATGTACATGTTATTTTTTTCTATTTGATCTTGATATGGTAAATGCTATTTGATTAGCGTCAAATGTAAGAAGTGAAAAGGCAAACGGCAAAAGGTAGACATCTCCACTGTAGCAAACTCCAAGGTCGAACTCTAGCCGTTGGACGAGGGTGTATCCCTTAGCAGTTACCCACAATTTCTTCTATCTTTTAAACTACTCAACACAAATATTTAAGATACTATCCACACGTGCCACAACTTCAGAATTATTCGGTTAAAATTATCTGCACCATCTCCACCATTGTATGTATTTGCACTCTAATCTTCCCCATACACCTAAATGCACAAGAGACCTGTAATCAATTTACAAATCTCGTCACTTCGAGCGCAATGGAGGCGAACAGAGTGAACTATAATGAAGTCGAGAAGCTGTTGGGCAACTCCACCATGTTCTCGACTCCATCCCGGGAAATACACCGGGACTACGCTCGAACTGACGTAGTAAAGTTTAAAGCTATACAATCTAAAAGTTTAAAGCTATACAATCTATATTCGTCACTTCGAATACTATGACTAAATCAAGTGAATCAGGCTGATTTTTTCCATTGTTCTTTCATATTCTGGATATGGTTTGGGTCATATTCTGATTGATTATTCCACATGGCGCAGTACAAACG